>CAVISO010000017.1:0-24840 GCA_963645435.1 Sphaerochaetaceae bacterium | reverse complement strand
TAGCGCTGCAAAAATAAATTATGTTTTATAGGTGCAAAAAATAGCGCTGGAAAAATTAAATTATGTTTTTTAGATGCAAAAAATAGCGCTATAAAATTTGAATTTTGAAAATAGCGCTATTTTGCTGATTTAGAGATGGCTCTCACTGCAAAGCAAGGCGTAACAAATGATTTTTAATTTAATAATTATAATCCAATCTTTGCCTTTTGCTTTGCCCAGGAGTCTTTTAGCGTAACGGTTCTGTTGAACACAGGATGCTCTGCAGTTGTGTCATAGTCTGGAGTAAAGTATCCGCTTCTGATGAACTGCAGGTACTCACCTGGCTTTGCATTAGCAACAGAAGGTTCTACCTTGGCATCCTTCATAATAATGAGGGAGTTTGGATTCAGGTCATCCAGGTAGTTGCCAGTCTCTCCGCCTGGGTATTCTGTAGCAAAGAGCTTGTCGTAAAGACGAACTTCCGCATTTACCGCATGCTTTGCGCTTACCCAGTGGCTGGTACCCTTAACTTTACGACCGTCAGCAGTTTCTCCGCCACGAGATTCTGGGTCGTAGGTGCAGTGAACAACCGTCACGTTACCATCAGCATCTTTTTCACAGCTGGTGGCCCTTACGTAATAGGCATTCTTTAAGCGAATTTCGTTGCCAATGTAAAGGCGATGATAGCCTTTAACAGGGACTTCCATGAAGTCTTCCCTTTCAATGTAAAGCTCGTTGGTAAATGGAATTTCGCGGGTTCCCATGGTTGGATCTTCTGGGTTGTTCTCTGTGGTAAAATATTCGGTTTTGTCTGCAGGATAGTTGTCAATGACAAGTCTAATTGGATCCAAAACTGCCATGACTCGCTTTGCTCTCTTGTTCAGGTCTTCACGGACACAGAATTCCATGAGAGAGTAGTCAACAACAGATTCAACCTTAGCAACGCCAACGCGGTTTACAAAATCCTTCATGGATTCTGGAGAGTAACCACGCCTTCTGATACCGCTGATAGTAGGCATTCTTGGGTCATCCCAGCCGCTGACAATACCCAGATTGACCAGTTGCAGTAGCTTTCTCTTGCTCATAACCAGGTAGTTGATGTTCAGTCTGGCAAATTCATACTGGTGTGGGGTGTGCTCAAGGTTGTCAATGGAGCAAGCCCAGTCATAGGCAGGTCTGTGGTCTTCAAATTCCAAAGTACAAATGGAGTGGGTAATGCCTTCAATTGCATCCGAGATAGGATGGGTGAAGTCATACATTGGGTAGATGCACCACTTGTTGCCCGTTCTTGGATGCTCAGCAAACTTGATTCTGTACAGGGCAGGGTCTCTCATGTTGATGTTGGGGCTTGCCATGTCTAGTTTTGCTCTAAGCAGGTAGGTGCCTTCTGGGTATTTGCCTTCGCCCATTTCCTTGAAGAGTCTGAGGTTTTCTTCAATGCTTCTGTCTCTGTCTGGGCTATTTTTACCTGGTGTGGTGAGGGTTCCACGGTTGATGCGAACCTCCTCAGGAGTCTGGCTATCTACATAAGCCATGCCTTTTTTGATTAAATCAATAGCAATTTCGTGTAGCTGGTCATAGTAATCTGAGGCATAATATTCGTACTTTCCCCAATCAAAACCAAGCCATTTGATATCGGACTTGATGGAGTCTATGTATTCCATGTCTTCCTTGGCGGGGTTGGTGTCGTCTAGGCGCAGGTGGCAAATTCCACCATATTTCTGGGCAAGTCCAAAATTCAGGCAGATGCTTTTGATGTGTCCAATATGTAAGTATCCGTTTGGCTCAGGTGGGAAGCGGGTCACAATTTGATTGTTTGGCACTCTTCCGTTGGCTAGGTCGTCTTCAATGATTCTTTCAATGAAGTTGAGGGGCGCTTTCTCTGTTGCTTTAGTCTCCTCGGTGATGTTTTCGTTCTTGTCCATAATTCCTCCGTAGCCCTTCCAAAGGGGCCCTAAAGTGATAATCCATGATAGCATATTGCCTTAAAACATGCCATAATCGTATCTATATTAAAGAGTACGCGGCAAACGTGCAATATGGAGTTGTTATGATAGTTTGTGTGGGAGAATCGCTGATAGATATAGTGGATAAACAGGGGGTGGTTTCAGAGACGGTGGGCGGTTGTCCGTTAAATGTTGCCCTAACTACTGCAAGACTTGGCGCTTCCACGGCCCTGTTTACTAAGGTTTCAAAGGATAGTTATGGCAATCAAATCCTAGAAAAACTCATTGATAACTGTATTATGTTTGACCCTCAGCTGTGCAATTTTGAAGAGCCCACGCTGTGTAGCAAGGTTATTCTTGATAAAGAAGGAAAGGCAGAGTATATCTTTGATTGGAAGCAAACGGTAGCCTCAAATGCCACTGTTGCTCAACTTTCTAATGCTTTCTCCGTGATGACGGACATTGATTTTGTTATGACGGGTTCCTTGATGCTGACTTTCCCGCAAACGCGAGAGGTGGTTTTTCCCGCAATAGAAACAATAAAGCCAAGGCCTGTTGTCTTCTATGATCCTAACGTTAGACCTGCTGTGATTGAGAATCTAGAGACTTTTAGAGCTCAACTTTTAGAAAACGTTAAACAGTGCGAGCTGGTTAAAATCAGTGAGGAAGATTTAAGGATTGTATTCCCATTCTTAAGTCTAAAAGAAGCAGTAGAGCAACTTAGGAAGGTTTGTAAACTTCATCTTATAGTGACGCTAGGAGAAAATGGCGCTATCTGGTATGCCCCAACTTTTGAAGTAAGATTTCCAGCACAGAAAGTGGAAAATTTAGTTGATACTATTGGCTGCGGGGATGTATTTTCCGGAGCAATTTTGGCACAGCTTCAAAAACGTAAGGATAAGGGTAAAACCTCTGTGAGAGACCTTTCGCAAGAGGAGGTAAAAAGCCTGCTGGAATTTGCAAATAAGGTTGCCTACTATAACTGCACAAAACGTGGTTGTGAACCTCCAGTGTATTGGCAGATAGATAATTTTTGATTACTATTTTTAGCATGAAGATTAAAAGCAAAGCCCTTAGAATTCTTTTGATTGTGCTTGGTGTTATTCTCGCCGTTTGCATTGGATATGCTCTGGTTAAGTGGACCACTGCCATTGAGTCTAAACAGCGTCAAAAGGAACTTAGAAGTGCTTTGCAGGATGTGCTGGATACCAGTGGAGAGAAGGGGCTCTTGGAAATGGCAGGAGTGCCCGTGGACAACATCTACTATGGAGACTCCGGGGTGACGCTCTTTCAGGGAAATGAAGGCTCCTGGAATTACAGCGAGGACGAACTGCAGAACATAAGCATTTTTGAGAAATGCAACAAGGCAGTAGTTCATATTGAAACCCAGGTTACCAATGATTCCTCTTACTTTGATGCTGTTCCAACTACAGACACCGGTTCTGGCTTTTTCATTTCATCGGACGGCTACATAGTCACCAACGAACACGTCATAGCAGATGCCTCTGTCATAACGGTTTCTCTATATGACAACTCAACTTACGAGGCAGAACTTGTGGGCATAGACAGCGAGAACGATATTGCTGTCATTCGCATTACTCCCGCTAGCGGTGTAACGCTGGAGTACCTAACCTTTGGAGACTCAGACTCCCTTGTTGTAGGTCAAAAGGTGCTAGCCATTGGAAACCCGTTTGGGTATGACAGAACTCTGGTAACTGGAATTATATCTGGTTTAAGCAGACCTATCAGAGACGAGGACGGAAAAGTGCTTTTGGGCATGATTCAGACTTCAGCTCCAATAAATCCGGGTAACTCTGGAGGACCTCTGCTTAATACAAAAGGCGAAGTAATTGGAATCAACACTTCAATTTATTCCACAAGTGGAACAAGCCAGGGCATGAACTTTGCCGTTGCATCTAATACTGCTGCAGATGCCGTTGAGGACCTTATTAAATACGGCAAGGTTACTAGAGGCTGGCTGGATATTGTTCCAGTTCAGCTGTCTCAGTCCATTGTGGATTATGCTAATCTCAATGTTTCAAAGGGCCTTTTGGTCAGCCAGGTGGTGCCAGAAGGTAAGGCTGCAAAGGCTGGCCTTAAAGCGGGTACTACCCAGGTGCTTTACGGCTCTTCCGTTATTTATTTGGGTGGCGATATCATTACTCAGGTCAACGGGGTGGATATCACGGATTATAATGACCTGTTTACTTCTCTTTCCAATACAAAGCCTGGTGACAAGGTCTCTGTGGTGGTAAACCGTAACGGCAATACGGTAAAGCTTACCGTGGAACTGGTAGAACGCACGGAAGAATATTTGAGCTGGATTTCTCAATAGCGCGAGCACAAAGACGAGCACAAAGGCGAGCACAAAGGCGAGCGCAAAGGGTAAAAAAATGTCTGATGAATCTTCAAAAGTTGAACCTTCAAAAGTTGATGCCTCCTGGGGTGGAGAGCTGGTTCAGAACGTCCATGGGGCTGTTCAATGGCAGGACAAGCCCTTTGTGGTGCATTCTCCCTTTGAGACTTCCGGGGATCAGCAACAGGCAATAGATAAGCTTTCTGATGGGGTACTTAACGGGGACCGATACCAAACGCTAAAGGGGGTAACGGGGTCCGGAAAGACGTATACCATGGCAAAAATTATAGAGAAAGTGCAACGTCCTACCCTCGTTTTGTCTCATAACAAAACCTTGGCGGCTCAACTTTATAAGGAATTTAAGTCCTTCTTTCCAGAAAATAGAGTTGAGTATTTTGTGTCCACGTACGATTACTATCAGCCAGAAGCCTATGTGCCAGGTAAGGACTTATACATAGAAAAAGATGCAGATATAAATGAAGAAATTGACCGCATGAGGTTATCGGCCTCCTTTTCCTTGATGGAGAGAAGAGATGTCATTGTGGTGGCCACTGTCTCGTGCATTTTTAGTTTGGCTAACCCGGTGTCGTTGCGGGATATGACCCATGTTTTTAGGACTGGAATGGTCTTCAATCATAGGGAGGAACTGGAGCAGCTGACGCGCATGCAGTATGAGAGAAATGACCTGGTGCTGACGCGGGGCTCGTTTAGAGTTCACGGCGATGTGATTGAGATTTTCCCGCCGTACTTGGAGAATGCGGTGCGACTTACGCTGGATTGGGATGAGGTGGAGAGTATTCAGTGGTTTGACCCTATCTCTGGCGAAAAACAGAACCGGCAGGAGAGTTTTACGCTGTATCCGGCTAAGCAATTTGTCATGCCAAAAGAGCAGGTGGTGGCGGCGCTGGACCGCATTAGAAAGGAGATGGAGGAGCAGTACGAATATTTCATGAATACGGGGCATCCTCTTGAGGCAGAACGAATTAAGACCCGCGTGGAGTATGATCTGGAGATGCTGCAGGAGCTGGGCTATTGCTCTGGTATTGAGAACTATTCCAGACCGCTTTCCAATAGGGCGCCTGGGGAGAGACCCGCGGTGCTGCTGGACTACTTCCAGCCCGATTTCCTTACCTTTATAGATGAGTCTCACGTTACGCTTCCTCAGATTGGGGCTATGTATGAAGGCGACCATTCGCGTAAGGTAAATCTTGTGCAGTATGGTTTTAGACTGCCGTCGGCCTTGGATAACAGACCTCTTAAATATGACGAGTTTGACAGGGTGGCAGGGCAGAGGATTTTTGTATCGGCTACACCTGGTAAGCTAGAAAAGCAACTCTCGTCTCAAGTGGTGTCTCAGGTGATTAGACCTACTGGTCTTCTGGATCCGGAAATTATTGTCCGTCCTACTGAGGGGCAAATGGAAAACCTGCTGGGGGAGATTAGAAAACGTACTGCTATAAAAGAAAGGGTACTGGTTACCACCCTGACCAAGCGCATGGCTGAAGACATTGCCGATTTTCTTGCCTCCAAAGGCGTTAAGGTCCGTTATTTACACTCTGAAATTGATACCATTGAACGCGTTGAGATTCTCAAACAACTGCGTCTTGGCGAGTTTGACGTCCTTGTGGGCATCAACCTCCTGCGAGAAGGCTTGGACTTGCCGGAAGTCTCCCTGGTGGCAATTCTGGATGCGGACAAGATTGGCTTTTTGCGCAGTACTACCTCCCTCATTCAGACCATTGGTAGAGCGGCCCGTAATGCCAACGGTAAGGTTATTATGTACGCAGACCGCATGAGTGAGGCTATGGAAGAGGCTATCTCTGAAACGCAAAACCGCCGAGCCATTCAAATGAAGTACAACCAGGAGCACAATATCACGCCAAAGACCATCATCAAGGCTGTTGAGGATATTCTGGAACGCGAAAAAGAAGATGTGGTGGAAAACAGCAAGCAGGATATCAAGATTATCAAGGCTGGTTTCAACCTGCTGAATGCTAATGAAAGAAAACGCTACATCAAAGAGCTTGAGACTCAAATGCTTCAGGCTGCTAAGGACTTGGAGTTTGAAAGAGCAGCCCTCTTAAGGGATGAGATTCAGAACGTAAAACAACTGAAATTTGACTAAGGAAGTGCTCAGTGTCGTGTAAGTTTGCCGTTGTTGAATTCAAGAATCTTTGCAATTCTGATTCCAACCGTAATTTTGTCTGATGCCGGTTTATAAGAAGTATAAGCCTTAATTTTTATTCCATCATATTCTGCAGTGACCAGGTACTCTTTCCCCATATACTCGCAACGAATAATCTTTGCATTTTCAAAGCGCAGGTGTGGGAAGAATTCAGGGAAAGGCAACTCTGGGATATCGTTGGTGACCATGTCTTCTGGACGGAAGAAGAGCCTATGTTCAGGTCCAAAGCACTGATAGATGAACTTGGAGGCTTCCGTTTCAGGAACTCTGAGAGTCTTTAGGATGATATCGTAAGGCAGAAGGTTACACTCTCCCATGAAGGTGGCTGCAAATTCAGTGGCAGGTCTTCTGTAAATATCCTCAGGATTTCCCATTTGTTCAATTTTTCCGTTGTTCAGAATAATCAGCCGGTCAGAGAGGCTCAAAGCCTCCTCCTGGTCATGGGTGACATAAAGAGTAGTAGTACCAGTCTTGCGCTGGATATCCTTAATTTCATTTCTAAGAGAGATTCTGAGCTTTGCATCTAGTGCAGAAAGGGGCTCGTCCAAGAGTAGTAAATCCGGCTTTGAGGCAAGGGCTCTTGCCAAGGCAGTGCGCTGTCTTTCGCCTCC
Organism: Sphaerochaetaceae bacterium; assembly: GCA_963645435.1. Lineage (GTDB taxonomy): Bacteria > Spirochaetota > Spirochaetia > Sphaerochaetales > Sphaerochaetaceae > UBA9732. Next base: position 17,763 of record CAVISO010000017.1, on the reverse strand, counting down.
AGAAAGTTCGTCAATGTGACGTTTTTCATAACCGCTTAGGTTGACCAGATCCAGGTAAGTTGCCACCTCATTTTTGATTTCTTCCTTAGACAGTTTGAGGTTCTTCATTGGATAAGCAATGTTCTGTTCTACCGTCATATGAGGAAAAAGTGCATAGTCTTGAAAGACTAAGGCTATCTTTCTCTTGTCTGGACTAAGATTGGTAACGTCTTTTCCGTTAATGAGAATGCTGCCACTTTGAGGCTGAAGAAGTCCACTTATCAAAGAAAGAGCGGTGCTTTTTCCACTCCCAGATGGACCAATTAAACCCACCAGTTCTCCTTTGTTGATGGAGAAATCCAGCTCCATTGTAAACTGCGGATACGAGACCTTAATATTTTTGCAGCACAGTCCAAGTTCAGACATAACTTCTCCTTTTTAACGCTTCACTAATAAGAAAAACAATAAAACAAATAACTATCAGGATAGAGCCTAAAGCACAGGCTCCCTGGTAGTTGTAGGAACTAATTAACCTGTAAATTTGTACCGGAAGGGTTTGATAGCTGGAGGAGCCCAGAAGTAGGGTAGCATTAAGTTCTCCTACACTTAGGACAAAGGCAAAGACCATTCCAGTTAAGAGCGCAGGTCTTAAAAGAGGCTTTTCAATGTGTCTAAAGGTGGCTCTAGCACTGTAGCCCATAGTTCTAGAGGCATTGGTAAGGCTTTCTGGTAATTTTCTATATACCGGAAGCACCGTTCTAATAATAAACGGCATAATTATTACCGTGTGGGTGAGTATGATAAGGACAATAGAGGGGATAAATTTAAGATATTTTGATATAATAAAATAACTTAAGCCTACTATAACAGAGCTTATTACCATAGGCAGCATAAGAGTTACGTCAACAGCAACTCCACCTCTCTTGTCTTTGACAATGTAGGTGCATATTCTTAGGGCTGCTGTGGTTGCAAGAATAGAGGAAGCCAAGGCAATGCCCAAGCTGTTAACAATGGCTTTTAGATTTGAACTGCCGGCTTGAAAGAGTTTTACATAGGCAGAAATGGTCCACTCATTAGCACCTGCTCTTGAGGCAGAGCCTAAAAACGAGCGGACAATTATGCTGAGGATTGGGCAGAGAATAAAGAGTAAAGAGAAAATTAAATATACGCTAATTCCAAAATGCTGGAAGAAGGAGCAAGGTTTTCTCTGTACCTTAATCTGTGACTGCTTAATAGTTTCTCCCTTGTTTTGCTTATTCTGTGCAACTGAATACAAAGCAAGAACAAGAATAGCAACTAACATAGAAAAGAGACTTAAGGCACATGCTTTTGAAGTGTCCATGCTAATTCTTGCCAGTCTATAAATTTCTACTTCTGTGGTGGTCAAAGAAGGACCACCGCCTAGAACCAGGATGATGGCAAAGCTAGTAAAACAGAATAAGAACACAAGGGAGGCGCTGCTAAAGATTGCAGGTCTGAGTCTTGGTAAGGTAATGGTTCTAAAGACCTTGAACCGTCTTGAACCCAAAGTAAGGGCTGCTCTTTCACAACTGTAGTCCAGCTTCTGCCAGTATTCACTCACAATGGAAATAACAACTGGGAAGTTGTAAAAGGCATGAGCCATAATTACGGCTACAAAGGAATATAGAATTTTAAGAGGGGGCTCTTCTAATTTGAAAAGAGCCATAAGGGCTTTATTAAGGAAGCCGCTGTTCCCGTAAAAAATAACAAATCCCAGAACCACTAGGATTGAGGGAAGTACAAAGGGTACACTGTACAGGGCTTTTAATAGTTTCTTCCCAGGGAACCTATAAGTGGTCATCAGATATGCCCCGGGAAGACCAATTATCAGTGCTGCAAGCGTACTGATTAACGCCTGCAGCAGGGTAAAGACCATTATTCGTAAGTAATAAGGGCTAGTGAACGTCTCAACTATATAAACAAGCGATATTTGTCCGTCCTCAATGAAGGCCTGACTTAACGTAATGCAAACCGGAATCAAAAAGAGGATAAAAAACAGAGCAAAGCCTGCTATTGGATATAGTGTATAGAACGATTCTTTCTTCATTCCTTTATAATACCATGGTTTGAGCCCAACGGTTAAGGTACTCGTCAGATTTAGAAATAAATTCGCTCTGGTTGTACTCAATAGTCTTACTAGGCACGAGTGCATAATCAAAAGCAGAAGGAAGTTCAACAGAACTGTTGGCTGGGAACATGGTATTTGCTACCGCAATGTCAGCCTGACCTTCGTTTAGAACAAACTCGCAGAAAAGTTTTGCAGCCTGCACATGCTTGGAGTTCTTGAGAATACCCAGGTACTCTGTTGTGTGAACATGACCGTCTGTGAAATCAATAGCCTGATAGCGAGTGGTATCCTCGTAAAGTACGTGGTAGACAGGACTTGTGGTGTAGCTAATTACAAGAGGTGCCTCACCTTCTGTGAAAAGTCCGTAGGAGGAAGACCAAGAATCACCAATGGTGAGAGCATTGTCTTTCATTGACTTCCACCAGTTGAAGGCTTCTTCCTCTCCCAGGGCTTCCACGGTCCAAACCAGCAGTCCAAGACCAACAGAGGAGGTGCGAGGGTCAATAAGAATGACCTTGTCCTTAAATTCTGGCTTTGTTAAATCTTCAAGACAGGTAGGAAGGTCATGATCTTTGAAATAGTCTGTATCAGCAATGAAGGCAAAATAACCATAATCAAAAGGAATCAGGTTGCCATTTTTGCCAACAGAAAGGGCTTCCATACATTCCGGCGTCCAGTCCAAGAACATAGACTGGTCAACTTCAATTGAGTCTGAAATGCCAAGCACCACATCTGCAGGGCAGGAGTCGCCTTCATAAACTACTTTTGAGTACATCTCAACAGCACCGGAGCAACCAACCAAATTCACCTTAATTCCATACTTTTCTTCAAAGGCCTGAACAATGGCACTGCCTGGACCCCAGTCGCTGGTGAAGGAATCATAAGCATAGACGGTGAGAACCTGTTCGCTCTGTGGCTGTGCAAAGCCAACAGCGAACACACTGACTAACAAAATAACAAGAAAAAACAGTTTTTTCATAAATGTTTTACTCCTCAGATGCAATTATCTTTTTTGTCAATTTTTGGTCAATTAGTTCAGCGTAAAATCTCCCCCTTCAGTCTCTGTATGTGGAAGATACTTGAAAAAAAACATCGCCAATAGATAATATTGATATATGGCTCAGGTCTATTTTTTGAGTGTAATTTATTTATTTTTCTCTTCTTGCCTGCTTCTGGTGGACAAGTACGGTTCCAGCTTTCTCTTTTTAATTAATCTAAAGACCTTTTACAACTCAAAAAAATCGTACCCCGTCCTCTTCATGGTAAGTGGACTTGTACTCACAATTGGTCTGCTTCTTTTCCCCATGAGCCCTGGTCCTCTCATTTTGGGCGATTTCCTCCCCGCCATCAACACTCTCATAGTGGTCTTTTACTTTTTCCTTCAGTCGCGCAAAGAGAATCCCGATCTTGTCATAGTGAACAACCCAAAAAGAAACGCCCTAGGCTTTGTAACCTTGGGCGTCTCAGTTTTTCACTTCCTTTTTCCTTTTATAGTGTTGATTTAGATTAAATTATTGTACCATCTGGAATTGTTGCGTTCTTGTGAATGACAATAATTCCATCATGAATGGAGTAGTTTTCAAAATCTCCATCCTCCCTGGGTCTGTCATCAATTCCAATCCTGCAACCTCTACCAATTCGCGCGTTCATATCAATGATTGCCTTTGCGATGAGCGAACCCTCTCCAATTCCCACATTTGGAATTCCATTTTTCTTGTTTTCTGCCTTCTGCTTGTCCGTTTCATAGAAGTTCGCGCCCATGCAATAAACTCCATTCAAGGACGCGCCACTTTCAATCAGCGTTCTTACCCCGATAATAGAATTGACAATTGATGCATTAGTGATAATGGACCCTTCTGAGGCCAAGGAGCCAGAGAAGGAGCAGTAGTTGAGCTTTGTGGCTGGCAAGTATCTTCTGTGAGTATAAATTGGCATATCCTCATCATAGAAGTTGAACTGCGGCTTAATGCTTGCCAGGTTGAGGTTGGTCTCATAGAAGGCTTTGATGGTTCCAATGTCTTCCCAAAAATCATCAAAGAGGTAGGAGGTTACCTTTCTTTCCTTTATGACATCAGGAATTATTTCCTTGCCAAAATCAATCTTGTCGTTGTCTAGAACCTCTTCCATGGTCTTGGCAGAGAAGATATAAATGCCCATTGAAGCCAGATATTCGTTAGAGGCATTGGCTTCCTCGCCTAGGCTCTCTTTCAGATAGGCAGGGTTAACCTTGTAGTCACTGATATCTAGGTTTGCAGCCGGCTTTTCATAGAATTTGGTAATCATGCCATCTTTGTCGGTTCCCATGATTCCAAGACCAGTGGCCTGGCTACGAGCAATTGGCTTTGCAGCAATGGTAAGTTCTGCGCCGGTATCAATGTGGCGTTGCAGCATCTTGGAAAAATCCATGCGGTACAGCTGGTCTCCGCTCAGGATGAGATAGTACTCTGCATCCTGATCATGGAAGTGCATGAGGTTCTTTCTGACTGCGTCCGCAGTTCCCTGATACCAGGACTCTCCCTTGTAGGTTTGTTCTGCTGCTAGAATTTGTACAAAACCTCTGGTGAACTGGTCAAAGTTATAGGTGCCACCAATATGGTTATGTAGAGAGGCTGAATTGAACTGAGTCAATAGATAAATCTTTTTAAAACCACTGTTTATGCAGTTTGATATTGGAATATCAACCAGTCTGAATTTTCCTGCAAATGGTACTGCTGGCTTGGCTCTATCCTTTGTTAAGGGATAAAGTCTTGTTCCTTTTCCTCCACCTAGGATGATTGCTACAACTTTGTCTTTGCGCATCTGGTCCTCCTTATTTCAGTATGCTTTCATATAACGCAATATAGTCTTTAGCCGATGCTTCCCAAGAGAAGTCCTGCTCCATGGCGCGTTTTCTTATATTTTTAAGGCAATTATTTCCTTCCGTTCTATTATACAACTGAATTGCTCTTAAGATATGTTTTTTTACATTTTCTGCAGTCAATTCTTCAAGCAAAAGCCCTGTTCCTTTTTCTGGATAGTCGTCTATATCAATGATTGTGTCTGCCAGACCGCCAGTTTTGTGGGCAATTGGAATTGTTCCATACCGTAGGGAATACAGCTGATTCAGCCCGCAAGGTTCGTAACGGCTGGGCATGAGGAAGAAGTCACTTCCTGCCTCCACTAGGTGGGCTATTTTGTTGGAGAATAAGATGTTAACTGACAAGTTCTTACAGCGGCTCTGTACGTCTTTGAGGGCTTTTTCAATAGCAGAGTCTCCAGTTCCAACGACGATAAATTGTATATCCTGTTCGTTGAGTATTTGTTCTAAATTCTGAAGTACAATGTCAAAGCCTTTCTGGGAGGCTAGGCGGCTTATCATGGCAAACAGCGGAACATTTGGTCGTACCTGTAGTCCAAACTGTTGCTGAAGCTCCGCCTTTAATTTGTCTTTGCCTCCCATTTTGCCTGCACTGAAGTGATAGGGAATAAGAGGATCCTTTTGTGGGTTCCACTCGTTGGTGTCTATGCCGTTGATGATACCTTTAAGCTTATTCTTTCTTTTGCAAAGAATTGCTTCAAGACCGCAGCCTTGAGCTGGGGTTTGGATTTCCTTGGCATAGGTGGGACTAACGGTTGTGATAAAATCGGCATAAACTAAGCCGGCTTGGAGCATGTTGATTTGTCCGTTGGAGAATAATTTCTGGTTGGGCTTGCAGTTGGCAAAGAGAAAGTCCATGCGGGGAAAGGTGCCCTGGTAGGCGAGGTTGTGGATGGTAAAGATGGTTTTGGTGCCCATGAAGAACTGGCTGTTTCTGACTTTAAGGAGGTAGGGGACAAGACCCGTAGTCCAGTCGTGGCAATGAATTACATCTGGTTTCCACTCTATGGTTTCGCATAGTAGTAGCGTTGCCTTGCATAGGACGGAGAAGCGAGAGAAATTATCGGCATACGGTTGGAAGCTGGTGTCTCCGTAAATGCCTAGGCGATGTCCATACATGGGATGGCATACAAAGTAGTAAAGCACCTGGTTTACCGTCTTTTGTCGAATCTCAACCGGTTCAGCTTTGGCAAGCATTGGGATCTCTAGGGTGCAGACCAGCTCCCCAGCATCTTCATTTTCTGTGTTGTATGCAGGGACAATAATCCTTGCATCTTGTTTTTTATTGTTGAGGGCTTGTGGTAGCGCCCCAACTACATCAGCTAGCCCGCCTGATTTGGAGAAGGGCACAGCCTCGCTAGTTACCATTAGGATTTTCATGCTTATATGATACTACACTTCACGGTGCAAAAGTAGATTTTTTTGGTAAAGTTTTTGGCTTGGATGTAAAAACTTCTCATTGATAAAGAGGGTGCCAAAATCAATTTTGTACGACCCGAGTGAACTGACGCAGTAATGCGCCCAAAAATAGCGGCATACGGGAGTCGGACCCGCTTCAGAAGCTTGGGAAGCTCCTGCACTACCGGTGTGCTAATGCCGCATTAGTTTTAACTACTCAATATTACTCAAAAAAGTCTAAAAACTCAACCTCATTTGGTATATAATACTGGCAAATATCCAGAGTTGCCGTTCAAGGAGACCGTTATGACAGACAGAGAAAAACTTTACGCTCAGAAACTTTCAAAAATGGTGCAGTGCAACACTGTTAGTGAAATGGACAGTGAGAATGTTGAGAAATTTGAACAGTTTCACGAGGTTTTGGCTCAATTGTTTCCAAATGTGTTTAGAAAGTGCGAGGTAGTGAAAATTGGCGAGGCGCTACTGTTGAAGTTGGCTACTACCAACAGCGCAGAGCCAAAGGGAGAGCCAATTGTGCTTATGTCGCACCAGGACGTGGTGCCAGCCACTGGCAAATGGCAGCACGAGCCTTTTTCTGGCGATATTGATGAAAACGGTATCATTTGGGGCAGAGGCACAATGGACACCAAATGTTCCTTAATGTGTATTTTCCAAGCTATGGAAGAGATTATTGAGGAAGGCTATGAACCAAAGGTGGATGTGTACATTGCTTCTTCTTGCAACGAGGAGTTAAGTGGGTATGGTGCACCCAAAACGGTGGCCTATTTACAGGAGAAGGGCGTACATTTACAGCTACTTATTGATGAAGGGGGCATGATTGTCACAGATCCTATGGCTGGAGTTAAGGGACAGTTTGCAATGATTGGCACGCTGGAGAAGGGGCACGGCAATATAAAGATTACTGCTCGTTCTAATGGCGGACATGCCTCAACCCCTAAGAAGGGAAGTCCAATTGCAAGGTTATCGGGGTTTGTGAGTGAGATAGAGAAGCATGACCCAAACAAGGCCAAGATGAATAGTACAATGCAGGAGATGCTGAGGCGTTTTGCTCCGTATACCAGTGGCGCGTTGGGATTTGTGTTTAAGCATATTAAGGTGTTTTCGCCGCTGTTGGAGAAGGTGCTGCCCAAGATTAATGCCAGTGCGGGGGCTATGATTAAGACCACAATGGCGTTTACCATGTGTGGTGGGTCAAATGCCGCTAACGTGCTGCCGGAAGAGGCGTGGTTGAATATAAATACGCGTTTTATTCAGCATCAGGGTATTGAAGAGACGAGAAAAATTCTCCAGCCGCTTTGCGAAAAGTATGACTTGGAGATGGAGTTTATAAATCCGCGTGCGCCACAAAAGCCGGTGGATTTCACCAAAGAAGGTTATAAGTTGGTGGAGGAGGTGGTCAAGGAGATATATCCGAATGTTCATCCAACTCCCTATGTTATGACTGGTGGTACAGATGCCTATTTCTATTGGCCAATTACAGATAACGCAATTAGATTCGCCCCGCTAATTATTACAGACCAGCAGCTAAAGAGCATCCATGGACTGGATGAGAACATAGCCGCTTCAAGTCTGCCAAGCGGGGTGGATTTCTACAAGACTGTCATCAGGCGCGTGAAGTAAGGTTTAAGTTTTTCACCCACGCAATAATTTTCAATTTGTAGCCTGCAAAATTCTCGTACAGGAAGTAGAGAACATACTCTAGAGGCGTCTCTGGGCTAGCCTTTGTGCTCTCCACTGGCTCCGTGAAGGCGCCGCTAGTTAGGTCATAGCCATACTTTTTGGCCGTAGTCTTGGTGTTGAACTCCGAAAAATCCCAAAGCGTCACATCAAAGGAGGCTTCCAAAACCTTCTCTTCATCATCTGGAAGGGAAGTGAAGAAATCCAGACCGGTGACTTCTTCCAACTGGTCAATGCTTACCGCAAAGGTTGTTAGCGCTGCCTCCGAGCCCTCATTTTTCAACAAAAATCCTATAGCCTTATGCTCATCTCCCGTGTAATCCAAAATTGCTTTGTAATAGTAATTAGGCACCGCAACTTCATTTACCCCGATAGTTTTATAAGGTCCATCTGTAAGAACAGGTCCCGTTACAACACAAATAGCCTGATTTTGTGCGGCAAAGGTGCGTACCACAGACTCCAAATCTGCCCAAATTCCTCTATTGAAGCTGCCCACCTGAGGGCTCATGTTGGAAAGATAGAAGGAATCGTCCATGGCCTGGGCACTCCACTTTTGGTCTGCTGCTGGAATAAGGTGCCCTCTGTCGTAGCCAGAGCCTTTATAATCAGCAAGGGTGGCACTACCCGTAGGAATGGAGGAGTCCTCATGGAAATTATCGTCCCTTTCTGCGTTGGTGGCAAAAACCTCATCTGCGGTTAGCACGTAGGCTACCCAATAGGGCTGCTCGTATTCTTCACAGTAGTTCAGTGTATAACCAGTGTGCTGAACAATGATATCGGACTTAGAGTAGGCAGGCAGTGCCAGAGCCTCGTCAACGCTGCTTTCTGTTGCTACTTGGGTTTTCTTTGTCAGCGGATTGGTAGTTGGGGTTAGAAGAAAAATGATTGCAGCAAGGATAAGAAGTCCTAAAATCCATCTGAAGGGATGTTTCTTAAAGGACTTCTTTACCTCGCGTTTTACCGCTTTTTTAGCCTCGCGTTTAGCTTTCTTGGAAAGGAATTTACTCATGGCGTCAGTATAGCCTTTTTAAGCAAGTACAACAATGAGGCAGAAGACCTTAGTTGGTTTCAATGATAGTGTCGCAAAGCCCGTAGGCTAGAGCCTGCTCGGCTGTCATGTATCGGTCATTTTCAATGTCCTGTTCTATCTTTCTTAGGCTCTTTTTTGTGTGTTTGGCAAGGATTTGGGCTATTGTTTTCCTTGTAGAGGTAAGATCCTTTGCAAGGATGCTTATGTCTGTTTCCTTTCCTCCAACGCCACCAGAAATTAGTGGTTGATGAATCATCACCTTGGTGTGAGGTAAAATTGAACGCTTATTGCCGCCTGCCAAAAGAAGAGAGCCCATGGAGGCTGCAAGTCCTACTGCAATGGTATGAACTGGGGCTTTGATATAGCGCATGGTGTCATAGATGGCAAGACCTGCACTAACACTACCACCTGGTGAGTTGATGTAAAGACAAATGTCCTGTTCTTGATTCAGAGAGTCCAGGTAAAGTAACTGTGCAATGACGCTGTTGGCGGTAAAGTCATCAATGGCGCCGTTGATGAAGATGATTCTGTCCTTCAAGAGAAGGGAGAAGATGTCAAATTGGTGAGAGGTACCGTCGGTTTTGGTAATGACGTAAGGCATTGTATTCATGTGCTACTCCTTATTGTTGCTTATTGGCTCAGCAGGCAAAGCCAAGAGGTTTGGGTTGCTGCTGCTGGAAGTTTAAGTTTTGTACTGAGAAATCTTCTGCAGTGAGGGTTCTTATGGCTTTGTCTGTTAGGTTATCAGAATCCATGTGGATAAGCCTGGTTGCCTGTTTCATCTTTGCCTGTTCAAAGAGGTTACGGACAAAACGACCATTTCCAAAGGAGGGGTCTTTCTGGGCTGCTTCAAAAACGGGAGCAACCTTGTTGACTACGTCCTCTGCAAGAAGGGTATTGTTTTTACTGGCAATAAGCTTAAGAATTTGTATCAGCTCGTCTGTGTTGTAGTTGTCAAAGTTGACGTTAAAGGCAATGCGGCTTCTAAGGCCTGGATTTTTATCCAGGAATTTGTTCATTTCTTCTGGATAGCCAGCAAAGATTACAATGGTATCATCTCTCTGGTTTTCCATCATCTGAACTATGGTGTTGATGGCTTCGTCGCCGTAAAGACCGTTGCGTTCCTCGCAAAGAGAGTAGGCTTCATCAATGAACAGTACGGAGCCTCTGGCATTGAGAAAGGCTTCTTCTACCAGTTTGGCGGTCCAGCCCACGTATTTGCCTACTAGGTCTTTTCTGCCAACTTCAATGAGGTTGCCTTTGTCCAGTACTTTGTTATCCTTTAGAATCTGTGCAAAGAGTCTGGCTACGGTGGTCTTTGCCGTGCCTGGATTTCCTGTAAAGACCATGTGTCTTGAAGGTCTGAGGTCGTTTAAGCCTGCTCTTTTGTATAGAATTTGGGCTTTGTTGAAGTCCAGGGCTTGCTGAACTATTTCCTTAGCAGAATTAAGTCCAATTAAGGATTGAAGTTCTGTGTAGGCATCTCCTTCTGGTTTTGACAAAAGAAGTTGACCACGTTTAATGTCTTTATACTGAGTATAAATCTCGTTACAGAGTCTGTCGTTCAGCCATTCGCCGTAAAGATCATTTACGTCCTTCATGTTGTAGGCTTTATTGTCCTTGGTGAGGGTGTCAATAAGAGAGGTGGTATTTTCAATGCCGTCAGCAGCAGCCTTGTCTTTGAGCAGTTCAATTGCTGTGTCGCGGGAGAAGTTTTCTTCTTCAATTTCCACGAATCGGACTTTGGGAAGGTGATTTTTTAGGCTTTCTCCAACGGCTTTGGAGGTCTTGTTCAAGACTACAATGGAGAGGGTGGTTACCTTGTACTGGTTAATCAGACGGGCAAGCTGTTCCACGTAGACGTCGCTTTTTTTTGCGTGGTCAGAGTCCTTAAGGCGTTGGGCTTCAATGACGAGGGCTCCTCCTTTTTGAAAGTGAATTAATCTTTCAAGCAAATCTGTAATCTCGTCTGCATCATCAAAGAAGGAAAGGTGAGTGGAGTAAATTTTGTTCAGGTCGTATACGGCAACGCGTCTGCTTTTGAGCCTTCCGTTGTTATAGAGAGCTGAGGTGAGAATTTTGGTAACTGTTTTAGTGGTATTTGGATCGTCACAGTAAAGAATGTAATGTACTGGATTTCCTACAAAATCCTGTTTTGAGGAAGCGTAAATTTTGTCAAGTTCTGCAGTTAAACCAGTGTTGCAGTTGGTCTTCAGTGCTTCTTTTCTAGCCTGTGCTTCACTGTAGTCTTCATTGGCGAAGAATTCGTCGTAAATTTGACTGCGACAAATTCTATAGGAGCCAATGGCGCAGTCTTCAAGAATTTCGTCGTCATCTGCAATGAAACCGGCACCGTCTGCTCTGTGGGCATTTGTGGCAAAGTCATGAATAGAGATTTCTGTTGCATTTTCTATTTTGGCTATCTCATAGCCCAGTTCCTTGACGTAAGAGGTTAGGGCATCTTCTAGATTTATTTTGCATCTGTAACCAAATATGGCGCAAATAATTAAAGTATTGCTATTTGAGGTGTTGGATACAAAAAACTGATTTAGAGTAAATGGATCATTCCCAAATTTTTCATTGAAGGTGATGGTTTTTTCTTTGATTTCTTCAACCCAGCCTACATAGTCTTCGCATCTAGTTGCTGGAATTGCATTGTCGTTTTTGAGCGTGACTTTAAATTTGTAATAGAGCATTTTGCCTCCTTTTATGTTTGACTCAATTGGTTTTTATGCTTATAATTAATTCAGTATGTTTAGGGGGTTCTGAGATGAACACAGATTATTTCCCTTTTATCGACGTACAGGCAACCGGCAAAAACATCAAAAGATTAAGACAGGAAAGGAACTTATCCGTTAAAGACCTTCAAAACTACTTTGGCTTTGAAGAACCTCAGGCTATTTACAAATGGCAGTGGGGTCAGTGCCTTCCCAGTGTTGATAATCTGTTTGCCTTGTGTTACCTGCTGGATGTCCGTTTTGAAGATATCCTGGTAGCAAAGAATCCGCAGCCAAAGCAGGCTTTAGCTTTTGCTGGGGATTACAAGACTGCAGCTTAACTGCACATTCACAATATAAGCAACTTTTCCTCTTTTGACATTAAACTTGTGGTTTAATTTTCTTGGCAGCTCGTTTTGGCTTTTCTTCTCTGGCTTTTGACCTTGCCCCTTGTAAATTGCCCCTTGTAAACTGTCCCGTTAAAGTGTTAACCTTAAGGTATGAAGAAAAGACAAATTAAAAAAATCATTGACACTTATTATTGGGACACTGAGGAGGATATCATGCTTCCTCCATCGGTTGTTAGAGAAGAGCTTAGGGCTGAAGAAGTTTTCTATAGTAAGGCTTTTATGATTTCAAATCCTGAGAAGGCTGCTGAATATCAGAAGATGATCTCTGAGAAACTTGAAGAGGCTGCTAAGAAGGCAGAAGCTGAAAAAGTATAATTAGAGAGGTTTTTGCAAAAACCTCTAGAATTGGTGTAAGAAAATCCCTTCAGAAAAGGTGTTCTGAGGGGATTTTTTTTGTCCTTTTTTTTGTCCTTTTTTTTGTCCAAAAGGGTTTTTTATAATTGACAGTAGCCGTATTTGTGGTGTACTACTTATTGTGTAGCGTGAGTAGAAACCACACTATATGTTGTGTAAAATTATATAACTTTTAAATAATTAAAAAAGCTAAATATAGACAGCAACAAGGCTTACGCCTTAGTAAAAAAACTAAAAAGGGGAGATTATGATTAAGACAGTCATTAAAAGAGACGGAAGCAAGGTAGATTTTGACATCTCCAGAATTGAGAATGCAATTCAAAGGGCCTTTGATGCAACTGGGAGAGAGACAAATAAACAAATAGTTGGGCTTATTGCCCTCAGAGCCGCTGCAGACTTTGGCTCAAAGGTCAAGGACGGCGAAATTGACGTGGAAGCCATTCAGGATAGCGTTGAGATTACTCTGTCTCTCTGTGGCTATGGGGATGTTGCCAAATCCTACATCCTTTACAGAAAGCAGCACGAGAACGTCAGAAATGTTGAGCAGAACATGATTGACTACAAGAAGACTGTAGACGGCTATCTTAAAGCCGATGACTGGCGCGTCAAGGAAAATAGTACGGTCAACTACAGCATTGGTGGGCTTATTCTCTCCAATAGTGGTGCAATTACCGCTAACTACTGGCTTTCTCAGGTTTATGACGAGGAAATTGGCGAGGCTCACAGAAACGCTGACATGCACTTGCATGATCTTTCCATGCTTGCTGGTTACTGCGCAGGATGGAGCCTTAAGCAGTTGATTAAAGAAGGTCTTGGTGGCGTTGACGGCAAGATTTCTTCTGCTCCTGCAAAACACCTTTCAACTTTGTGTAACCAGATGGTCAACTTCATTGGTATCATGCAAAACGAGTGGGCTGGCGCTCAGGCTTTCAGTTCCTTTGATACCTACCTTGCCGCTTTTGTTAAGGCAGAAAACCTTGGCTACAAAGAAGTTAAGCAGTGCATTGAAAGCTTTATCTTTGGTGTAAATACTCCTTCTAGATGGGGCACACAGGCTCCTTTCTCCAACATCACCCTAGACTGGACCGTTCCACCAGATCTTAAAGATTTACCAGCTATTGTTGGTGGTAAGGACATGGACTTCACCTATGGCGACTGCCAGAAGGAAATGGACTTGGTTAACAAGGCTTTCCTTGACATCATGATTAACGGAGATGCTAATGGTCGTGGTTTCCAGTATCCTATTCCAACTTATTCCCTTACAAAGAACTTTGACTGGTCTGCAACAGAGAATAACAAGTTGCTCTTCTCTATGACCATGCGTTACGGTACCCCTTATTTCTCTAACTACATTGGAAATACTGAGATGCAGCCTAGCGATGTCCGCAGTATGTGCTGCCGTCTTCGCCTGGACCTCAGGGAACTGAGAAAGAAGAGTGGTGGTTTCTTTGGTAGTGGCGAGTCCACCGGTTCTGTTGGGGTTGTAACCCTCAACATCCCAAGACTTGCCTATCTTGCAACAAACGAAAAAGACTTCTACGTCCGCTTGGATAAGCTCATGGACATTGCCGCCCGCTCTCTTAAGATTAAGAGAACTGCAATTTCCAAGTTCTTGGAAAATGGGCTTTACCCCTACACAAAGCGCTATTTAGGCTCCTTTGATAACCATTTCAGCACTATCGGGCTGGTTGGTATGAACGAGGCCTGTCTCAATGCCAAGTGGTTGCGTTGCGATCTCACGGACCCTCGCGCCCAGAAGTTCAGCGCAGACGTGCTAGACCACATGCGTGAAAGACTTTCTGATTACCAGGAGCTGTACGGAGACCTCTACAACCTGGAGGCTACCCCTGCAGAGAGCACCTCTTACCGCCTTGCAATGCACGACAAGAAGCATTATCCCGATATTATTACGGCTGGCACAGAGAAATCGCCTTACTACACCAACTCCTCCAACCTGCCTGTAGGCTTCACGGAAGATCTCTTTAAGGCTATGGATATCCAGGACGATCTTCAGACCAAGTACACTAGCGGTACCGTCTTCCACGTTTTCTTGGGCGAGCAGCCCGCTAACTGGGAGAGCGTAGCGGCACTGGTAAAGAAGATTGCTTCCAACTACAAATTGCCGTATTTCACCATTAGCCCAACCTATTCCATCTGTAGAGAACATGGCTACATTGCCGGCGAGCACTACACCTGTCCAAAATGCGGATCAAAGACCGAGGTCTATTCCCGTATCACCGGTTATTACCGCCCGGTACAGAACTGGAACATTGGTAAGACTCAGGAGTTTAAGGATAGACAGACCTACAGCTTTGAAGGTGCAGTGAACGGCACCTGCTATCACGATGCTGCAAAGGCAATTGAAGAGCATGAAAAGCAAGTAGCAAGCGGTGCTGCAACTACTGCTACTGTTGCTGCTGCGGTTACTGGAAACTTGCTCTTTACCACTAAAACCTGTCCAAACTGCCCAACGGCAAAGGCTGCTCTTGCTAGAAAGAACATCTCTTACACCCTTGTTGATGCCCAAGAGAACAGCGAACTTGCAAGCGAATATGGAGTAATGTCCGTTCCAACCTTCTTTGTTAATGGAGACAAAAACCAGGGTTTAAGTGGTGCTGGAGCCATTGTTAGCTGGGCAAATCAGCAGAAGTAACTATGAATAACACCTTTGATATTGGCGGTTTTATCAGGGTTGACTCCGTAAATTATCCCTCTTTAATTGCCTGTACCGTGTTCACTAGGGGCTGCAATTTTCGCTGCCCCTATTGTCATAATCCTGGCTTTGTCTTTGGTCTCAAGGCAGATTCAACTCCTATTGATGCAGAGTTTTACAGCACACAAGAGATTCTTTCCTATCTAAAGCAACGCAGGGGACTGTTGGATGCAATTGTGGTTTCCGGAGGCGAGCCTTGTTTGCAAAAAGGACTGAAGGACTTTTTGTCTCAGGTTAAAGCGCTAGGTCTAAAAACTAAACTAGATACCAATGGAAGTTTCCCCTCTGTGCTGGAGGACTTACTGGACGCCGGTCTTGTTGACTATGTGGCAATGGACATAAAAACTTCTTGGGATAAGTATTGCTTAGTTGGCTTTGATAACGTAGATCTAGTGAAAAAGAGCGTGCAAATTATTCTGCAAAAGGCTCCAGATTATGAGTTCAGAACCACCTGCGTGAAGCCTATTGTTGAACCTGAAGACTTTGAAAGTATTGCCATAACTTTAGAAGGTGTAAAAAGATACTATTTACAACAGTTTAAGAGAGAAGTTACTTTAGATGAAAACTTCCAGCAGGCTACAGCTTATCAGGAGGAAGAACTGCAGGTTTTTGCAAAAAAACTTAGAGAAAAGATTAGGGTGGTGGAAGTTAGATAATCACATGGCTTTGATGTAGAGGTAGCGCTTTATTTTTTCCGTTGGCGTGCGCTCAAAGGGTACCTCCTGGAGGCGAATGTTGTTAATTCTGCTGAAGGTGGAGAGTTTGGAATTGATTTCCTTTTTTAAGTCCTCAAGGAAATTCTGGAGATTGATGCTACCAAGAGCGCGCTGAAGGGCTTGGAGATCCAGGCGAACCATTGCAGTGAGGCTTTTGTCTTCTGGAATGACGAGGCTTTCCAGAACAAATTCTTGTGCATTGATGAGAGTTTCAATGGTATCGGGATAGATGTTTTCGCCGTTGGCACCCAGAATTAGGCTTTTGCTACGGCCTTTGATGGCTAGTCGACCTTCTTCAAAGGCACCAAGATCCCCTGTGCGAAAGTAGCCGTCTTGGGTGAAGGCCTGGGCTGTGAGTTCTGGCATTTTGTAGTAGCCTTTCATGACGCTGGGACCTTTGATTTGGATTTCGTTGTCTTCTGGGGCGAGGCGTACGTCTAGACCGTCTAAAACTTTACCCAAAGTTCCTACCTTGTGATCCTTGGGACCACAACCTGCAATGAAAGGGCTGGTTTCAGTTAGTCCGTAGCCTAGGGCATAGGGGAAATTGACTTTTGCAAGAAAGGCCTCCACCTGTGGGTCTAATTTTGAGCCTCCCACACCAAAGAACTTCATTCTGCCACCAAAAGTGTTAATCAGTTTTTTCCCTATTATATGATAGATGGGTTTTGCAAGAAGTTTGTTTTGCATAAGTTTATGAAGTCTAGTTCCTTCCTTAAATTTTGGTTCTATTGCTCTGCGGTAAACCTTTTCAATTAAGAGGGGAACGGAGAGCATGACTTGAGGTCTGACTTCTTTCAGGGCTGGCAGAAGGGTTCCTACGGAAGGGGCTTTTCCTAGGTAGGTGACCGAGCAACCGTTCATAAGTAAAAGTAATAAACCAATGGTAAATTCATAAACATGGCTTAATGGAAGGATGGATAAGGCCTTCCAGCCGGGATGAATTTTGATGAACGGGGTGGAACAAACTTTTGCATTCCAAATCAAGTTTTTATTTGTCAGCATTACACCTTTTGGTGTCCCAGTAGTGCCACTTGTGTAAATAATTGAGGCAATATCCTCCTCATTAGGACATTGTTTTGCTAATTTCCTTTCAATTTCCGGGGTGACAACCTCGTTCAGTAAACTCAGACCCTTTAGGTTCTCAAAGTTTTCAGTCGCTAGATACTTAAGTTCCTTTTGAGGCAGGTAGGACATGTCTTCAATCCTTATAACCTTGAGTTTTGAGTCTACAATTTTCTTTGCATTAGCCTTGTTAACAAATACGAATTTTGCTTCGCAGTGAGAAAGAATTTTTTGTACTTCCTCCTTACTAAAGTTTGGAAGAACCGGAACTGCAATTCCTCCTGCCATATTAATTGCAAAGTAACTTAGACCCCAATTTGGACAACTTTCAGCAAGAATTGCTGCTTTTGTGCCCTTTGCCATTCCATTGTTTACTAAAAAGGCTGCCACCTGCTTTGCCCTTGCTGCCAGTTCCTCAAAGGTTAAATAAGTCTCTGGCTTTTTGTAGGTGGTAAGAGCCAGGTTAGCCTTGTATTGAACAGCACACTGTTCAACCATGTTCTTTATTGTATATTGACCGTTCAATGGAATCATAAACACCTCTAAATTGACGTAAATTAAAAATCTGTCAATAAAACAATAATACTCCCTGGTGTTTATTTTGACAAGTATTATTTTTGTGTCAAAATAGGCTTTTATTAGTGGAAACGTAGCGCTGATAATAGGGGGCTTTGCAAAAATCTCTAAGGATACCTCTAAGGATACCTCTAAGGATACCTCTAAGGACACCTCTAAGG
>CAVISO010000016.1:0-26607 GCA_963645435.1 Sphaerochaetaceae bacterium | reverse complement strand
TTTCCTTTTTCAATTTGAGACAAACTTTGTGCCAAATAAAATATTTTTTTTATTTGGTGCAAATGCCGACAAATAGCTAAGAGGAAATAAAAAAAGGGCTGTTACACTCGGTCAGAAAAACCTGATTTTTGTTACAGCCCTCTTTCTTATTGATGTTAATTATCTGATTTTGGATCAAAGTCATCGGCATTCCAGAAGAAGTCAGAACTGTCGTCTCTGGAGCGAGCGGGCTTGAAAGAATCAAAGCCGTAGGGCTTCTTGCCGGATTTTGCTAACTTGTCGTCGCGGCCCTTGTAGGGAGTGGACGAACTTCTGCTGCCAGTGGAGCGCTCTTTGTAGGAGGCCCCGTCGTATCTGTCGTTTCTGTCACTTCTGTCATAGCGGGGGCGTTCTGAGCGTTCTGAGCGTTCTGACCTGTAGCCATCTCTGCGCTCGTTGTCTCTGCGCTCATGGTCAAAGTTGCGTTCGCGTCTATCTGAGCGGTCAGAGTGGTAGCGGTCATAGCCACCCCGTTCAGAATTGCGCTCTAGGCGGCTTCTATAGCTAGGGCGGTCGCTATTGCGATCCCTATATTCTCTATATTCCCTGTTGCCCCTATTGTCGCGCCCTTCGTAGTTACGTCCTTCATAGCTACGTCCTTCATAGTTACGTCCCTCGTAATTACGTCCCTCATAGTGGCTGGATCTTTCAGTTCTTTCTCTGTAAGGTCTGTCTTCGTAGTCTCTCTCACCATAGGACTTCTCGCTGTACGCTTTGCGAGATCTCTCTCCATAAGGCTTATCTCTTTTGTCCTCATAAGACCTGCGAGATCTGTAATTTTCTTTTGAGTAGCGTTTATCGCCACTTCCGTCATAAGAATTCTTCTCATAAGACTTCTTTTCATAAGACTTCTTCTCATAAGCCTTTTTCTCGTAAGTTTTCTTCTCGTCTTTCTTCTTGTCTGAACCCTTCTCAGACTTCTTCTCACTTGGCTCACTCCAATCCAGTTTGAGTGAATCATCATCTAATGCCATCATCCAACTCCTGGCCGTGCCTTTACGACCCTTAACAAATCCCGGAGCCTCTACAGCCCCTGTAATCTCTTTGACGCTCAACCCTCTGAGCAGTCTTTTATCCATCCTGAAAGATCCAAGATTGGTGGAGAACAGGATAAAACCTGTTTTCTTTAATAATTTAGCAAGGTCTTTAACCCATTTGGCGTAGTCTCTAGCAACATCAAAATCCCCTTCCATTTTTCTGCTGTTAGAAAAAGAAGGCGGGTCAAAGATAATAATATCGTACTTTTCGCCCTGCTTTATAGCCTGGGCAACATACTTGGTAGCATCCATGCAAACACACTGATAGGCCTCTCCAGCAAAACCATTTTGAGCTAAATTTTCTTCAGCCCACTTGGTGTAGGTAGCACTCATATCAATGCTTTTAACAGAGTTTGCACCACCAGCTGCTGCGTAAACAGAAAAACTTCCAGTGTAGGAAAAAAGGTTGAGGACATCTGCCCTTTGGCTTCTCTCTTGGATGAGCATTCTTGTCAAACGATGGTCTAAAAACAGCCCAGTGTCCACATAAGTAGCCAAATCCACCTTAAAGTGAAGATTGTTTTCCTCTACTACGGTTTCTATAGAATTCTCTTCAGTTTTCTCGTGCTGCTCTCTATCTGTACGTTTTGCTCTGTAGGAATAAATAATGTTTTCATGCTCCAGGTACAGCATTCTGGCACAAATATCAACACAACTGGAAAGCAACTCAGCTGAAAGAGGACCTTCTTCCCCGTAATCAGTAACCTTTGCATACTTTCCATAAAGATCCACGGTAACAGGAAACTGGCTTAGGTTTCTATCATAAACCCTAAAGCAATTTGTCCCTTGAGGCAGCAAGTCATGTCTCATTTGCTGAGCATTGGCTTTTAGTATTTTTCCAAAGTCTTTTTCAAAGAATTCCATAGTCGCTCAGGCATTATATCTATTTTGCAAAAAATATTAAACCGTCAAACAATATTTTCTCTGCACTGAGCACACTTAGCGCAAACACCCTTAAAGACCAGATCATAGCCGGTGAACTCAAAGCCCTGCTTATCCTTTATTTGGTCAATTAGGTCATACATATAGGGCAAATCCACATCAATTACCCTGCCGCACTTAATGCAACGAGCATGATAGTGATCCTTACAATTGTGATCAAAATGACTGGCACCCCCAGGAATTTCTACATCATATAAATCCCCGTGTTCAGCCAGTTCTTTCAAATTTCTATAAACAGTACCCTTACTAATGGTGGGGCATTCCTTTGCTACTTCCTCGTAGATCTCTTCCACGGTAGGATGATTTTTTAGTCTTTTTACCGCTTTTAGGGTAAAGGCTCTTTGAATTGTATTCCGTTCCATATTAGTAACATATATCAATAAGGATTTAGTGTCAATTTACTGTTTCTATAACTCTTGAGAATTAGATAAAAAAGGTACATAATACTGCCTTACTGAAGAGGTGTGTCAGATGGATGCTAGACCAAAAGATGCAAGCTACAACGGAATCACAGATGGTGTTATTTGGAAACAACTTCTAAAATTCTTCTTTCCAATTCTCTTTGGAACTTTCTTTCAACAATTATACAACACGGTGGATACCGTCATTGTTGGAAACTTTCTGGGAAAGCAAGCCCTAGCCGCCGTAGGCGGTGGAACCAGTACCGTCATCAACCTTTTAATTGGGTTTTTCACGGGTCTTGCCTCTGGAGCAACGGTAGTTATTTCTCAGTATTTTGGAGCCAAGGATGATGAGAAAGTTCACCTGGCAATCCATGACGCAATTGCCCTCTCGCTTTGGGGCGGACTTCTCATTTCAATAGCCGGATACCTCACAGCGGAGCCACTTTTAAGGCTTATAGACACACCAGAGGACATCATGCCGCTAGCGCTAAGCTATATTCACATCTACTTTGCGGGTGGAATCTTCATTGTCATGTATAACATTGGCGCAGGTATCTTCAGAGCCTTTGGAGATAGTAAAAGCCCTTTGTACTTTCTTATTGCAGGGTGTCTGTTAAATATCGGGCTAGATCTGTTATTTGTAGGACCAATGCAAATGGGAGTGGAAGGAGCCGCCTATGCCACAGTGCTATCACAGGTCTTCTCCCTGGTGTTGGTGACCATCTCTCTTAGAAGAAAAAAGGATTGTTGCAGGCTCATTTACAAAGATATCAAGTTTGAAAAATACATGTTAAAGAAGACCATATACATAGGACTTCCAGCTGGCTTGCAATCGGTATTGTATACAATTTCCAATCTAATTATTCAGGCAGAAGTCAACGGCTTTGGAACCAATGCCGCTGCTGCATGGGCCGCCTATGGCAAGTTGGATTGCTTCTTCTGGATGATTTTACAGGCATTTGGAATTGCAATAACTACCTTTGTTGGACAAAACTACGGTGCAGGTAAAATTGAACGTTCTAAAAAGGGTGTGCGCACCTGTCTTTACATGTGTTTTGGCACCTGTTTTGTAATTGAAGCAATTTACCTAATCTTCTCTCGTTATGGTTTCATGCTCTTTGTCAGTGACAGTGAGGTAATTGACCTGGGCGTTGAAATTCTCAATTGCATTGTACCGTTCTATTTCACCTACATCTTCATAGAAATTCTTTCTGGCGTAATTAGAGGAACTGGAAAATCTCTTTTCCCAACGCTGATAACCGTCTTTGGCATTTGCGTACTCCGAGTAATTTGGCTAGCAATTGTCCCTGGTCTCTTTGGAACAATTAATTCTGTCATGGCCTGTTATCCAGTCACCTGGACCGTCACCTCCCTTGCTTTCTTCTTTTACTATAAGTTTGGCAACATCTATGAGGAAAACAAATAATGACAAGAATTCTCCCAGAACAACCTGCCAAAGAACTCTGTCTTAAATTTGCCTCTGAGCTGGACACTCAGGCTTTAGGGCTTGCTTTAAAGCAACCTGGTCATGGTAGAATGCTAGGAGTTCTTACCTGTACAGATGGCACAAGCTATAAGGCTTTCTCTGGTTTACTTGAAGGCGAATATGAAGTAACAGGCTTTGTTCCACCAGTTTTTGACGTGCCAAAAATGAAAGAACTTCTTGCCTTGCACGACCCAATCATTAAAGCCTGTAAGACTTCTGAAGAGTCAAAAAAAGCCTCAAAGACCTGTTGGACTGAAGTTCAAAAACTATACACCTTCCATTGTTATGATGGTCTAAAACGCACTCTTGATGACATTTTTCCTAATGCTCCCTCAGGTACAGGCGATTGTTGTGCTCCCAAACTATTAAGTTATGCCTACAGTCAGGGTAAAAAGCCCCAGTCGCTTTGTGAATTCTTCTATGGCTCAGGTTCCTATGACCACCTTAGTTTTCATACCCCGTGTGACTTCAGGTGTAAGCCTCTATTAAAACACCTCCTTGGACTGGATATTGAGTATTATGATGACTGTATTATTGTGGTAAATAAACCTAGCGGGCTGCTTAGCATTGAAGGTAGAGGACCTGACAAGCAGGACTGCATTGCTTCACGAGTTAAGGCACTATACCCCAATTGCATTTCTCAACCCTGTGTCCATAGACTTGATCAAGCCACAAGCGGACTCTTGGTTTTAGGGCTAACTCAGCAGGCTCACGATACCCTTTCAAGAGCCTTTGAAAACCGCCTTCCCCACAAAACCTATGAAGCCTTGGTTTACGGCAGAATAGAGGAAACAGAAGGTATAATTGAAATTCCAATGCGCCTAGATCCAGACAACAGGCCCCATCAAGTTGTGGATTATGAACAAGGGAAAAAGGCCATAACCCAATGGAAACGCCTTAGTATTGAAAATCTTTTTGGTCAAAAAGTCACAAGACTTGAACTTGTGCCCCTTACTGGGCGCACCCATCAACTGAGAGTTCACTGTGCCTATGGACTAGGACATCCAATTGTGGGGGACCCGCTCTACGGTTATGAAAACAGTGAAGGAGCAAACCCAGAAGCCACTTTCCAAGACAAGCCTTCGCGCTTGATGCTACAGGCAAGAAAACTCACCTTCAATCACCCCGTAACAGGAAAGCAAATGAGTTTTGAACTTCCAGCAGAATTTTAATTTTATACAGAAGTCTCCAACTTCACCTGCCACAACACCTTTTGCAAGCCAAAATCATAACAGACAGAAACACTCAATGGAGCACTCTTTAAGCCCAAGAAACCAACATCCATTGAAAGCCTTGCTCCCACCTGAGTTGCAGGCTCAAGCCCGTCATACCACAAGAGATTTGCAAACCCTCCCAGCTTGTTATTAGAAAGGAGAATGAGCTCAGCAAGTCCCATCTTCTTTGAATAGAACGTCCAATCAATAGAAATAGAAGCAGCAATCAAATACTGCTGGAGATTTGAACTTGTCTCATAACCAGTTCCCTGTGTCTTTAACGTAGAATCCACCAGCAAATAGCCATCAGAAGGGAAAACAGGAACCTCTCCTTTTTTATCAAGGGCAAACCTAGAATTCAAATTTAAATCCAACTCTATAGGAAGTTGCCACGGGGTAACATCAACTTCAACATACGTTGCTCCAAAAAGTCTAGCCGTAGAAACTCCCGGCCAACCCAAGGTTTGCAAACCCACCTTCATAGAAGCAGAGAAGACAGACGCGCTATAACCAAACTCACTCATAAGCGTTGCAATAGGCAAAGAACAATCCCAGAAATTGCCAGTAATACCATTGTTTTTGAAGGCTACTTCCAGCGTCTGAAGTACAACAAACTTAAAATTCCCGCCCAACGTTCCAATATTAAAAGCACCACTTCTGTACTGGAAAGACTGAGACACAAGGGAAGAATTATTAAACTGAACCCCATCAGAAAGACCTAACGTATAGTATAAGGTACCATCTAAATTAAACTTAAAATGTTTACCAATATACCAATCCAGCATAAGGTTCACAGTGGGAAGAACAAAGGAGTTAACGTGAATAGTGCGGCAATAGTTACCATAACCAAACGACTGTAATTTGCTTGAGCCACCAAGGGCAATATTTAAATCCAGGTCTCTGTAAGAGAACTCATAATTCAAACCAAACAACAAGTCTTCACGCAAAAGATAGCCATTAGAAGAATGCGAAGATAGAGCCACTCCCAACATGAACGATGTCCCATTATTGGAGGTTCTATTAAAAATTTCATAGTTTCTCTTGGTTATAGGTATTTGAATTGCAAATTCCGCCCGCTTAGCAACCAACCTTTCCTTAAAGGCATTATTGACCGTCACAGAGTTTTCATCTAAATCATAAAGCCCTTTAAGAACAGCAATCTTCTCACTTTGCTCTGTACACGAAGCATAACCACACTGCGCAATAGTCTCACAAGAGGCAAAGTCCATAAAAGAGAACTCTTCCACGCTACATCTCACCCAAATGGCATCCTCATGCTGAAGCAGTTCCCTCACCCCCTGCCGTCTTTTACCAATATCAATGCTAACATTCAGCCCAGTCAAAGGATTCTTCAAATTCAAATCCTTGCCTGCATAAAACGTAGTGGACACCAAAATATTATCCGAATACCTATAGGCAATATCCAGCGGCACCAAATTCGCAATCCCGCCATCAATTAGCACATGCTCCCCATACGGCACACTACCAAAGTAAACCGGAAGCGCAAAACTTGCAGCCAGTGCCTCATAGAAATCCCCTTCAGCCAATAGCACCTGGCGCTTTGTAACCATGTCCTCGCACACCACAATCACCGGAATTGTCAACTCTTCCAGCCTCAAATCCTCCCCCAAATATGCACTGAGACACGACTTAAACTTATCCACATTCAACAACCCAGTATTAATCGGGACGGTGAAATCAAACAGCTGCCCAATATCGATACTGGTAATGACCTGCTCAATCTGCTTTGGACTAAGCCCCGCGCTGTACATGAGGGCAATAATACTCCCCATGGAATTACTCACTATGAAATCTGGAACTATGCCCTGCTCTTCCAAATACTTCAACACCCCGATATGTGCAAAAGCCCTGGCTGAGCCTCCGCTCAGAACCACCCCAACAGGTTCACGCTGTCCGCCAGTTTTCGCGTTTATGCGTTCAAGAAAGCTCTCTTGGCCGTAAAAAATGGGTTCATCTGCAAGCAGCAAATCCCCTTGGGACCCGGAAGCCTCTTCTGCAAAGACAGTAAAGCATGTCAAAAGTAAAATTAAAATAAGAACAAGCCTTCTAATCTTCATTTAGGACCCTCCGCGGACTGTACCTTATATATTATCATTTGTACCTAGGTCTTTCAAATACATCCATCAAACAATGTACTTGAAAAAAAGAATTCTTTAAGGTAACATGACCCAGTGATTGCCGGAGTGGCGGAATGGTAGACGCGCTAGACTCAAAATCTGGTGTCAGCAATGGCGTTCGAGTTCGAGTCTCGTCTCCGGTAAAAAGCAAAAAGTGCAAATGAGTTAGCTCAGATGCACTTTTTTTATAACCAGATTTGACTTTTACGGAAGCTTATGGGGCTACTCTATTGTGTACCACTTAATTTCATTGGCATCCAGATTAAGTTCAAAGAAATTCCCATTTTCAGTGTAAACAGTAGTCTTCTGAGGCTCATAGGTGTTATTCACAACGCAGAACTTCTTATTTTCAAGATAGGCATTGAGTTCAGTGTTTGGATTTGTACTGAACCAAGAATGAAGTAAAGCTTCACTCCTAGTTGCCCATAAAATTGCCCTATGAAGCAGTCTTGCGTTCTGGGCACTATAAGGTAGACCTGAAAGGTAAACGCCCCGTCCCTTTCCGCATTCCTTGACCGCCCCCTGCACTTCCTTGTCCTTAACGGCAATAATTGTGGTTCCTTCTAAGGCGTAAATACTCTTTTTACCCTCACCCCAATTAAAGGTATAAGCAGTACTTACTTCTTCAGTTATAAAGTGTTTCTGTGGCTGCCAGTTGTATTTATCGTAGCCAAGGGTAAAGCCAGTTTCCTTTTCCACCCCTAACACATCAAAAAGCTGGATAAAATGACCCTGCCACTGATGAGCCGTAGGCTCGCCAATGCCAATTAACCCACCGCCGTTATAAACAAAGGCTCTTAAACGTTCAGAGACAACTGGATTTTCCCAAACCTCCCCACCAGTATGAGCGGTATCAGCATCACCAACGGTGATTACCAAATCTATATCGTTCAACAAGTTATCCTTCTCAAGGAGGTCATCAAAGCTAAGGAATACCACCTCATAAGGAGCGCCAGAAAGAATCTCTAAAACTCCGGCGTAGCTATAGTTCTGTTTCTGATAGAGGGCATGGTGAACCATGTGGGCTCCCCAACTTCTCATCTTCCCCCAACAGTTAAGAACCGCCACCTTCTTAAAACAATAACCAGTAGTACCTTTGACGTTCTCATATAAAGTTCTAAATTCAGAGCAGACGCTTTCAATATAGTCCATGAAATCTGGAAACTTTAGAGCCAAGGAGAGGTAGCCGCCATAACCAATGCGGTCAATGGGCTTACGCAGAATTGCACGACGTGCCGTCACCCAGTTTTCTTTAGCTTCTTTAACCGGATTTCCTCCCTCATGGAAGGTGTCAGGGAAGAAGTAAGGAAGAAATCTTCCTTCCGTATATTTCACGCCATTTGAGTCAGACTTTATGTCAGACTTTATGTCTGAAATGAGGCGCAAAGTGGAACCATTGCCAACACTTCCAACAATAGAATCAATTCCAGTGTTCTTAAACTCCTCCATGAAAGGTTCAACGCCAATGTGATGATCCCCTAGGAACATCATGGCTTCTTTGCCATATTGATGACAAATATCTGTGAATTCTCTGACTAAGGCACAGACTTCCCTTCTTTGAAAAGCCATAAAGTCTTTGTATTGCTTACTGGGAACTCGGTATTGATTGTTGTAATATCCGCTGTCAATGATATATTCTGCTCTAAACCTATAACCAACTTCTTTTTCAAACTTATCCAAAATATATGGCGAAACTGAAGCAGAATAGCCAAACCAGTCAACGTATTTTTCTCTAGCCTTATCATCAAAAATCAAAGTAAACAAATGGAAAAAAGTAGTGAATCTAATCACATCAACGTAGGGATGTTCTTCAAGGAACTTTCTCAATCTCTCCAAGGAAAAAGCATGAGTCAAAGGCTGTCTAACATCAAAGGTAATTAGAGGCACTATATCCCAATTGTTGGTAATGGAATTGTACATGTTAACCGGATCCCAAATGATGAATGCCAAAAAGGAAACCGTATAAGAGTGGTAGGTAGTTGCCTCAAAACTAACAGTATGGTCCTTTTGACAATACTTCCATCCCGTCACAACAGTATTTGTGGTTCTATCAATTACTTCCCACCATCTATCATTGTCCTGAGGATTTATCTCAATCATCCTGGGATAAATGCCCTCCATAAGATTGATACTCAGGCACTTCTCCGTAGCCACCTTTGGACTTGTCATAATATAAATCTGCTGCCGTTCCTGCGGATGAGCAAGGGCCCAAGCATTTTCCTTTCTAGTCGTGTAATAGGTCTTATAAATCCTCATACCAGAAGATATCAACTGCGTAGGGAACTCCGTGCCATCACAATCCCTAAGAGCATCCGCTCCCCATTTTTCTGCAACCTCAAGAGTTTCTTTGACAATGTTCAAATCAGTTGGAATAGTTACACGACCTTTTTCTTTCATCATCTCATCCTTTTTATGATTATTTCTTTGTTCTTTCCGTAGTAATATTTACCGCCGCTCATCCGATTCCTCAAAAGCGGCACGGTC
The DNA here is from genome assembly GCA_963645435.1 of Sphaerochaetaceae bacterium. Lineage (GTDB taxonomy): Bacteria > Spirochaetota > Spirochaetia > Sphaerochaetales > Sphaerochaetaceae > UBA9732. The sequence goes on along the minus strand of CAVISO010000016.1, from coordinate 16,863 downwards.
TCCCTTCTATAGACAGTATTCTCATCAATGATAGCCTCAGGACAATCAGCCGGCGAAAAAATGCCACCAAGATCGTCATCTGAGACATTGTTTTTGAAAACGGAGCCCAACGCCTCCTCCAGGCAGAACATCACAGCCCCGCCTTCATTAGAGTGGCTGTAGTTGTTCACATAAAGCGTATTCCAGCCGCTATCGGCATCATAGGCCATGCCATCTTGGTTCAGTTTGGTATCGTAAACCTCGCACGCCTCAAACCGCGCACCTAAGCACTTCCAGGCCCAAATTCCAGCCGCCACCTTCCCCTGTCTGTCTAGAGGCTCCAAGTAGACCCTATCATTCATCTCCCCTGCAACCGAGTCCGCCCTACAATGCTCAACGCGCGGATGTAGCGCATACATCACGGTGATCCCGTCTCCCCCAGCCTCTTTCACATAAGTATCTTCAATCCCGATATTAGTATTTCCATATTTTGTGAAGACTTCCTCGTCTGTCTTTAGACCAGAAAACTTGTCCCAGAGGTAGGTATACCCAACGGCAATACCCCATCTGGAAACCTCCTTTACAAAGCACCCAGAAATTAAAACTTTGTCAAACCTAGGAATCAGAGAGTTGCCAGCACTTGGCTTAAGAGCGGCAAAGCAAATGCCTCCGTTACAAAGATGTTTGTCGTAGACATTCCCGTGAACCGCCTTGATGGCAAGGTCTCTGAGTGTTAAATCCTGAACAGTTCCTCGTCCCTGAGCAATAACTGCAACACCAGTTCTAGGTTGCTTTAGGGCTGCGCTGTAGGCGGTGTGGTCTTGGGATGAATTTCTTATTTCTAGCTTCTCAATTGTGATGTGATTACAATCAAAAAGGAGAATGGTAGAAGAAACCTCTGCGCAGTACCTATGATTAGGATTATCCAAAGGGCAGCCATAATCTTGTTGCCAAACGCCTTCTCCCTGGGCGTCCAGTATTGGCTTAGCACCTTTGCCATAAGAAGAAATAGTAATGTTATCTTTATTATACAAATGAAGATACTCGCCAAGAAATACAGAGTTGCAACAAATTAATATTGAATCTCCGCTTTTAAGCTCCACCTTATCCAAAGCCTTAAAACTGGAGAAAGGATGCAAAGAGGAGCCATCTTCAAAAGAGTGCTTCTTAGACTTATTAGAACTAAAGTAGTAGGTCTTTGACATTGTTCCAATACTCCTCTTCCCTAATTTTCTTAGCAATAATATCTAGGCATTCTTCTTTTTCAAAAGAATCGCCCCAATAACGAGTAAACAAATCCCTGTTGTTATTCCAAAAGGAACTAAGTTCGTCATCAGACAGCTCTTTGTACTGATACTTAATCCCTTCCTTACGCAAAACAAAGGCCAGCCTAAACTCCGTGAGAAAACTTTCAACAAACGCTTCATAAGAGAGATACCTAGGACCATAAGCGCCCTGGGCTCTTCTCCTATTGTCCTTTTTCCACAGGCTAAAAAGAGAATCCTTTAAATATCCAACATTAGAAGCAAACTTAAGTTCTGCTTCCTGAAAGGCAGTAAGCTTCATTTGATTGACCCTGTAATACCATTTGCAAAACTCTTTTGAAGAGTTAAGAAAATAATAGCAGTAGGCAAAGTACAAATAAGAACGCCCAGCATAAGCATTCCATAGTCAACAAAATAAACACTCTTTAGGTTCGCAACCAGCATTGGCATGGTAATACTATCGTTTGACTGGAAGACAATCTTAGGCCAAAGGTAGTTATTCCAGGCGCCCATAAAGGTAACCGTTGCGGCAGCCCCATAGGTGGATTTCATTACAGGAATAAACATAGTAACGAAAATTCTGAATTCACTTAGGCCTTCAAGCCTAGCCGCTTCAATGATGTCATGTGGGAAAGATCTAGCGGACTGTCTAAAAAGCATTATCATGAAGGGCGTTGAGATTGTGGGCAAAACGAGGGCGTATATTGTGTTGATCAGGTGCATTTTTGAGAACATTCTGAACAATGGGACTATCGTTGCTACAAACGGGAGCATCATTGCCGTTAACAAAATTGCCATGAGCCGGTCCTTGGCCTTGTCATGGTAAATCTCAAAACCATAGCCTGCAATAGAACAAATTGCCAACGTTAAGAAGGTCACAATCAGGCTGTTTTTAAAAGAGTTAATCAGGGCTCTCCCCAAGTTCTGATTAGCTATGAGCGTCTTAAAGTTTTCAATCAAATAGGTCCCGGGGATAAGACGCCCTCTAATAATATCAATACTCTGATTTGTGGCACCACAAAGCATGTAATACAAAGGAAAGGCCGACAAGAAAGCGGCTATTGTTAACACCACATAACTTACTTTTAGACCTGTATCTTTTACTTTTACTGATTTAGTCACGTTTATCACCTACCTTCATTTGAACTACCGCTAAAATAGCAATAGAGACGAGAATGAAAACAGAAAGGGCAGAAGCATAGTTGAAATTTGGCGTATCTACAAAGGTGGTATTGTAGATGTAATGCGCCAAAGTCATGGTTGCTTTTCCAGGACCTCCTCCGGTTAGGTTGACGGACTCATCAAACAGCTGCAGCGTACCAGAGGTACTCATAATTGCAGTCAAAAGAATTGTGGGTCTTAAAAGTGGTATAGTAATCTTGAAGAATTTTTGACGTGAAGAGCAGCCATCTATTGTGGCAGCCTCATAAATAGAGGAATCTATATTTTGCAAACCTGCAAGGTAAAAGACCATGTTATAACCAGTCCAACGCCAGATTAGGGCAATTACTATGACAAAGCGCGCTGTCCAGGCGTTATTAAACCAGTTGATGGGGGCTATGTTAAGCCAGCCCAACATTGTGTTGATAAACCCATTTGCGGCAAACAAAGACTTGAAAATCATTGAATAAGATACAAGTGAAGTTGCGCAAGGGAGGAAAATAAGAGTCCTAAAAATGCCCTTTCCCTTAAGTTTTGGATTATTCAGCATTTGTGCCAGGATAAGAGCCAAGACGAGCATAATTGGAACTTGAATTAAGAAATAAAAGACAGTGTTGAACAAACACTCTCTGAAAGTTTTGTCTTTGAGAAGACGCGCGTAATTATAAAACGCTACCCACTGTGCATTCTTGTTAGTCCCCTTCTTAAAGGAAAGGAGAATAGCCTGAAGCATTGGATAAAAGCAGAACATAAAAATCAACAAAGCTGCAGGTATAAGAAAAATCCAGCCCGTTATTTTTTGTTTTTTCTCTAATTTCACAATAACCGCCTATAAAAAAAGGACTGCTGCTTGGTGAACTATGCACCTATGCAACAGCCCCTCAAGTAAAGTTTACTTACTTACCAATTGCAAATTCAACAGTTTCTTGAGCTGTCTTCATCTCTGCCTTGATATCTGCACCCTTCTGAACAACGTTAGTAATTGCTACTGTGACAGCAGATCTAATGTCGTTGTAGTAAGCACCAAAGTCACAAGCTGGGACACCCTTTGCATAGTCAACAATGTCACTGAAGACCTTCTGACCTGCGTAGAATTCTACTGCTGTCTGATACTTTTCACTTGCTCCAGCAGGAAGATAAGTGGTGATAACGCCATTTGAAAGAAGAATGTTATCGTAAAGTTCAAGAGAAGAACCAAGAGTTGTCTTTAAGAAATCATAAGCAAGCTCTGTGTTCTTGCAGTTTGAAGAAACATACCAGCTGGCTCCACCAGAGTTGGAGTAGTTGGTTGCACCCTCTACACCATCAAGAGATGGAAGTGGACATACTGCCCATTTGCCACTCTGATCTGTTGCAGCCTGGATTGAAGAAAGAATCCAGTTGCCCTGAATAAGACCAACAGCCTTTCCTGTGTTGAAAGAAGCAATGTACTGATCCCAGTCAGTGTAGTCTGTCATGAGACCTTCGTTGATAAGGCGAGCATAAATTCCCATAGCCTTCTCAAGAACTGCATTGTTCTCAAGGTTAACCTTGCCGTCAACATATGGAGAAGCACCAGCAGACTGCAAAATCATAAGAACAATTTCACTTCCGCCACTGGTTGTGAGCATATCAATACCTGTTGCGTCTTTGACTTTATGTGCGTTTACAAAGAACTGATCCCATGTGATGTTGGTGAAATCAGCAACTGTCAAACCAGCCTGAGCAATGAGGTCTGTTCTGATTGGCATGATAACAGCGCCATTATCAAATGGAAGACCGTACTGCTTGCCGTTTGAAGATCCAACTGCAACCTTTCCTGCTGCAAAGTCAGCAAAATTAATTCCGCTGCCATCAAGAGAGGTGAAGATTCCTGGATAATTGGTCAACATCTTCTGTGCTGAGTTATCCTGCATAAGGAAGATATCTGGAAGAGTTGAATAGTCACCAGCCTGATCAGCTGTGATGAGCTTAACTTCAATGTCTGTATAGACGTTTTCAACAATGTTAAGCTTAAAATCAGGGTGATCCTGCTGATAAATTCTTTCTGCTTCCAACAAAGCTGGGATATTAAAGTTTTTGTCCCAAGCCCAAACAGTAAGAGTATTGGACTCTTCTGTTGAAACGCTCTTTTCTGCTGCAGCCTGTGCAAAGAGAGAGAAAGAGAGAGCTAAAATTAATAAAACAGTTACAATCCTTTTCATTTTTACCTCCTAGGCCAAAGCCTATCTACTTTTATCATAAGGCAGCATTTCAAATAAGATATAGAATTATTGCTTTTTATTTTATATATCTTGCGCATTGGTACAAATAATTTATAATAAAACCAAGATGAGCAACCTACGAATTGATTTCTCTGAGCAAAGAGCCCTTTCGCTTCCCAATCTACTCTATATAAGTTATTCAAAGTACGAGAAGGACTGGTCTAGCATCATGCACTCGCACTCCTTCACGGAATTCATGTATATAGACAAAGGCGAGGTTGAAATCTTAACTAGGCACAAGACCTTCCCCGCTAAATCAGGAGATTTTGTCGTACTTCCACCAGGGCTTTACCATACAGAGAAATCGGGATTGGATGAGAATATTGAGTATTACGTGTTGGGCGTATCGAATATTGTGCTGCGAGATTATGCAGGCAGCGAGGCTTTCAACCCGGTTCTCGCGCTGGGGCAATACGGGCCTAAAATTAGCACGGGCATCAGGAAGCTTTTCAACGTCCTGAATTCCAATACCAAGGGTCACGAGGTGGAAGTAATGGCCATTTTTCTGGAGATTGTAAATACTTTGATGCACCTTCCCGCCTCCCCTTTTGTCATTAGAGAGACTTCCAACAAAAAAGGGCAAATGGTTGCAGTGAAAGACTTTATTGACACCCACTACATGCAAAACATCAGCCTGGATGACCTAGCCAACACCTTCCATCTCTCCAAGTTCCACCTTGCCCGCGAATTCAGCCGCACCTTCTCCCTTTCGCCCATCGCGTACCTGGAGCAGCGTCGTATCCGTGAAGCCCGATACCTCTTATCCTCCACAGAATTCTCTATGACCGATATTTCCACCACCCTTGGTTTCAGTTCCTCCTCCTACTTTTCGCAACGCTTCAAAGTAGCCATGGGAATGTCCCCTTTGGAGTTCCGTAAGAGCTCAAAATAGCGGAAGTTCTATTTTTTTGGCAAAAATTCTCAAAAAAATAGAACTTAAACCGTCTTTATGCCCTTGTAGGTGTCTTTTAGCTTCTCGTAGCCTTCAATGGTGCCCACGTCAAAGCGTTGACCGGGCATTAGGAAGGCGTAAACTGGACGGCGGGCGGAAAGATACGAGACAAAGGAGCCTGGGGCATCCACACTAAGACCATTGGAAATGGCTTCATATAACAAGGGAAGGTCTTCCTTCTTATAATAATAGAAAGGAGGAACGGCCCAGTTGGATTTAGGAACGGCAGGCTTTTCTTCCATGGAGAGGATGCGGTCAGTCTCATCTATTTCACAGACCCCGGTACGTTTTAAACGTTCCAAATTATCCTGGAAGTGGCGCATCACACAGCTGGCCTTCTTTTGAAGGGCGTAATACAAGAAAGACTTAAAAGAAAAGTCTAAAACGTTGTCTCCAGCAAGAACAAAAAGATCATCTTTGACGTTTTCTGCATCAAGAACAAAAGTAATGTCGCGCAAAGCGCCAAGACGGTCTTCGTTGCTTTCTGTGCAATCATCAAGGACTCTAATCTCAACATCGCTTGTAGTTTTAGCACTAGCCCAGGCGTAAAACTGTGAATAGAACTTGTGGTTTGTTACAACGTAAATTTTGTCAATATAGCAGTTTACTAAGTCATCTACTAACCAATCCAAAATTGTCTTACCGCCCACTTCCAAAAGTGGCTTTGGAAAATTCAACGTAAGCGGATACATTCTTGTTGCATAACCAGCAGCTAAAATAATTGCAGTCATATCCTTTCCCCTATATTCCCCTTTTAGGTTGTCTAGATTTTGTCTATTTTACCACTTGAAAACAAGATATAGCAAGGAATTTCTGCTTGACAAAAGATGTAAGGAGTAAGAGAATTTATGTGAGCGTGTTCATAAAAAAACACGAGGAGAAATCCGTGCCTAAGGTTATTGAAAAAGTAAGAGAACAGTTACTGGAAGAAGTCAGAAGACAACTTACAGAACAAGGCTATGCCAAAACTACCATAAGGTCTGTGGCGGGAGCCTGCAATTTAGGCGTGGGTACGGTATATAATTACTTTGAATCCAAAGAGATGCTTATAGCAACGGTGGTAGCAGAAGATTGGAAGAACTGCATGGAGAATTTCAACTATTCTCCCACCAACATCAAGGAAACCCTAAAGCACTTGTATGACATGCTGCAAACCTTCACAGAACAGCACAAAACCCTTTTTTCTGATCCTGAGGCAATGAAGAAATTTGCCTCTTCTTTTTCCCATAGACATGGGATTTTAAGAAACCAGATTGCTCAAATTCTTTTGCCCTTTTGCAAAGCAAAACAAGACCCTGAGTTTCTCTCTCAGTTTATTGCAGAAGCATTACTCACTTGGTTTGTAGCAAAAGTGCCCTTTGAAAAGCTGTATACAATTTTAGAGAATTTATTATAATATAAGGAGATATATTAAGATGAGTAGCTTTGAGAACCTACGAATAGTTGACAACTTCTATCAGACATCGCTCTATTTTCCAATGCCTACAGTTGTCATTAGCACCCTGTGTGAGGATGGCTCCACCACGCTTGGTCCTTACTCCCTCGTACAGCCGTATTACGTTGCGGGAAAAGATTTCTATGCAATGCTTTTGAGTTGCAGAAATTCATCCAACACAGCCCAGAACATTCTGCGCAACGGAAAATGTGCTATCAATTTCATTGATGACAACCCAAAGACCTTCAAGGAAGCAGTAAAGCTTTCTTGGCCAGGCGACAAGCCATCTGACAAGATGCCAAAGTGCAATTTCAGACGTGAAAAGAGTATGATAGAAGAGGAAACTGGCGAGAAGCGACCTGAAGTTCTCACAGACGCCATTCAGGTCATTGAATGCACCTGGGTACGTACTTTAGACCATGCAGAAAATGACAAGGCTGGCGAGCTGAACGGTTACGAGGGTCCTTATCACGATTTCAACGGCATCACCAGTAAATTTGGTGCACACTTCATTCTCAAGGTTGACAAGATTTTGATGAAGAAAAAGTACAGTGACGCCATCATCAACGGCGTTCGTGCAAAGGACTTCCCTCCACTTCCTGTTGACTACGGCTACAGAGATTCCAAAAACTTCTGGTTCCACAAAAAGACTCGCATGAGAGCAGAACTTCTTCAGGTTAGAAAAGCTTCTTTGGAGTCTGTAAGATATGCTGCAGACAGAGCGGACGACAAGGTCAAGTTCACAGATGATGCTCTTGAGACCATCCTTGGTGTTCCTAGAGTTTTCCTCTCAGTAGTTCTCAGAGGCTGTGTACAGTGGGCAAAAGAGAACAACGTTGAGCTCATAACTGCAAAAGAAATGAAGATAATTAACGATAAACGCGCAAAAGAAAAGAATAAGAAATAAGGAGAAAGATTATGAAAGTAGTACTTGCTGGAGCCTTTGGAAATCTTGGTGCCGAGATTTTGAAAGCACTTTGCAATGCTGGACACGATGTTGTTGCAGCAGATCTTAAGGAAAGAGAAATCCCTGAAGCCAAGGGAAAATACAAGTTCGTCTCTATTGATGCAACAAATCCAGAGACACTCAATGGTCTGTGTGATGGTGCTGAGGTAGTTATCACCACCATGGGACTTACCGGCGCTTCCACCAGATTCACAAGCTATGATATTGACTACAAAGGCAACATGAATCTTTACAATGAAGCCAAGAAAGCCAACGTCAAGAAATTCAACTACATCTCAGTTATTTCTTGCGACCAGCCAGGGGCTGAAAAGGTTCCTATGCTTCACGCAAAGTATCTTGTGGAGCAGGAAATCAAAAAGCAGCCAATGGACTATGTCATCTATAGACCAACTGGCTACTTCTACGACATTGCCAAGGTATTCAAGCCTTATGTTGAAAAGGGCGAGATGCAGCTGCTCAAGGGCTACGGTCACGTGAAAGCAAACGTAGTTGACTGTCCTGACTTTGCACAGTTTATTGTTGACCACATGATGGACAAGAACGTCACCTACAATGTAGGTGGTAAGGAAACTTATTCCTATGAAGAGATGGCCAAACTCTGCTTTGATGCAGCCGGTAAGCCAGTCAAGATTAAGTGGGCTCCAATCTGGCTCTTTGGAATTCTTGCAAACCTTCCAAAGATTAAGAAAGCTGGAAAGCACGACATAATTCTTTTCTCCAGATGGACCTTGAGCCACGACCTTGTTGGCGACACAGAGACCGGAGACCACAGCTTTGCCGCCTACCTGAAAGATTATTTTGGAAAGAAGGAGAACTAAAATGCCTTGGAATCTTCTAGGAATCCTCTACGCCGTCTGTGCCGTCATGTGCTCAGTTGGCTTCTACAAGTTTGTCTACTTCCTCTCCGTAGGTTATGGCTTTGCCATAGCCGGCGGTGGAATTGCAATTTTCATCATGTACCTATTAAACCCAACTCGGACACCTATGCTGATTGTGATACTACAACTGGCCCTTTTCATCCTCTACGGCGCCCGCCTATCAGGCTTCTTGATTGCCCGCGAGCTGAAAAATGCCTCCTTCCGCAAGACCGATGTTGCTAAGAGCACCGTAGGTAGTAAGAACAGTGAAAAGAAGATGCCTGTCTTTGTCCTCTGCTTCATTTGGATCTTTGTCTCCGCTCTCTATGTAATTCAGGTAAGTCCAATGCTTTTTAGAATTGTCAACAACTCTACAGATATCGTGCTTCCGGTTGTTGGAATGGTGGTATCGGTTTGTGGAATTATCTTGGAGTCAGCAGCAGATGCCCAGAAGAGTGCTCAGAAGAAAATTAGACCAGATATGGTGGCAAAAGATGGCCTTTACAAGCTTGTGAGATGCCCTAATTACCTGGGTGAGATTACGTTCTGGACAGGCGTTTTCGTCAGCGGAATTAGTACTTATGCCACCGTTGGTCAGTGGATAACTGCTATTGTGGCCTACATTTGCATTGTCTATATCATGTTCAATGGCGCCCAGAGACTGGAGAAACGTCAGATGAAACGCTATGGCGACAACAAAGAATATAATGATTATGCAAACAAGACTCCAATTATCCTTCCATTCCTTCCAATTTATCATTTGAACAAGAAATAAGGGAGAAGACCATGAAAGAATTTTCAGTCGTGATGTCGCTGATGGATTACATCCCAGTTGCTCTCTTTGAGGCTGCAACCGTAATCCTAATTAGGGATATGTACAACAAAATGAGCAAAGGAGCTTTTGCACTTTTTGCTGCTGGCACCATTGACGTAATTTGTGCTGGTCTTCTCAAGGCCACCTACAAGCTTATGTATGCTCTAGGCATTTGTGACTTTGAGGCTTTAAGCAATGTCTTCTTCCCAATGCAGTCGCTTGGTTTCATGCTGGCAGGAATTGGCATGCTTGCACTTCTTTGCCATAGGCAAACCCCAAGTGGGGAGCCAAAGGCTCCAAAGAAGTCTTTTTTGATTATAGAGTTAAGTCTTCTTGCTATTTGTGTTGTCTATCTGCTTTTACGCGGCAATAACAAGACCGGCGTGGCTCCAGCCTACTTCAGCGGCACTTTTGTTTTTGTTGCCTTAATGATTATAGGTCTTGGACTTATGGACACCGGGCTGTGCATCATGTCAAAGAAATTGGGAAAGCCTGCTCTTATAGCTCTCTTTATTGTTTCCTTCTTCCTTTGCCTTTGCATGGGTTATCTTTCCTCTAAAGATTTTGCTCAAGCTTCCATGAACTGGATTGCAGAAGGGGTAAACATTTTTGGACAGGGAACCTTGCTAATTGGTGCCACTCTTCTTCACAAGCATGGCTTTGAAGACCTAAGACTTCATGGCGGAGAAACAGCATGACAGCTACGCTACTAGATATTATCAAAAACAAATATCCACTAGAAAAACTTGAGGTTGGCGAATTTGCCAACCTCAAAGTATCGGGTATGAAGTTCACTCTTTCAGCCTATAAAGCAAAGGGTCTGGGACATGTATCGGTGATGAGCGCCAAGGGCTTCTTTGGGCTTATGAAGATGGACACGGTCATTATTGTTCCGCAGGAAAAAGACCTTCCGCTTTTCTCTTACGACCAAATTGTTGCCGCAAAAAACGGTAAGCTTTATGTGGAACTTTATGACACAGTTGCTGGTGCTTTCAATGCTTCTATTTTAGACCAGGTTAAGGAACAATTTGTTGCTATACCTGATTTTGACCCAGGCAAGCACTGGTATGACAACATCAAACTTTCTCAGAGTGTTTTCAAAACCTCAAAGGATCTTGACGCTCAAGATAAGCTTGCAGGTGCTTACCTTAATGCCTTCCTTGAGGCTCCGGTAGACACTACTGCAGATGTAGCAAAAAAGAAAGAGAAGACCGCTTTTTATGTTCATGGTCTTCTGACAAACGGTGGACCTTCCACTGATGTTTTCTTGAAGAAGTTTGGGGTTCAAAAAACCACAGAACTTTTTGAGAAAGTATTATTTGGAACAGAAGTCTAAATTTTTACAGTCTAAGCCTTTATCTCATTTCACCCCGTTGCCGCTTTCGCAGAGGTGAAATGAGTATTTTCCTTCCAGTTTTGGGAAAGACTTAAGATACTGAGCGCCAACTTCAGCAGAAATCTTTTCTGCCTTTTGAGGATCAATAAGCGCCATACAGCAGCCCTTAAAGCCTGCACCAGAAAAGCGCCCCCCGTAAATACCATCAGTATTACGCATTATCTCATAAAGTCTTATCAATTCCTCGCAACCGCATTCGTAATTGTTAATACTTGAAGCACCACTTTCAAAGACCAACTGCCCATAGGACTCCAGGTCTCCCTCTCTCCAAAGCTGGGCACCTTTTTCTGCGCGAGCAAATTCCGTAAAATAGTGCTCTGCCCTACGTGCCCATATCTCAGGAAGCCTATTTTTATATGCCACAAAGACTTCATAGGGAACATCCCGCAGTCTGGTATCCTTAAAATTGCCATAAGGAAGTCCCGCATAGCCCAGCAGAGCGTAGGCGGCTGCCTTGCACTCGTCCTGACGCAAATTGTACTTTGAGTTCTTCAAAGACCTATCCAGGCCAGAGAAAAAGATAGCCACTTTATAGGGTTTCATGGTCTCTTTTGTGGCGATAAGCTCGTAAAAATCGGTCTTGGTGTCCAGGTAAAGCAGGTGGTCGCGCCGGGCCAAAACCTCGCAGCTTTGGTCTAGTTTGCCACACGAGACGCCCACGTAGCGGTTTTCAGCCGCCTTTGCCAATTCAATCTTCTCCGCCGGCTCCAACACGAGGCCATTGACCGCACAAAGTGCTTCCAGGAAACAAATTATCACTGCAGCGGACGACGACAGGCCTCCAATGGGCAGGCTACCTTCAATCACCCCCGACAAGCCTACTTTAAGCCGATATTTTTCGCCCAACACCAGCGTGGCGCCGCGCAAGTGATCGGCCCAATCCCCCTGCTTTTGCTCTGGCACGGCGTTCACAAAGAACTGCGCCCGCTTTGGAAAGTTCAGCGATCTCAGCTCAATAATGCCGTTTTGCTTGGCGTTGTAGGCCAGATGAATGCCCTTATCAATAGCAAGCCCATTGATTTTTCCAAACTGATGGTCAATGTGTGCCCCTAGCGGACAAACTCTGTACGGGCAAAACATTACGCCCTGAGGCTCTTTATTATAGGTTTTCTCAAATACTTCAATACATTTCATAGTCTCCCCCCAAAACAACCTGCCTCAAAGCGGTCCCTCACATCCAGCTCTTCATTCCCCGCATCTGAGCCTCATACTCCTGCTGCTTTTTCTCCACTTTATCCTCTACCCCGATACCCTTTAGAAGGCTCTAATTGGACGAACCCGACAACCGTAATATCTGTAGGTAGAGTCCAGATTTCCACTGTCAAAATCTATGTAGTATGCAGTGTCCCAGTCATCTTCAGTGCTGGACCAGTACTCCCCGTCCATATTAAGCATATATTTCTTCTCATACATCTGAGCCAGCTCAGATACAGAAGGCAAGAACCAATCAGTGTATTTTTTTGCCGCCGCTAGGTTGATATACGTGTAATTCCAGCACATTGCTGCCGCATACACGTCCTTCGTATTACCTCCAGACTCAACATAGGCAGGATTATACATATGGTGGACAAGAGAAGCCGTGCTCAATCTGCCTTCTCCAATGTTGAAGCCTGTTCCAGCAGTTTTGTTCTCACCATTATCAGACATTCTGTAATAACCAAAGTAATAAACTTCATTTAAATCATCAGGTGCCGCTTCAAGATAGCGCCAGAGATAGGAAACCTTGTTACCAAACTCATCGTAATAGACTGATGTCTTCACACTTCCCTCATCATAGAAGATGATGCCACCCGCAGGTCCCTTGTCTCCTACCTTGAGGTCTCTCCAGACAGCCGTGAGGGTAATAGCTTCAGTTATTTTGGTATTGAAATCAAACTTCGTACCATCTTCTGTCCTCCAATAATAAAAAGTCTTGTGTCTGTCCTTTGATACAGGATCTATGGTTGAGATGGTAGCACCTTCTGTCACTTTAGTACCGTAAAGGAAAGAACCGTCTTCATCTACAAATTGAACATCATAAAAACTTTTTGAGGTGCTCTCCCCGCTTGCTTCCCACCTTGCATCTAAAACGATATTTTCTGTCACCGGATTATCAAAATCATATTTGACATCTCCCTTGTACCAGCCTAGGAAAGTAGAGCCTTCACAGGTAGGATCAGTAGGTTCATTTGCCTTTTGTCCCTCTTCTACTGTCTGGGTTACTGCCGCTCCATACAAGGGATTGAACGTCACGGTATAGGTCACAATTTTCTTCTCCCACTTAGCAGTCAGGGCAAGATCACTTGTTATCCTTATGTTGAAATCAAATTTATCCGCTTCACAGTACCATCCAAGGAAGGTGTAGCCAGTTCTAGTTGGATCATTAGGAGCCGTAACGGTGTCATTATATTTAACATTTTTGTCAATAGAATCTTCACCATCAATGGTTCCTTCATTAGCATTGAAGGTAACCTTATAATCTTCACGGATCCAGGACGCCCAAAGAGTAATATCTTCAGTTATAGCGGTATTAAAATCAAATTTCTTACCATTTAGCAGCCATCCAGCAAACACATAATGATCCTTTTGAGGACTCTCAGGCTCAATTGCCGTCTTATTCTTAATTACAGCCTGAGTCTCAACTGTATCTTTTCCACCCTTGAGGTCAAAGGTGACCTTACAAAGTTGCACTTTCTCTGCCTCATCATTGCAGGAAACAAAAAGAGCAACCACAGCAATAAGGATCAAAACACCAGTAGCCAATCTCTTCATAAACGCCCATCCTTTATCTGCGAGTTTTTTCCACGCATTTATTAAAACTTTACAACTTACCACTAACAAATTCAATCCAAATCTGACCTTTACAAACTGTACTAACTGTTCAAACTGTATGCCAATCTGTCTTGGCTGTCTCCGCTGTGTAGGTCGTGTCCGCCGTGTAGGTTGTGTCCGCCGTGTAGGTTGTTTCCGTCGTTCAAACTGTTTCCGTCGTTCAAGCCGTCTCCGCCGTTACGCATTTAATCTATAGAAATCTCCATTGAACTGTAACAGCAATAGAAGAAGACTCAAGATAATAGAGCAGCAATTTTCTGTCCCTCATAACAGTAAAAATATCTGGAAGATTGTTCTTTGATAGAATCAAAGGAGTCGCAAAATGAGCGGAAGCACCAAATGAAATATTCTTGAAGAGTTTGTAAATTCCAAAACTCAGAGACATAGGGGCATCCCAGAAAGCAGTGTCACTAAGACCGCCGCAGAAAAGAGAGTAAGAATTTCCGTTCTTTATAAGAGAATACTCGTTACCTGCAGAGATTGTTGTCCTCATCCCCCAGAAATCAAAAGCCAGCCCAAGGGAGGCTCTCATTTTCATAGGCGAATAAGATGAATGTACATACATGACAGACAAATCCGCATAAAAAACAGAATAAGACGCATTAACTTCTACACCGTAAGCAGCGCAGGTGCTGTATTTGGCTTCTATATTACAAGTGTACTCATATCGCGGACCTACATCAAATTCAAACCCACTAGCAAAACAGGCAAAAGAGATAATCATCAAAAGAAGAATAATCATCAACTTTTTCATCAGTAATTTCTCCCATCAGAGTTTGGATAGGTATCTACCTGAGTAAACAACTTTGCTTCCGACTTTTCCCCTTTAGAATTAACATTTCTAATGAAATAGTAGACATCTCCATTCTGAGGAGCGTTGTAATCCACAATGCTAAGTTCTTCTCCAGTGTAAATAAGTTCAGCTACTCTTTCATCAAAACTACTCTCTGAACTTCTGAAAATTTCAACGTAACTCAAACCAGAATAGTTTGGTTGAGTATGAGCCAAAACATGCCAAATTCCTTTGTCAGTTCTCATCTTATAATCAAAACAGTCAAAGGGCACCGCATCCTTGATATCCTTAATAGCCTGCTCTGAATAGAGAAAAACGCTCGGATCATATTCATCAACGGTAACACGGAACGGGAAAGGATTAGACTTTGCAAGGGATGCGTAATATTTCCCGTCAGAAGTCTGGTAGAACTCAATAAGGTTTTCAGTATCAACTGAGATAGTAATCTCCGGATTCTGCAGGTCAGTAAGGGAAATTGTATCCATAGGGAAAATCATACCGGAAGCATTTCCTTCCGTATATTCAGGACCAAAGTTCCAAATGCCCATTTCACTCTCAGGATTCATGAAGTACACATTATCAGAGCCATCATAGAAGGAAATATAATTTAGCCTGCCGCAATTCTTAAAAGGAAACAAACTATCATAAGAAAACCATACAGAATCATCAGAAAGTTTAATGCCAAATGGGATTTCTCCAATTGTGTTTTTAATATCATCTTCCTTAATATACGATGGAAGACTATCTTTCTTTATTCCAATTATGCTTCCTCCCCACATACCATTGCTCGCAATGTCACCTTCAGGCGCGAACATTAAGGATAAGCCGTGCCATTCTTTTTTAAGTAGGCTTAAAGGAAGAGACAGTGACTGAATTCCTTTTGAACTGAGCATATTATAACGTGTGGGAATTATATTATGGTCCGGAACATCAAAATCATATATCTTAATAGAAACAAGCTCCAAAAAATCATACGCACCCTTGGTTAAATCTTCTGTGTCAGTTGGATTGAAAAGTCTGATTCTTGCAACATTCAAGATAAATGCAGACGGAGTAACAGTAACAACAGGTTCTCCCCTCACTTCCTCTTTCAGAACATCATCTTCAAAGTCATACTTTTGCGCATTATAGATTGCTTTTGACGAAGTTGAAGTACTTGACTGCGCAGCAGAAATCTTCAAATTAACAAAATCGCTACCAAAGCACGACACTACAAGCAAAAGACATAAAAGAGAAACAAAACAGGCAACAATTCTTCGCATGTATTTATCATAATACACCTGAAACGCATGTGGAAACAATTTTTTCAGCTGCCCACAAACTTCCCCACCATCATCCCGATATTTTCCAGAAATCTCCCTCTCCATGCAACCTTTGAGAAGTCAACAATAGTAAACTCCTGAATCAGAAAACTGTACTAACTGTTCAAACTGTATGCCAATCTGTCTTGGCTGTCTCCGCCGTGTAGGTTGTTTCCGCCGTGTAGGCTGTCTCCGCCGTGTAGGTTGTTTCCGCCGTGTAGGTTGTTTCCGTCGTTCAAACTGTTTCCGTCGCTCAAGAAAATTCTCCCTGCTTACATTTGTTTTCACCATCTGTACCAAATCCACTCCGCTGAGAGTATAGGAAGCAACCTTCAGTTCGCTCTCCAGGCTGATGTCAAAGTGTACCTTTCTTGCAATTTCCGTAAGAAAGTATGACATACCGCCCGTATCAATCCAGTAAGGAGTGAAGACCTCAGAGTTTTCACTGAAGAAAGAACCTACGGAAACGGGGTTGTAGATGCCTTCTCCCTTAGGAGAGAACCTGTAACCGTCATACCAGTGCCGGATTTCCTCTAGGAACTCTTCTCTTGATGTGTCTCTCTCTTCTGCACTTCTATCAATATACTCTGAAAAATAATCTTCAAGCTCAGACTGTGTATAGCCAAGCATCGAGGAATATTCATCCTTCATTGAGATGTCTACAAGATTATTCATGGCTGAGAAGATGCTCATCTTTGAGAATTTGGTAACTCCGGTTATGAAACACATACGGATGTTCCCGCTCTGAGCATTGAGAACAGAGTAGAATCCTCTCAGAACAAGTCTGATATCTTCAAGATTTTCATTATTGATATTATTCACAAGGAGAGAGTCATACTCGTCAACAAGAACAACAACATTCTCCCTTTGTGCCATCATTGTAATAAGA
>CAVISO010000015.1:0-27596 GCA_963645435.1 Sphaerochaetaceae bacterium | reverse complement strand
TGAGTGCCCAAGGCTCTCCTGCGCGATTAATCATCTGAAAGAAGTTCTTCCAGACACCTTTTCTCTCGTTCATTGGATTCTCCTTTTTATTTAAGATACTTATTTAAGAAATCTCGGAAATCGGGATAAGCTAATTTCACAACCTTCTTCATTTCTGGCGACATGATAAAGGCATGACAGAGCCCCTCGTAGAGGCGCAGGGTGCAGTCATTTCCTGCTTTTTTGAGCTTTTCTGCCATCATCACGCTGTCATCTCTAAGACATTCACAATTGCTTGCAGACAAACAAATAGGTGGTAGTCCTTCAAGCTTGGCATAAAGGGGAGCCACATAGGGATTTTCTTTATCTTTTTCTTCAAAGTAGACCCCGCAAAGATTTTCAATAATTCCTTTTACAACAATAAAATCTTTCTTTAGAGAAAACTTTTCGTAACTTTCTGTGTTCTTTGAGAATTGAACCACTGGAGAATTTGCGTATACGGCGCAGGGTAGCGGAAGCTTTTTGTCTCTTAAAAATATAGAAAGCGTAAGAACAAGATTGCCACCAGCCGATTCTCCAACCAAAAGAATATTTTCTGCTTTGTAGCTCTCCAGCAGCCACTTATAGCCGTCTAGGCAGTCCTCTAGACCACACGGAAACTTGAACTCTGGTGCAAGCCGATAATCTAAAGAAAATACGTTATAACCAAAATCTTTCACAAGGGTTGATACAAAATTTATGCGTTCTCTTGTACAGGCACCATTAAAACCGCCGCCGTGGATGTAGTAAATAATCTTGTTTTCGGGATTTTTTGCCTGCTTTAGAAGATATCCACCTGCATTAGGAAGTGTTATAGCCTTTACTTCAAGCCCCTCAAGCAGCGCCTTATCAAGGCCGTCTAAACTCTTGTTCTGCTCTCGGTTTTTGGCAATCATAGCCTTGTTCAGTTGTTCTTTTTCTTCATTGGTATAAATTTTAGGTTTTACTTTCAGGATTTTCACGAGAACTCTACGTTTCCAATTTGGTCCGCCAAAGAGGAACTTTCCCAACGCCTTTTTTACTGCCTCTGTCATATTAATGGTTGACTCCTTTTGAGTTGCATGAAGATAAACGTTAAAAAATGGAACAGTTGTTACATAAATAATTATATGTATGTACAGAAAAAACGCAATTGTATAAGATAATTTGGAACATTTAAGGGGGTTTTATGCCAAACGTAAAGAGGACAGAAAGTGTTACAGAAATGATATGTTCTGCTATGCTGAGGTTAATTGAAAAAGGGGAGCCTTACGAAGCTATCACGGTGCAGCAGCTTATAAAAGAAGCGAAGGTTTGCCGCAACTCTTTTTACAGACATTACAAGACCATGGATGATGTTTTTAGAAGGGGCTTTGAAAGAATCTGTAATGAAGATTCCAATAGAGATAACAAGGCTAATCAGAAACCCGATTTTTACTTAATTTTTGAATATGTTTGTCATGTAGTTAAGAAGAATAAGCGGTTTTTCAGAGCCTACTATGAAGTGGCTACAAAGGATTACTTTGCTACCATAATTGGTCATGTCATAAAGACCAATACTTCAGATTCTACAAAAGAAATCTCTTTAACAGAACACTATACCTATGCTTGTCGTACTTGGATGGGTATTGGAATTATCACAGACTGGATGCTCAGGGATTTTGACCTGAGTGTAGAGGCACTTGTTGAAGTCGTGAAACGACACGAACTATAAAAAACGTGGTATAATCCTTGCTATGAAAAAATTTCTTAAAATTTTGCTGGCGGTTGTTGCAGCCCTTCTTTTAGTGGCTTTGATTTATGTGGCTTATGTCCTCATTAGTTATTACAGATTGGACGATAATTTGACTTTACAGGTGGAAAACCCTAAGACGGCAGAGGTGCAAACGGGCAAGCCGTACAAACTCCTATCCTGGAATATCGGGTTTGGAGCCTATGAAGAAGATTACGATTTCTTCATGGATGGAGGCACTCAGTCGTGGGCAAAAAGCGAAAAGGCGCTGAAGGAAAATCTGGAGGAAATTGAGGATTTTTTAGAGGAGCAGAAGGCGGATTTCAATTTCATTCAGGAAGTGGATTTTGATGCCACGAGAAGTTATCACGTGGATGAGCGCTCCTATGTCATTGATGCGTTAGAGAATCAGTCGTATGTGTTTGCGCAAAATTATGACTCACCCTTCTTGTTTTATCCGTTTACCCAGCCGCATGGAAAATCTAGGGCGGGGATTATGACGTTCTCTGCTTTTGGGATTACAAGTGCTGTAAGAAGAAGTCTGCCAATTGAACAGTCTTTGGCAAAGTTGGTGGATTTGGATAGATGTTATAGCGTGTCTAGAGTTGCAATGGAAAATGGAAAGACCCTGGTGCTGTATAACCTTCATCTTTCTGCTTACACCACAGATGGCACCATTGCAATTGACCAGTTGAAGATGCTGGTGGCGGACATGCAGGCGGAGTATGAGAAGGGAAATTATTGCATTGCCGGTGGCGATTTTAATAAGGATGTTGTAGGCTCCGGCTGTGAAGTTTTTGGGGTTGAGAAGCAAGAATATAACTGGGCTCAGCCAATTCCAGATTCTGTGTTTGATGGCTCAGATATTGAACTTGTGGCACCTTTTGATGCCAATGACCCCGTTGCAAGCTGTCGTTTGCCAGATAAGGCGTTCTGGGAAGGGCAGTTCCAAATCACCGTGGATGGCTTTATGGTGAGCCCAAATGTAGAGGTAAAAACGGCACAGGTACTGGATACGGGCTTTGAGTATTCGGATCACAATCCGGTTTTGCTGACCTTCAGCCTGAAGCCCTGACAAAGGCCCTGACAAAAGCAATAAGAAGTCTAAATATGAATTTTTGTGTGTTTATTTCTATATCTAATTTCTATTGCGTTAAAATCTAGTAATACTTTGCTTGAGGATTGGCAAAAATGAAACTGATTTACATTGTTGAAGATCATAGTGTTATAAGAGAAGGCGTTAGAAGATATCTTGAACTTGCCGGCTACAAGGCTTTAGGTTTTCCAAATCTTACCTCCGTAAAAGAAGCCTTTAGAATCACCAAGGCTGACCTCCTGATTCAGGATGTCATGCTGCCAGATGGGGATGGGTTTGAATTTGTTCAGGAACTCAGAAAAACAATGGATATTCCTGTGATATTCATGACGGCAAGAGTTGGGGAAGAGGATAGAATTCATGGCTTTGAACTTGGAGCAGATGATTACATCTCAAAACCTTTCTCCCCAAAAGAACTGGTATTAAGGGTTCAGGCAATCTTCAGACGTATAGATGGGAGTAACAATGGTGAATCAAAAGCAGAGCAGCAGTCCTTGTACTATAAGGCAGGAGAAGGAACAAATGCCTCTACCATTGAGTTTAACAATGCTGAGCACAGACTTGTTGTTAACCGGCAACCGTTGAGCCTTACTGCGGCAGAGTGGAGAATTCTGAGTCTTTTGATGGACAATTCCTCAAGAGTTATCCCAAGAGCCGAGATTCTTGAAAAATGTTTTGATTATTCTTCTGCAGCCTATGAAAGAATTGTGGATACACATATAAAAAACCTCAGAGCAAAGCTGGGTGAAGCGCCTTGGATTGAGACGGTAAGGGGGTATGGATACCGGTTCATTGGTTATCCGGTTCCGGCTGAAGACGTATGAAGAAGCTGTTCTTCAAATATTTAATTAGCATATTCTCAATTACTTTAGTTGCCATTTTAATTCAGTGCACAATGTTGTTTTTGAGGTACTCTTATAGCCAAAATGAGTGGAAAATTAACGTATATGATGATTTTGTGGCATCGTTGGAGGCTTCCATTGAGTCTGGCGACTTCAAGGATTTTGGGCTTGGAGTTCTTCAAAAGGTGATGACCTCCCTGGATGATGACAGGGTTTCCGGCTATGTAGTAAGAGACGTAGACGGCAGTACCGTCTTTACTTTTGGAAAGACTTCAGAAGGCAATATTCTTGGTACTATGTTGCCTGCCAATCAGAAGGTATCGGGACCTAATACTAGAACCATTTCTACTAAGTCAAAAAACAACACGAGGTTGAATTTAAGTGTGGATTCAGATGGAACCATTAGTGTCCAGGAGGGCTCCACTTCTTCTGCTATAAACACCTCAATTGTACTTCCTAAGGCAATTAATGCAGACGATGTAGTGGGCTCAGTTTTACTTTCATTAAATGGTACAGACCTTTTTGTCATAGACATTCTTACTTATTCTCCTCGTACCTACATCTATTCAAAGGACATAATCAATGCTTGTTTTCAGACATTACTTCTTTCTATTCCTGTCTGTCTTCTAATTGCACTGGTTGCAGCCTGGATTATCAGTTACAGAAATACCAAGTACATTGACAGTGTACGAAAAGCCTTAAAGGGACTTTCAAAAGGAGAGTCTAACGTAAAGGTTCCAAAAACCAATGGTAGCGAACTTGTGGAAATTTCAGATGCAGTTGAAGATCTCGATAAAGAACTTCAGAAAAATGCTATGAGTAGAAAAGCCTGGCTCAGAAGTATTTCGCATGATTTGAACACTCCGGCATCGGCTTTGAGAATGATGATTGATGGGCTTGCGGATGGGGTCTTCCCGTGGGAGGAGCAGACCCTGCAGGCTTTGAGCAAGGAGAGCGATGCCCTGAACGCCCGCATTGGGAAGGTTATTGATTTTTCAACTCTTCAGGCGGACACCAAGCCTGTTTTTGAAAACACCTCTGTCTCTGTTTTATCTGACTGCTTGCGTTCTCATTTTGGTGCCAATGCAAATATTCAGGTGCATTCTAACTGTGAGTCGGTAGTTTGTGATGTTTCCTTAATTAGTAAGGCTTCCATTGAACTGGTTGCTAATGCACTAGAATATGAGACGGACAAAGCGGCTCCGGTTTGGTACTCAGTAGAGGAAATAAAAGCGGCAGATGGCAAGGACTGCTACCGCTTGACCGTTACCAATAAAGGACAGATTCCTGCAAAAATGGAAGGCAGTGCGTTCTTTGAGCCGTGGACAAGAGGCGACTGGTCAAGAACCTGCGGAGGTTCTGGGCTTGGTCTTCCAATTGCCTGCACAATTGCACAGCTTCATAACGGTACAATTGAGCTTAAAAATAATGGTGATACCGTTCAGGCAATAATCACCTGGCCCAAGGATTTAATTAAACTTCCTGAGCCTCAGAGCGTTAAGGACTACTGATAAACTTGAAAGACTCATGCACAGGGCTGCGAGGATTGGATTTAAGGCTGGACCACCAAAAAGGGTTAGGATTCCGGCTGCAATTGGAATGCCCAAAGAGTTGTAAAAGAAGGCCCAAAACAGGCTCAACTTGATATTTTTTAGGGTGGCACGGCTTAATTGGACCGCTTTTGGTACAGATTTGAGATTGCTGTTCATGATGACAACATCTGCTACCTGCATGGCTGCATCCGTGCCTCCACCCATTGCAATTCCAATGCTTGCCTTTTCCAAAGCAGGGGCGTCATTGATGCCGTCACCCACCATAATGCAGTTTGGCGTCTGCTCTATAAAGGAAAGTTTATCCTGTGGTAGCAGACCGGCGTGATAGCCATCAAGGCCTGCCTCAGTGGCAATTTCTTTTGCAGTTGTTTCATTGTCGCCGGTAAGCATGGTTGAAGTAAGTTCCATTGCCTTAAGTTCAGAAAGAGCCTCTTTTGCCTCACTTCTAAGGGTATCTGAAATCCTTATTTGTCCCTTGTACTGACCATTTAGGGCAACGTAGATTTGAGCGGAGGTCTCCTCCTGGGGAAGGGCTACGCGGTAGTCCTGCATAAGCAGTTTATTTCCAGCAAGAATTGTTCCTTCTTCAGTGGTAGCCTTGATGCCTTTTCCCACAAGGGCTTCAAATTCGCTATTGTCAATATTGCGCAGGCTTTCAGCAAAGTCCTCGTCCATTTCCTGTATTTTATCCAAGATAGCCTTTGCATACGGATGTTCAGATTTTCTCTCCGCAAGTGCCGCCAGTTTTAAGGCCTCATCGTTAGTGTAGAAACTAACTTTTGGCTTTCCCTCCGTAAGCGTTCCAGTTTTATCAAACATGACGGTTTTCATCTCAGAAAGCTGTTCAATAGCCTGTGCGCTCCTAAATAGTATTCCAAGAGAGGCCGCTTTGCCCGTAGAGACCATTATTGCAATTGGAGTAGCCAGCCCAAGAGAGCAGGGGCAGGCAATTACCAGCACGCTTACGGCACAGGTCAACGCAAAAGAAATATCCTTTCCCGCCAGCAGCCAGGCTACCAACGTGATAAGCGAAATTGACATGACAATTGGCACAAAAATCCCCGATACCTTATCCGCCAGCCTTGCAATTGGAGCCTTTGAAGCCTGCGCCTCCTTAACCATCTTGATGATGGAAGCCAGCACGGTATCCTTGCCCACCTTCTCTGTGCGGAACACGAACGAGCCATTGGTATTGATGGTGGCACCCCAAACTTTAGAGCCAACCGTCTTGGCAACTGGTAGACTCTCGCCTGTGAGCATGCTCTCATCTACATCGCTTGAGCCTTCCACAATCTCTCCATCAGCGGCAATCTTCTCCCCGGGGTGCACCAGGATCAAATCTCCAAGCCCGATATCTTTTACATTAATTTCCTGGGCTTTGCCGTCTTTAATCACCGTAGCCTTTGAAGGTGCTAGATTCATAAGGCTCTTAATACTGTCTCCAGCCTTCCGCCTGGACCGTAGCTCTATGTGTTTTCCAACCATGACCAGCGTAATGATCATTGCCACCCCTTCAAAGTAGTAATTGTGGCTCATGGTATGTCCCATTGCCATATGCTGGGTATTTTGAATCAGGTTCACAAGGCTGTAGATAAAGCTTGCAGTGGCTCCAGTTGCAACAAGGCTGTCCATGTTTGGCTGAAGCCTGACTAAGTTAAAAAAGCCTTTTGTAAAGAAGGTGTAGCCTGCAAGCATTACAGGAATACACAGAGCTAGTTGCACCCAACCACTTACCATTGGCAGGCTGGTTATTACCATAGGTGCCATGCACAGCACAAAAAGAGGGACAGAAAAGGCAATGCAAGTATAGAGTCTTATAAGGTGAAGTTTCTCAGCCTTTTTCTCCCTGGCGCTTTCTTTGCCTTCTGCTTCCTCCGCGCTTTCTTCTGGAGGTAAAAGCTTGAAGCCGCCTTTCTTGACGGCTTCCTGCATTTCTTCTATTGAGATTTTATTTTCGTCGTAAATTATTGAAGCTTCCTCTGCTGCGAGGCTTACCTGTGCACTTTCAATGCCATCCTTTCTGTTTAGTATCCTTTCAACTGAGGCACTGCAGGCGGCACAACTCATTCCCTTAACTCTACAAACAGCTTTTTTCATGAAACGCTCCTTGAGATCTTGTCTTGGAAACAGTATAGCAGATTGTCGGGCTTTTGGTTAGAGGGCTTTAATTAACTCTCCAAGCACAGGTTCAAATCTGGCGCCGTACCAGTGATCTGCATCCTGCTGGGTAACTTCAATGCACTTTACAGTGTAATCAGCTGCAATTTTTGCTGATTCATAAGCATCATGATGGTGTAGTAGGGCACCAACAAAGGCGGAAGAATAAATGTCTCCAGTTCCATGGCAGCCCTTTGAAATCTTCTTGTGCTTGTAATATTTAATTTCCTTGCCGTCATAAACCACAACGCCAGTTGTGTCAGGAGTGTAGCTAACTCCGGTAAGAATGATTGTGCCTTTGCAAATCTCTGAAAGGGCGTTTAACAGTCCTTTGACGTAGGTTTCATCATACACTTCTTTGTATTCGTAGTGGGTGAGAAAGCAGGCTTCTGTGATATTTGGAAGAATGTAATCTGCTACCGCGCAAAGTTTTTTCATCTCCTGGACAAAGGCTTCATCAAAACCGTAGTAGAGTTTTCCGTTGTCTGCCATAGCAGGATCAACAATCCTCTTTGCACCTGGCTTTAAGAGGGTATCCATTATGTCTTTGACGTAGGAAATTTGCTTTGTACTTCCAAGATAGCCTGTATAAACCGCATCAAAATCAATGCCTTCAGATTTCCAATGTTTTGCAATTGCCGGCATGTCTTCAGTTAAGTCTCTGAAGGTATAACCTGTAAAGCCTCCAGTGTGGGTAGAAAGAACTGCAGAGGGCAGGATTGCCGTTTCAAGTTCGCAAGCCGAAAGAATTGGAAGTGCAACTGTAAGGGAGCACTGACCAACACATGAAATATCCTGAATTGTTAAAATGCGCTTAAAATCCATAAGAATCTCCTAGGTCGCAATCATACCTTTCTTGTAGTTTTAGTGCAATATATTGCAACATTTTGCAACAAAGAGAAAAATTTTTGAAAAATTTTTCAATTTTATGCCAAAAAGTGAAATGAAATGCACGGTTTTTCTTGACTTATTTAGTGAGAACTAAAAAAAGGAGGAAACTATGTTTTCTTATTTAGAGTTTGGCATGATCAATTCTGCCAATAATCCTGTTACCGTGAAGATCAACCACAAGGAAGGTTTGATTTCTTATGAGATTGAGTTTCCTAATCAGAAAATGGAGAAAATCCAAAAGAAGCAAATGAGCAAGGGAAACTCTGACAAGTTTATTAGAAAAATCAGGGCAACTGGGGTGGATGCTATTTTGCCCAGGTTTCTTGATTTTGGAGAATTTGAGAAAGGAGATTTCTGGCATCTGGACATTGTGGATGAAGGTTATGAAATTCATTTCACAGGACCTGAACCGGAGAGGTCTTGCATGGCTCCATACCTGCAGGAACTTATGGAATTGTTTGATTCTGTCTTTGGTATTACCAACTATGTGAGTTCAAATAGGATTGACCGCCTAGAAGTGGAATTTTTGGATACCGCCCTGGATGAGTTTACAATAATGTTTTCAGACCTGGGAGACTGTACTCATTCAGAATCCCTGAGTTTAGACAGGTCAACCTGGACCCTTGCTTACTCAAGAAGATTTCCTCGTCAGTGTTTTCACAACAGCCTTGAGTGCCACTGTGAGAATCAGATTAGGCAAATTCTAGACCAGACTTCCAGCCTCCTGGCTTCCTATGACCTGGACGAGGAGACGATTCACATTGACTCCAGATACCCAACCATCCACTTTCGTCTGGTTTATCACAATGGCGAAGAGGCCTGCTTTACCAGAGGGCTAAAAGACGATGGCCTTGGAAACAAAATTCTGGATGCCCTGATGTGTGTCATTGGAGATACTCTACGTTATACAATCTTTGTTGGAGGAACTTTTGAACCATATAGAGAAAGGATAAAAATGTGTGAAGATGGTAGATTCTAGGTTCGTTCTTTTAAGATTAAGTTTGCAAGCAGCCTTAAAGCCCCGGAGATAAAGGCTGCTTCTTTTAGATTTTCTTGTTCAAGTTCTTTGGCTTTCTTCTCTATTTCACCGGCATCATATTTAAGATTTAGTAGGTACTGAGGCAGCTCTTCAACTCCTTGAGTGGACATGGCATCACTTGAAACGGAGGCTTTAGTGATGATTCCTTTCTCTACTGTAAGATAAAAGGAAACTACTCCGTCAGAAAATCTTCCAGAGAGTCTGTCTGTAAAGGCTGGAGATTTTCCGTAGTTCCATTCTTTGCTGGAGAAGGTTTCAAACGATTGCCTAAGTTCAGGATATATCTCTATTTTTTCTTTGTTTATGGTCTCAATAGGACATTGTTCGTCAAAAACTTTAGCAAGACACTGTGCAAACTGCTCTGTTGTGGCAGTAGGTATAAACTCCGTCAGGTTGGCAACCCTAGAGGCTACAGACTTTACTCCATGACTCTCTAATTTATGTTGATTGGGAGTTAAATAATCTGGAAGTTTTGAAAGGTTGGTAGAAATTAACATAGTGCCATGATGACAGAACCTGCCATGAGTGGTTTGAAAGGCACTGCCAGAAATCTTTCTACCCTCTACCAGAACATCATTCCTACCGCTAAGCGTGGCTTGAACTCCCATGAGGGAGAGAGCTCTTAGCACAAGTTCAAAATTTTTAGCTTTGTTGGCTTTGTCTGCAGGGTCAATTAAGGTAAAACAAATATTTCCTAAATCATGGTAAACTGCACCACCGCCACTACAACGTCTGGCTAAAGCAACGCCATCTTGCTCCAGGAGACTTAGTCTACACTCCTCCCATGGATTCTGATAGCGACCAATAACTACCGTTGGGCGGTTCTTCCACAAAAACAAGATGGAGGAATCTGCGTCATAGTTTTCAATGAGATACTTCTCTGTAGCCAGATTAAAGTGAATATTATTCTCTGTGGTCACAAAAATGTGTCTTTTTTCCATGGATAAGCCTCGTTGAGAAACCATATCACAAAGTTTTCCCCTAGAAAAGTGTAATTTTTTGCTTAAAGTTCCCCTAGAAAAGTGTTATACTCCCAACATGGAACGATTGTTGTACAATAAACTAATTCAATGGAAGAACTCTAATGAGAGAAAACCTTTAATTCTTGAGGGTGCTAGGCAGGTAGGAAAGACTTGGATTTTAAAGCATTTTGGAGAAAATGAATACAAAAACTTTTGCTATATTAACTGTGACAGCAATCCTTATTTAGAGGAAATGTTCATTGATTATGATATCCCTAGGATAGTGAGAAATCTTTCTGCCATTACAGATGTTACTATAACACCACAAGATACTCTAATTGTTTTTGATGAAATACAAGAATGTCCTAAAGCGCTTACTTCCCTGAAATATTTTTGTGAAGATGCGCCTCAATATCATGTTGCTGTTGCTGGTTCTCTGCTTGGAATAATGAATCATCAGGGAAGTGGTTTTCCTGTTGGTAAAGTTGACAGTCTTACTCTTTATCCACTTTCTTTTATGGAATTTATTCTGGCTCTTGGGAAAAACAAACTTGTGGAATTAATCAAAGGGCACAGATGGGAAGAATTGAATTCCTTAAATGCGCAAATTATTGAACTTTTAAGGCAATATTATTTCACTGGAGGAATGCCTGAAGTAGTTATTAGCTATATTAAAGATCAAGACCTCAAAAAAGTTAGGGCTTTGCAGAATCAAATTTTAGCAGATTATAAGAAGGATATTTCAAAACATGCTCCTAAAAGTGATATTCCAAAAATATCAATGATATGGGATTCAATACCTTCTCAATTAGCAAGAGAAAATAAAAAATTTATTTATGGTGCATTAAAAAAAAGTGGTAGGGCGAAAGAATTTGAAAATGCACTTCAATGGCTCATAAACGCAGGTCTTGTTTATAAAGTAAATAGGGTAAAAAAGCTAACAATTCCTCTAAAATTCTACGAAGACCTTGATTGTTTCAAACTTTTTATTAATGACCTGGGTCTCTTGGGAGCCATGGCTGATGCTCCTGCAGCACAAATACTGGTGGGAAATAATTGTTTTGTTTCATATAAAGGTAGCTTCACAGAACAATATATTGCACAACAATTCTTCAGCTCTTATATGAGTACAAAAAATATTTTCTATTATACGAATGAGAATTCAACTCTTGAAATTGATTTTGTTTTGCAGAATTCCAAGGTTTACCCTGTTGAGGTAAAGGCAGAAGAAAATTTGAGGTCAAAAAGCCTTTCTGTAGTTTTAAAAACGGATGAAACTCTTTACGGAATTAGATTTTCAATGTCAAATTACAAAGAGCAGGAGAGAATGGTAAATGTGCCTCTAGCATTTGCAGAGGAATATTTTAAATTTTTGGATAATAATTGAGAATTTTAAAGGGGGTTTATATGACATTTGACAATGTAAAAGAGCTTAAGGCTTTAGCACCTTGGAAGGAGAGACAGACAGTTGTCTTCATGTCAGACTTTGGCTATGTAGATGGCGCGGTCAGTGCAATGCATGGAGTTGCAGATGAGGTTTGCCACTCCCTTAAAATTGAAGACCTCACCCATGAGATTCCTCAGTTTAATATTTGGGAGGCCAGTTACAGGCTAATTCAGACAATAAACTTTTGGGCTCCTGGCACAGTATTTGTTTCTGTTGTTGACCCCGGGGTAGGCTCTGAAAGAGAAAGCGTAGCAGTCCTTACAAAGTCCGGTCATGTTATTGTCACTCCGGATAACGGAACGTTGTCTCATGTTGAAAAAGAAATTGGAATTCTTGAGCGCCGCAGAATAAGCGAAACTGTAAACCGTCTTGCTAACAGCCAACGTTCTTTTACCTTTTATGGTAGAGATGTCTATGCCTACACAGGTGCTAGAATTGCAAGTGGTATCATTAGTTTTGATGAAGTTGGTCCTCAATTAGATACTAAGCCTGTTATGTTGGACGTAACGGATCCTAAAGTTTATAAAAATGAGATTTTTGGCAACATTGATATTTTGGATACCCGTTACGGCAGTCTGTGGACCAACATTCCGGATACCTTGCTCTTTAATGATCTTGGCATAAAGTATGGGGATTATGTGAGGGTTCTTATTAGTCATGACCACAGAATTATTTTTGGCTACACTATGAAAATGTGCAAAAGCTTCTCAGAAGCCAACATTGGAGAACCTTTGCTTTATATCAATAGCCTGTTGAATGTAGGCCTTGCCATAAATCAAGGAAGTTTTGCTTCTGAGTATAAAATAGGTTCTGGAGAAAACTGGACAATCAGACTCCAAAAACAGGAGTCAAGTGAGCTGGAAATTTAATAATTATCTTGGTCGTCTGAGTATTCGTCATCATAGTAGAAGCCGTCGCTAAGAAGATCATCATCCTCATCCTCTTCTTCGTCTTCATCCTGATAGTCGTCATCATCAAAGTCGCTTACGTCTGGAGCATCGTAAGGGTCTACGAATTCTTCGTCGTCAAAATCCTCGTCGTCTTCGTCCTCAAGGTCGTCATCCTCTTCAAAGTCGTCCTCGTCAAGGATGTCATCATCTTCAAATAAATCGTCGTCCCAATCAGATCTTAAATCCATGTCAGCCCCCTTTTGAAACCGCTGTGGTCTAAAGGATAATTGCAGTTGCAAAGGATGTCAATTGAGTTTTGTTCATATATGGTGATATACTGCCCATGCTTAAAGAGCATTACGGAGGGAAAAATGAAAACTAATAAAACAAAATCCTTCATTTTTGTAGCGTTAATTGTAGCAGTTCTGCTATTTGCAACCAGTTGTTATTCAACAATTGGACTTAGAACCCTGGTGCCAGCTGAAGTTAATGTTGCTGGTTATAAGACCATTGCGGTCCAGTCCACAAGTTACAATTATTCACCTGTTGAAATTATTTGGAGAAATTTCTACATCCCGGTCAGAGGGACAATTGATCAGACCTACCTTCCATATTTAAACAGTTTTGTTACACTCTTTGGAGGTGCTACTCCAAGTCAGGTTACAAATTATACCTCTCAGAATCTGGCAAAAGCTATTGATAAGGGCTTTTACACCGTAAATGGTCCTGAGCTTACAGATGCTCTTATTCTGGTTGGAAAAAACACAGGTACTGTCAGACAGACTTTGTTGAATAATAATGTAGACGCACTTTTGACTTCTAACATTAGTTATATGTATTACGACGAGTACATTACCGCTGAGCCAATTTATGACAAGGTGAATACTTCAACTATTACCGGCTACAATTTCTATCTGGTTCAGAATGCTTCAATCAGTCTTACCTATACGGTAACGGATGTTGAAGACAACGTACTTATTGCCAACAAGACTCAATCTCTTTCAAGCGGAGAGTACAAGACCCATATTGGTCACACAGATCCTAAAGATATCAAAAAGTATGTGACAGATACCTATTATTCCAACTTCTATACAGCAACCGATTTCTTTAAGTATCTGGTGAACAATTTCTTCTCCACGGTTACTAATCAGCTTACTCCACATTATGAGACTACTTACATTGACCTTATGGACAATAAGCCAAAGGCAAACTCGGTTAAAGAAGCTTATGGTTATGTGGATGACGGAAACTACAGAGTGGCTCTTGAGATGTTCCTTAGAGAATACAAGGCTTCTGGTCATATCCCAAGCGGTTACAATGCAGCGGTTCTGTATTATGCCCTTGGCGACTACGAAGAAGCGTTCACTCTTTCCAAGGA
Organism: Sphaerochaetaceae bacterium; assembly: GCA_963645435.1. GTDB lineage: Bacteria > Spirochaetota > Spirochaetia > Sphaerochaetales > Sphaerochaetaceae > UBA9732. The sequence goes on along the minus strand of CAVISO010000015.1, from coordinate 13,612 downwards.
AGTTTATGACAGATCTGGCAATTCCAATGCCCTAAATCTTTACTATACCCTCAAAAATATCAAAGATAAGCAAGATGCGGCTATTGCTCAGATAAATGGAGAGAAGACTAAGACTTCCAGTTCAGATGAACTTATAGGTTTCTAAATTATCTGAATTACAAAATAGCAATACATACCCCTACGCCCTTATAGTCCAAGTACTGAGGGTAGAGGGGTATTTGATAATAAAGACCAATGCTCAGGTTGTAATGCTTTGAAATTTGCAAAAGTGTGTAGAACTTTGGTCTAAGCATAAAGCCATTGTTGGCTAAAAAAAGTGTATCAGAATCCTGTGGAATTTTTGCAAACTGCATGTAATAGCCCACATCCAGAGCAATATAGCTTCTGCTAATCCAGGCTTCTGCCAATTTCCAGGCAAACATCACGCCTGGTTCAATCATGTATTCTAGGCTTGCAGCCCCGCCAAGGCCCCCAATTGGGTCTAGAAAGTAATCGCAAAGTCCATAAACAGCAAATTGAAAGGTATCGGTTTCTAGACCTAGATTGATGCCGCCACCTAGGCTGAAGGAGTCTTCTCTGAGCATTGTGGCCCTGAAGTAGAGGTCGTACATGAAGGTGGCGTCTTCTATTGTGGTTTGCCACCAGCTTTGGGGCTCTTCTGTTGTTTCTGTTGCAAAGAGGCTGAAGGAAAGACTTAGGAGAAGTAGGATAGTTAAGAATTTTTTCATGGTTTACAGAGACTCCTTTGCGCTATAGACAAATTCGTAGATGGAATAGATATCGTTGGGGTTGGTGATTAAAGTGATGGACTGTGGACCATTGTCTTTGTCGCATTTCCAGTCATAGAGGAAGTAGTTTGTGCCTTCTTTGAGGAAGGTGCCCTGTACGCCGGTGGGCATTGGGGTTTTGACCTCAAGGGTGATAGAACCGTCTGCAGAAGTGAAGTTAAAGGCTCTGAGATTATAGCTGTAGGTGCCTTCAAGGGTTATTTGTTTGTCGGTTCCAGAGATGATTTGCATAAATACAAAACTTCCGTCTTTGTTCAGAGAGATGGCGGCACTGTCATAGATGGAGCCTTCTGCTTTTAGGCTGTACGTGCCAATGATGGGATTTGGAATCTCATGGTTGCAGGAGGTCAGTAGCAGAACTGCTGTGATTATTAAAACTAAAACTTTTGCTTTTCTCATCATGCTCCTCCTTAATTCTGTTTTGGGCTGACAGACTCGGGTGCAAGTCCGTTTTCCTGGGTGACTGTGTAGGTGCCGTTGAAGCTTTGACTTACAACAGAAAGGTTTCCCATTCCTATTTCTGCCGGGTACATTCCCTTGATTTTAAGGCCTGTTTTGCTTGAGACACTACCATCCCCACTTAATTTAACGTTCATGGTGTAGCTACCTGTGGTGTTCATCCATTCAACTTCTCCAAAGTTGCTATAGGAGAAGCTGACTGATCCGCCAATACCGTCTCGCACGGCTTTGTAGAAAACGGTCCCACTGTGGAAGTATGAATCTTCTGTGATACCATCTGAGAGACTATCAAGACCTGCTTGGCTTATCTTGTCGTAGATTTGGCTGTTCTTCCATTTGGTGTTAATGTCTTTGTCTTTGTACGGATAGTCTGTAGTCAGATACTTTGTATCTATATGCTCCCAAGGCTTGAAGCAGTAGATTTGCATGTACTTGATAAGCGTTGCACCCGTGATGGCGCTGTAACCGCTGTCTACCTTACTCCAGCCACTTTCTCTGCCAAGATCATCCTTGCCGTTGACTGCAAAGTAGTATTTCTCTCCTATAGGGGTTGTGATTACGTCCTTTAGGAGGGTTGTGCTCTTATTAAGAGAAGAAGGAGTGACGGTAATTTGGCTGTAACCTTCTTCACTGGCAGAGGCAACTGCTGTCTTCCAAATGCGAACTTCGTAGTAGCTTACGGCGCTGTCCTTAGTCAGGGTAATACAGACCGGATAACTGCCGTTTTCTGGCACAGAGTGTGAAAAAACAGTGTTATCTGAGGCTGTTAGGCTATCAACGGCACTTGGTCTTGGGATGTAGAAACCGTTCTTATCTTTAAGATCAGCATAGCTTAGGCTTGATAAACTTCCCGTGTTGGTGGTGATGTCAAAGTACTGGTAATGTTCTTTTTCATCTTCACTTGATTCACTATAGGTGTTCTTGATGGTGAATTGCTCAGCTGTACCAGCCTTGATAATTGAAAGCTGCTCCCACGGGTCTTCTTGTTCCTTTTTGCCATAGACAATGTAGAACCAGGAGGCGTTTTCATTTGCGCCAAGAGCCTCTTTGAAAACGAACTCAAAACCACAATCTGCAATTTTCTTGCTGATGATATCGGTTGGAGGAGAAAGTAAGAAACCCTCTGCAGTAGAAGGCTTTCCGTTTGCTGTAACAACGGTGCCGTCTTCAAGCGTGACATCTCCAACTGCAATAATTGTGTAGGTGTACTCAACTCCTTCTTTCAGGTTCTTTGTATCTGTATACGTCATCTTGCCATCAGCTTCATCTGGTTGAGTACTTCCTCCGTCTGTTGAATAAATGAGGATTTCTGATTCTCCTTCAGCGGACCTGTAGATATCCCAGTCATAACTTAGAGTGCTATCCCCGTGTGGATGCATTGCATCCCAGCTGAGGGTAATTTCAGTTTTTGAGTCCCCACGTGAGGCCTTGAAGTTTTTAGGTGCCGTTGGTGCACCCTCAACAAACGTGTAACCTATGCGCTGTACACTTTGATCACTTGTTTCGTTTGATTTGGAAATTGCAACAATGTAGAAGTAGAGGTAGCTTCCTTTGTACTGTTTTTCTGGAACAAAGGAGGCCTCTGTTGTATTGCTACTGTAGGTGTAATCTTCTACCTGCATGCCGTCTGGAATAAGAACGTTCCAGGTTCCGCCATATCCAAGAGGGCTCCAGTAAATTTTGTAGCCTGCCACGTTCTCCACCTTGCTCCACTTAAGTCTAATTTCTTTGGAACTTTCTCCCTGAGAGGCAGAGAAACTAATGGGAGCGGTTAGAGTGTTGCCGTACGCAACGTTGGAAAATTCTCCAAGCAGGGAAAGAGAAGAAAGGCTTCTGGCTCTTACTTTATATTGATAGGTCTTTCCTGCTTCTACATTGGTGTCTGTATAGGAGGTTGTGGCTACTGCATTTGTGGTGAGTTTTTCCCAGGTACTGGAGTCTTCGCTTCTGTAAATTTCATAATAGTCTGCTCCTGTGACCCCGTTCCAGGTTATAACAATCTTGTCTGTGTAGCTGGCTTTGGTGGCCCAGGCGTATTTGGGAGCATCGCCAATAAAGTTAAGCGTTGCTGAGACGTTACCGTTGCCGTTGCCATAGTCAATAACACTGTTTTGCCAGACGTCCCAATTGCAGGAGGTGAGGGCGAAAAGGGCAATTGTCGTAAGTAAAGTAATAATTATTTGTCTTCTCATATTAGTCCCCCAAAACCCTTATGAAGTCTGAACTGTCAGGAGTTACATATTCCCTGCCATTGATGGTGACGGTGTAGCTACCTCCTGAAGCAGAGTTGACGTTTATATCCGTAAACTTGATGGTAAATGGTCTGAGGTTTGCATTCTCCGTAGTGACGCTGATGGTTCCGTTGCCGCCATAGCCAATGGTCTTAAGCGGGTCAGTGCCAAGGTATCCTGCTGCACCACTGTCAGTGGCGGCAAACTGGATATTTGCGGTAGTCTCAAGGGTAAGGTTTGCTGCTGTATCTTTGTAAGATGTGATTTTAAGGTAGTTCTTATCATTATAATAAGTGCCGCTCAGAGTCACAGAGTATAGTTCAAACTGCATTCCTGAATTATAAGTGTAGCTGGAGTTTCCTGTTGTTCCTTGAATCCACCAGTCTCCACTGAAACTACTGTTCGCTGCCTTAAATGCAGGCTTGAGGATGTTTAGAATTGGATTAACCCAGTAGCTTCCGTTTGGCTGCCTATAAACCTTTGTATTACGGGAAGTGGTATTACTTACAGTAGTGCCATTGAGGGCTTTAATTTCATAACTAGTAATTTCGTAAGAATCTTTGAAAAGACCATTGCCATCATAGTAGGTATAGAGCTTATTACTTGGGTCATAGCTAAGATAGCCAGGACCTGCTTTGCCGTTGTCAGTAACATCTGTTTCTGAGTAACTGCTTATTTCATTTACTTGGATTGTTGTGGTTGCCAGCCATTCTTTTGAACCAGTGTAGCTTGTAAGTTCATAGGAAGTGGCTCCATGTACCAGGCTCCAGGTAACTATCACATAGTCTTCATAGAAGCCATCCACTAAACCTTCTGCATTAAGATTGGCAGTTTTAGCGTCTAGTTTAGCTACATCTGCTAGCGTGTATCCAATGTTTGCAGCCTCATCAAATCCAAGAGCATTCTTAACTTTGTAATAATAAGTCTGCCACTGGGAAGTGGTGGTTCCGTCTTCTAGAACAGAACAGATTTCATATAGCACGGTTTCTTTGAGCAAACTGTCATTTGTTTCTTCATAGGTCTGTGAAGCTCCAGGCCCCGCAGAAACCGTGACAGGCTCTCCAATCTTGGTTTTACTAATCTCACCCTCTACTTCTTTGAGAGTGTATTTCTGAATTTCATAGGCTGCTGCTTTTTCAATAGAATCCCAAGTAAGGGTAATAGTACTCTGTCCCTTTGAGGCTGTGAGGTTCTTAGGTGGTGCAAAAAGTTTTCCAGATGCTTTAGCCTCTTCACAGGAGCCAATAACTGCCTCAGTTCCATCCTCTAAACAGGGGATAACCGTATAAGTATAAGTAGCATTAAGAGGGGCTTCTCCACCAAGGGCTTTGATTGCTGACACTTTGTCTGAATAAGTATCGGCATCCTTTTCCCATTCAAGATATTCGTCATTCCTCTTTATCTTATAATGGTCTGCTCCGTCAACTTTGTCCCATTTTATTGTAATCTTATCAGGATCCAGGCCATCATTTTCAATTTTTACGTTAAGAAGGGCTGGACCTAAGACGGAGCCGGTTTCTACTTCACTTTCAAGGGTTTTGTCTTCTGTTAGACCGCATTGTTCAGTTTGTTCGGTGTTGGAAACAATTAGCTTGAAGGAAACCTTATTTCCGTCTTTACCCTCTCCTTGGGCTGCTAGAGTTGCCTGTCCAGTTGTGCCAGTAGTAGTTGTTGTAAGGTCCTTCCAAGTAATGCCATCATAGGAATATTTGAGAGAGTATTTAAGTTTGTCATCATCTAGTTGTGGCCAAGTTACGCTTATTTCATCCTTTGAAGTTCCATCTGTTGCACTAAGCCCTGTAGGACGAGCCAAGGCCTGGCCGGTGGTTTCAACAACTGCAAAGGTGCTGTCATTGCTGACTTTGATTCTGTAGCTGTGGGTTTCAGAAGTATCGGTATTAAGAAGAACGGATTTGAGGGTGCTGTCTTCTGGAGAAGAGACGATTTCACAGTCTGTGAGAGGAGAGTTGTCGTTGTCTTGGTAGATTTCGTATTTGTAGGTGTCGTCCAGTGCAGTGATTTCTTTCCAGGAGAGGCGAATGGCTTGTACCCAGTCCTCTGTTGCTTTGAAGTCAGACAGAAGAGTGGTTGCTCCTGTTATGCCAAGGGTCTCATCTGTGTGGGTGACAGTGAGGACTTCCTGGTCATCAAGAGTGAATTTAAAATAGAAGCTGTAATAGTTCAGTGGTTTTTCGTTTTCTATTGAAACTTCTAGGCTGTTGCCTTCTTTTTCTTCTAGTTGTGTGTGCTTTGAGAGATCCAATTCAGTCCAGGTTGTGCCGCCTACGTAGCACTTCACTGTGCCATGAGTCTTTGGTGGATTGTAGGTGTAGCTGGCTGTGAGAGTTCCTGTTTTGAGGTCAGTGCTCTTGGCAAAGGTGAAGATGATGTCTTGTGGAATCCAAAGGGCATAAACCTTTTGGATGGTTGCAGCATCTTCTGCTTCCTGGTAGACAGGAGTTTTTGTATCAAGCTGATAGCCATTGAGAATTCTATAGGTGTAAGTTGTGTTGTCAGCAAGAGTTGAGTCTGTGACAGAGTAGGTGCCATCTTCATTGTGGGTGACGGGGGCGATAATTTCTGTCCAGGTAAGAGTTCCTGAACTGGAGCCAGCTGAACTTGAGTCAGCAGTTTCTGCTCTTTGAATTATGAAAACTGACTTTATATTATCATGGTTGGAGAGCGCTGGAGCCGTCCAAGTAAGGGTCACTTCCTTTCTTGTAAGACCACTTGTGGCAGTAATGTTTTCAACGCTTTCTGGAGTTGGGGAAGTATCTGTTGTGAGAGTGAAGGGGGTACTTTCAATGCTAGTAATGACTTCGTTATCTGAATTTAGGACTTCCAGTCTAATTTTAAAGTCATATAGGGTGTCAATTTCAAGCGAAGAAGCGCCAAAGGAGAAGGTTTGAGTTTTTGCTGTATTACTATCAAGGACCTTTGCCTCTCCCCAGTCGTTGCTAGAGTTTAGCTTTTTGTAAATGGATAGTTTGTAGTCGTAAAGAGAAAGCCTCTCTTTGGAATTGTCCAAAACAGAATAGAGGTTTGAAATATCCCAAAACAGTGTGACGGTTTTTGAGTTCGCTACTGCTGAGAGAGTAATTTCTCCTATTGTAGAACCTTGAGCAAAGTTACTGGGTTCTGAGTAAAGTACGGTGTTATTTGAACCCTTTCTTTCCATGGTTTTCATTGCAATGATAGAAAAGATGTAGGAAGTGTTGACCTCAAGGTTACTGAGTTTACAAGAAGGCTCTGTGACTATATCAATTAGTTCAAAACCACGGGCAAGGAGTTTTGAATAGGTCTCTGTAACTACCGTATTTTGAGTGGTGGTTCCGTATTGGTCCGCTTCAGTTGCCCAGACCATATAGCTGGTAGCGCCTTCTACTGCTTTCCAACTGAGACTGATTGTATCCCTGTAGCCATTGGAGACTTTAAGTTCTGACGGAGTCTCTGGAGCAAGGTAGGGCTGAAAGCCGTCTGTTGGGGCAAGAGGGGGAGCTGCTGGACAAGAAGTCAGCAGAAATGGAATTAAAATTGTTGCCAGTAAAGCCCAAAGGGCAAGGTTTTTCTTCATGGTTATATTTAACTATTTCCTTAATTTTTATCGTTTTTTTGTTTTGCCTCGCAATAATAAGCACTTAATTGAGCAAAATTCAAGCCTTTGCTCTTTTGTAGAAGGGGCTTCTTGGGGGTGGTTAAGGGCTGGTTAAGCTTTAAAAAGGAAAATAATGGCCTATAATGGCCTAAAAATGCAAAAAATTTAAATTTTTTCACAACTTTTGCGTTTTAGACCATCATTTTGGGTTAACGATAGCCTAAAAATGAGGCTTATTGTGTATAAATTTGAAAAAAATTGATAAATATCTATGATTTTTTTGATTTTTGAGGTAGTATAACGTCAGTTATGAGCGTTTTTGATTTTCATACACATCTGCTTTTTGGTGTGGATCACGGAGTTCAGACTCAGGAAGTCTATAGAAAACTGTTACTTGAGTACCACAAGTACGGTATAGATACCCTGGTTTTTACTCCACACGTCTATCATCCAACGGTTCAGACCAAGGTTCTGAATATTCGTCAAAACCTTGAGCTGGCACAGAGGGATGCTCAGAAGCTGGGAATGAAAACCTATCTTGGCAGCGAGTTGTACTTGTCAAGTCAACTGGAGGTCAAGTGTATTCCAGTGGCAGGAAGGTTTGCCTTGTGTGAATTCCCCGTTAATGAGAAGCCCTTGGCTTTGGAAAGAAAGCTCCAGCAGCTGGTGGATAAGGGGCTTGAAGTAGTTGTGGCACATGTTGAAAGGTACAAATGGGTAAAACCAAAGGATGATACCTTCAAGATGTTCAGAGAACTTGGCGCATGGATACAGGTCAACGTTGAAGGAGTGGAGAGTAAAAAAGCTCTCCCTTACATAGACCAAGATCTGGTAGACATCATAGCAACGGATAATCATGGAGACATGACTCTTCCGGCAAGACTCAAGACTGCACTTGACGCGTATCCCACAATTCGTGCAAGAATGGAGTCCATGGGTCTTTAACCTGTTTAAATGCCGCATGCCGGCAAAGGAGGCCTTTGTGCTTATTGATATTACGGTGGCCAATTTTAGGTCAATCAAGGAACCGCAGACTGTTTCGTTTGCAGCCCTAAAGGACAAGAGACTTGACCAGAGCAAGATTGAGTCAGTTTCTGACAAGCTTAAGGTTTTGAGGACTGTAGCTGTTGTTGGTCCAAACGGTGTTGGAAAAAGTACGATTGTAAGGGCTCTTGAGGCAGTCAAGGGCATAGTTGTGGCAGAAGCTTCTGAAGAGAACCCTCTAAAGAGAATTCTGACCGGATCAATTTTCGCTTACAATGAAGTCAAGAATCAGCCTGCTGAGTTTACAGTCAGAATCCTTCTTAAGGAAGCAACTGCAGAAGAGAAAGAGGTTATTGCAACCTACACGCTCAAGGCAGATACTGACCACATTTGGGAAGAAAGCCTTTACTACACCATTGGTGCTTCCAGAAAGCTCATGTTTGAGAGAGTTGCTGTAGCAGATCTTAATGAAGAGGTAACCTACAACGTTCGTTGGGGTAAACTTTACAGAGGTGACAAGAAACGCAACGAGAAGGCTGTTGATGAAAAGCACGTTTATCTTGCAAACGCAGCCCTTAAAGGTGGTGAGACCTGTTCTGAAGTTTACAACTGGTTTGCTGATACCTTGGATATTCTTCCAATGGGTGTTGGAACTTCTTCAGAGCGTTACATTGCTGCTATGCTCAATGCTCATCCAGCCTGGAAAGATCAGCTTATCAACTTCTTCTGGAGCATGGATATTACAGATATCAGAGACATTAGAGTTGGTAGTAACAAGGACGGTAAGTTTGTCCAGTCTAACGATGGTGACATGGTGTTCTTTATTCACTCTAACTCCAAGGCTGCTATGTTCAGCCCCTACGGAAGAGAGAGCCTTTCAATGAAGAGACTTTCCCTTTTGGCTCTTGCTTTCTTTGAAGCCTTCACAAGAAACAAGGTTCTTATTGTTGATGACTACGGCATGTTCCTCCATCCAGAGGTTTTGATTTACCTTACCAGTGTCTTTACCAATGGATGCAAGCGCTCCAGTCAGTTGTTTGTATTTGATTGCAACCCAACCCTTCTGGAAGATGGACTTCTCAGAAAAGATGGAATTTACTTTGCAGAGAAGGATAGCGTTGGTTCTACAATTTACTATCCACTTAGCGATTTCAGAATCCCTGCAAGTGCAAAGGTTCGTGCAATGTATGAGAGCGGAGCTTTTGGAGCTCTTCCAATCACAAGCGAATTCCGCTTTGTAAATGAGGAGGCCTAATTATGATGCGCAAAAGAAATCCTGTTCTCCCAAAGAAGACTATTCTTATTGTTACCTCAAATCCAGCTCTTGCTGTTTATTTCTCCAGAGTCAGAAAAGACTGCAGATACGTTAGCCTTTCTGTGGAATGTCAGGCAGCAGAGACGCTTGAAGACCTTGTAAAGGTCACAGCAAAGAGAAGAGTTGCTGGTAAGTATTCCAGCGCTTGGGCTGTTTTTGGTTTTAAGGACTTCAACCTTAAGGCAGACGATGTCAAGGCAGTTATGCCAATTGCTGAAGCCAAGAAGGTTAAGCTGGGTTGGACAAACCCAAGTCTCAGCATGTGGCTCTTCCTGCATACAAAGCCAATCAATGCCTACGTTTCTAACGCGGCCTCCTTTGATCAGGCTCTTGCAAAGGTCTTCCCTGGTTATGCAGAGACAGAAGAGTATATGTCAAATGATGGAAAGGATATCCATCTCAGACTATTCTCTCTCTTCAGCAAGGCAATCATTAACTCAAGCGATTACAACAAGCTCTGTGAAAAAGCCACTGGACTTGCTGCAACCAGCTTCCCTTTGCTCTATGAAGATATCAAGGCAATCTGTGGTGAGGCAGACCTCTCTCACAACCAGAGATTACTTTCTAAGTAGGACTTGAGATGGACGGATTTATACTGTTCGCCTATACCGTCTCAATAGGAGTTGCGTGCATGTCTTTGGCTTTAGCCCTTGCTGCACGCATCTTCCGCAAAGACCCTTGGACTGGCTATTACATTGTGTTCCAAAGCTGTCTTATTGGACTCATGGGACTTGCCTTGGCCAAGGGCCTGTCTTTGTTTTTTATGCCAAATGCAATTTATAGGGTGTTTAGTTTTATTTTTACTACAGCAATGCATTTGGGTATGGCCTTTGTAATTGTCTTCTTACCTTTCTTTTTAAGTTGGGTAATTGCAAAGCCTTGGAGAAGATACCAGCGCATGGCTTTTTATCCACTTGCGGCAGCCTATTTTGGTATTGGACTTGCTTCTCAAATAGTATCAAACGAGGCTTTTTTGTTCTGGGCTTCTTTTGGTCAGACGTTAGCCTTCTTGGCCATGTACATTTACTGTATTGTTACACTTTGGAATAATCTCAAGAGCATTGAAGATAAGCATGCAAGGGATGTGTGTCTTGCTGTCAATATTACCAGCTTATGTCTCATACCTCTTTGCTTTCTTGCTTTGTTTGTTGATTTCATTAATGAACTGAGTAATCCTATCTATGTTCTTGCTTTCTCAATAATCATTCTGGTTTATTACTATTCTAGGTTCACTTTGGAAACGGAAAAGTCTCAGCGGGCTACTACATTGAGTTTGGAGAGTCTCAGTCAGTATAAGATTACTGAGCGTGAGTTCTCTGTCATTCAACTTATATGTGAGGGACTTACTAATAAGGAGATTGCAAACGAGTTGTCTATCTCTGTTAACACGGTTAACAATCACGTTGCAAACATCTTTGACAAGACCAATGTCCGTTCAAGAATTGACCTTTTGAAACTGCTTAAGGAAGGACCTTGGGCATAAGTTGCTATTAAGGTTATAAGCGTTGAAATAAACCGTATTTTCTAGTACAACATAAGGCAGTAATGGAGTCACACTATTATGGAAGTTAGAGTAAGGTATGCACCGTCCCCAACGGGACTGCAGCACATTGGAGGAGTCAGAACGGCTCTTTTCAATTATTTTTTTGCAAAGACAAATGGCGGTAAGTTTATCCTTAGAGTAGAGGATACTGACCGTGAGCGTTATAGTGACGAGTCTCTCCAGGATCTTTACGATACTTTGGATTGGCTTGGAATTAAATGGGATGAAGGGCCTGTTGTTGGTGGACCTTGTGGTCCCTATATTCAGAGTGAACGATTGCCTATTTATCAAGAATATGCAAAAAAACTCGTTGATATGGGCAAAGCATACTATTGTTACTGCACTCCAGAACGGTTGGAAGAACTGAGAAAAAAGCAGATTGAAGAAAAGAGTCCTGTTCAGGGCTATGATGGTCACTGCAGAAATTTGACAGCAGAAGAACGAGCGGCTTTGGAAGCTCAGGGACTTAAACCTGTAATTAGACTGAAGGTTCCAAAAGAGGGCAGCACCACTTTCCATGATATTCTCATGGGAGATGTTACAAGAGAAAACAAGGATGTAAGTCCAGACCCAGTACTGCTGAAGTCAGACGGCTATCCTACCTATCACCTGGCAAATGTCATTGATGACCATCTTATGGGCATTACTCATATCATGCGCGCTCAGGAGTGGATTCCCTCTGGACCTCTTCATGTGCTACTTTATGAAGCCTTTGGCTGGCAGGTTCCAATTTATTGCCACCTTCCAATGGTCATGGGTAACGATGGACACAAACTTTCAAAGCGCCACGGTTCTACCAGTGTTCGGGACTTTAGAAAGAAAGGATATCTTCCAGAAGCCCTGCTTAACTATGTGAGTCTTGTAGGCTGGTCTTATGATGGAGAGAAGGAATTCTTCTCCCGCGAAGAGCTGGAAAAGTGTTTTGCGCTTGAGAAAATCAACAAGGCCTCCGGTATTTTTGACTACCAGAAGCTGGATTGGTTCAACGCCCAGTACATCCGGCAGAAGTCCAACGAGGAGCTGGCGCAGCTGCTTATGCCTTTCTTAAAGGAAGCTGGACGGCTTACGGATGCTGACTATGACAGGCTGCTGGCCTTTGTCCCCGGAGTGCGCGACCGTCTCACTTTGCTATCTGATGTAGTTGAAATGACTGCTTTCCTGGAAGATCACGGTGAGCCAGAGGTTGCAATCCTCCTCCCAAAGAAGATGGATGCTACCACCACGCTTACTGCACTCAAGGCAGTCTATGAACTAATCCAGGCAGATCTTGGCACCTCCAAGACCGATGACGATATTCAGCAGGATCTTTGTGAGCTTGCGCAGAAACTTGGAATTAAGAATGCTGGCGTATTTAACCCACTTAGGGCTGCCGTTACAGGGCTTCAGGTTAGTCCTCCACCTTTTAACTGCATTCACCTATTGGGCAATGAAGAAGCCTTTAGACGCATTGAAAGAGCAATAAAAGTATTAGAGAAAGAGGTAAATAAAAATGTCTGAAGTAACAATGGATAAAATAGTATCGCTTTGCAGAAGAAGAGGTTTTATCTTCCAGAGCAGTGAAATTTATGGTGGACTTAACGGCGCCTACGACTACGGTCCAATGGGTGTTCAGCTCAAGAATAACATCAGAGACCTCTGGTGGAAAGAAATGACTCAGCTCCATGATGGAATTGTTGGTCTTGATGCTTCTATTCTTATGCACCCAAGGGTTTGGGAAGCCAGCGGACATGTCAGTAACTTTACAGACCCAATGGTGGACTGTAAGCAGTGCAAGAGCCGTTTCAGAGCGGATCAGATTGATCTTAACGCTGCATGTCCTGTTTGTGGCAGCAAGGGAACTTTCACAGCGCCAAGAAATTTTAATTTGATGTTTGCTACACATATCGGGCCAGATGTGGATGCGGCATCTACCATCTATCTCAGACCAGAGACCGCGCAGGGCATATACACAGAGTTCAAGAATGTGGTGCAGTCTTCTCGTGTGAAGATTCCTTTTGGTATTGCACAGGTGGGAAAGAGTTTCAGAAATGAGATTACTACCAAGAATTTTATTTTCAGGTCCTGTGAATTTGAGCAGATGGAGATGCAGTTCTTCTGCAAGCCGGGCACGGATGAGAAGTGGTTCCCGTATTGGCGCGAGCAGAGAATGAATTTCTATATCAATAAGCTGGGCATTGTTCCAGAACATCTCAGATGGCATCAGCATGGTCCAGATGAGCTGGCTTTCTATGCAAAAGACGCCTACGATATTCAGTTCCTGTTCCCAATGGGCTGGCAGGAGTTGGAAGGCATTCATAGTAGAACAGACTATGACCTTACTCAGCATCAGAAGTTCTCGGGCAAGGATTTGACTTACTTGGATCCAGAGACGAATGAGAAGTATATTCCATACGTGGTGGAGACCTCTGCAGGTCTTACGAGAAACGTACTCATGGCACTTTCAGATGCCTATGAAGAGCAGACCCTTGAGGATGGCGATGTAAGAACCGTGTTGCACTTCCATCCAAGTGTTGCTCCTGTTACCGTTGCAGTGCTTCCTTTGGTCAAGAAGGATGGCATTGGCGAGTATGCAGACAAGTTGGAGCATGAGCTCAGAGAAGATTTTGCAACCTTCTTTGATCAGAGTGGAGCAATTGGTCGCCGCTACAGAAGAATGGACGAGATTGGAACTCCTTACTGCGTAACTGTTGACTACGA
>CAVISO010000014.1:0-31182 GCA_963645435.1 Sphaerochaetaceae bacterium | reverse complement strand
AGAGTGCTACCTTCACACGGTAGAAGTCGTTGGTTCAAACCCAATCGCGCCTAAATAACAGAGGGAACCCAAACGGTTCCCTCTTGTTATTTATACGCTCAGTTTGGGTTTGAACCGAGCGGTAGTCAAACGCTCCGGCAGGATTGCGTTTGCAGCGAGGCGGCCCGCAACGTCCCTACATGGGACGTGCAAGGGCAAACCCAATCGCGCCTAAATTAGACGTGCAAGGGCAAATCACTGCATTGAAACAAAGTAACATACATTATTGTTGGCAAAAGGATAAAAAAAAGGTTGGGCATCTTACTGTGCTTTCAGGATTGGGGTGGGGAGAAAAACACACAGCAAGACCCCAAGACCATCTAAAATTTATCATTTACATACAAGTCTTGCAAGTAGAAAATTAATAAAATTTCATTTTTGTCAAGAGCATAACACTATGTTAGCATTTTAACACTAAGCATCTGTGCACATCTAATGCCATCAATGGCTGCACTGACAATTCCACCTGCATAGCCAGCCCCCTCTCCGCAAGGGTATAAATTCTTAAGAGAGAGGCTCTCGAGGGTATCGGGATGGCGGATTATGCGAAGAGGACTTGAGGTGCGCGTTTCGCTGCCTATGAGAAGGGCCTCGTTGGTTTCAAAGCCTTTTGCGCTGCGACCAAAGACCTTGAAGGCATAGCTTAAAGCGCTACTGATGTAGGGTGGCAGGACATTGTGCAGGTTGACGCTGGTTAGTCCTGGGGCATAGCTTGAGCTAGGTAGCGTATTGCTCAAACGACCTTCAAGAAAGTCTACCATTCTTTGGGCAGGGGCCTTTTGGGTGCCATTAGCAGCCCGGAAAGTGGCCTTTTCTAGTTGGGCTTGCAAGTTCATCATGCAAAGAGGATTCTGTTTTACGTAAAGAGAATCGCCCAAAAGCGAGGTGGGAAATTCTACAACCATGCCGCTGTTGGCCCATTTTGAGCCTCTGTTGCTGGGAGACATGCCGTTGACTACCACCTGCTGGGCATCTGAGGCGGCGGGAACCACAAAGCCTCCGGGGCACATGCAAAAGGAGTAAACTCCAATAGAGTTCTTGTCCGCGGGTGCGCTGAAAGGGGCGCTGAAAGGTGAACTGAAAGATTTGCTGAAAGGTTCGCTGAAAGATTCGCTGAAAGGTTCGCTGCAAGAAGCGCTGTAGGGTGAGCCAAAGGACTCCTTGAAAGGAGCATCAAAGGACGCCTTGAAGGACGAAAGAGATGCCCCAGTAGAGTTGGAAAAATTAAGCTCTGCCAGTGGCACCTGGGTGATGAAACTGTATTCGGCGGCGGGAAGGAATTCACCCCTTCCCTGTGGATTGTGATATTGGATGCAGTCAATGAGGTGCTGGGGATGTTCAAGCCGCACGCCCATAGCCAAGTCCTTAGCCTCAAGCTGCACCTTGCGGGAGAGCAGCATTTCAAAGGTATCGCGCGCGGCATTACCCACGGCTAGGATAACTGGACCCCTGAAGGATAAAAGTTCTCCCGTTTGCAGGTTCTTGGCAACCACACCAGTACATACAGCAGCACTAGAAGGCTCCGGCCCCTTTTGTAAAGCCGCTGGAGAATCCACCAGCAAATCCACCACCTGAGTCTCAAAATGTACCTCGCCTCCATGGGAGAGAATTGCACTTCGCATGTTCTCAACAATCTTTGGTAGCTTATCCGTACCAATGTGAGGATGTGCCTCATATAAAATAGAAGGATCTGCCCCATACTGCACAAAAAGATTCAAGACCTTGGAATTCTCTCCCCTTTTCTTGCTACGCGTATACAGCTTTCCATCTGAAAAAGCCCCAGCGCCACCTTCTCCAAAGCTATAATTGGACTGAGCATCCACCTTTCCACAGGTAGAAATTAGGGCGATATCCTTGCGCCTAGCATGAACATCTTTTCCTCTCTCCAAAACAATAGGCTTAATGCCCTTTTCCAGCAAAGCAAGCGCCGCAAAAAGCCCAGCCGGACCACTTCCCACAATGATAACCTGCCCCTTTGCAGCCTCAGCGTCCTTGAGCTCCGTAGGCTGAAAGACCGCTTCAGAAGGATTAATCCGGCATATCAAATCCACCATAATATCCTTACGCCGCGCATCAATGGACTTTTTTAGAATCACAAACGGCGTGGTCTCGCTAATTCCCAGAGCTTTTCTTATGGCACTATCCTTTGCAGCCTTATGCGGAGGAAGCCTTAACTGAACATCTTTTTGCATGTCCTTGATACTACCCCATGAAAACTTTTTTGTGTAGCCTTTTGTCTGGCCTAGTAGCACCACGCAGACGCTTGTCCCTCCTGCAATTTTTTGTTAAAACGAGGATGTGAACGCGTTATCGGTATACAACATCTCCAAAACCGTCAAGGACGATTTTCTCTTCTCCAACGTCAGCTTTGGCCTAGACCTAGGCGAACGTCTGGGCATAGTAGGCAAAAACGGCGCCGGGAAATCCACCTTCCTCAAGATAATCGCTCGCACCCTAGAGCCCGATACCGGCAACGTCACTCTCAATAGTTCGTGCCGCGTAGCGTACCTAGAACAGGACACTCACTTTGAAGAAAACTGCACCCTCGCCTCCTTTTTACTAACTGGCAACGACCCCCACGTAAAACTTTTGCGGGACTTTCAAGAAGGCAAGCACGATACCTTTGAAGAGATAGAAAACCTAGGGCTTTGGAACATGGAAGACCACTACAAAAGCTACTTAGGAGAACTAGGAGTCAAAGAGCCTTTAGATAAATTGATGTCCCATTTGTCCGGTGGCACACAAAAAAAAGCAGCAATAGCAAGGATTTTGGCCATTGAACCAAATATTTTGCTTTTAGACGAGCCTACCAACCACCTAGACATTCCTGCCATTGAATGGCTGGAAACAAAGCTCACTACAGGCGCTTTTACCATCCTTCTAGTCACCCATGACAGATATTTTCTAGACAAAATCTGTACTAAAACCATGGAGCTTGATAACAGGAAAGCTTTCTTTTATGAAGGCGGCTACACCAGCTTCACAGAGCACAAAGCAGAGCGCCTTAATGCACTGCAAAAGGAGCAGGACCGGCTTGCAACCATTCTCAGAAGAGAACTTGAATGGCTTCACAGAGGACCTCAGGCAAGAACGGGAAAGGACAGCGGCAGGAAACAACGCATTGAAGAGATGAAAAGCCAACAGCGAAGACCGGAAGAAGAACAACGCGATTTTTCTAGCGTCACTCGCAGACTAGGCAAAAAAATATTGGAACTAAAAAACGCCAGTGCAAAACGCGGAAACACCACCATCATTGAAAATCTGAGCCTTGAATTCGTTAAAGGAATGAGAATTGGTGTCATTGGTTCTAACGGCAGTGGAAAAAGTACTCTCTTAGACTTAATTACAGGTCACCTTCAGGCAAGTGGTGGCGAAGTAGACACAGGAGTAAACACAGTCTTTGGTTATTATGACCAGAAATCTGCAAAACTTCCTCTTAACAAAACCATGCTAGAGTACATATCAGATATTGGAGAAAACATTCAAATCTCCCAAGGCTTCAGTGTGACTCCAGCAAGATTTCTTGAACTTTTTGGCTTTCCGTCTTCCTTCCACAGACTGCCCATCAGCATCCTCTCAGGAGGTGAAAAGCGCAGACTTTATCTACTGGCAACCCTTGTAAGCAATCCAAACTTCCTGGTTTTAGACGAACCAACCAATGATTTAGACCTCGATACCCTGTGCCGTCTTGAACAGTACATAGCAGACTTTCAGGGCTGTGTTATTGCCGTAAGCCATGATAGAGCCTTTTTGGATAAGATTTGTTCTGAGCTGATTGTAATGCCAGGTGCTACAAGGTTTGAAGGCAACTACTCTGACTACAAAGCCTATGAACAGGCACAACAAGCAGTAGCCAAAGAAGCCAGAATAAACGCACAAAAGATAAATAAAGCAAATACAGGCAAAGCCGATACAACCCCTCAAACAATGCCCCACAGCAAGAAGAAGGGGCTAAATTTTAACCAAAAGAAAGAGTTTGAGGCTATCAGTGCTAAAATTGAAGAGCTGGAAGAAGCCAAAGCTGAACTAGAAGAATTCTTCTCCTCTGGCAAAGCAGATTCTAAGGGAGAAAAAGCCAAAGCCTACAACAAGGTTAATGATGAACTGGAAAGTCTCTACTCAAGATGGGAAGAACTTGCAGAACTAGCATAATTGTTAGTATTATAACCGTATGGAAACTACAGAGAAAACAGAGCCCCAAAAAGCAATTCAGCCAAAGAACGCACAGGATACAAACAAAAAACGCAAGCTTTTGGATCTTGCGTACATAGTTGTAGGCACCTGCGTTGCTGGCTTTGGCATTGCCTGCTTTATTACGCCAGGAAAAATCTCCTGTGGCGGAGTCAATGGAATTGCAACCATCATTTACCACCTGACTGGTTTTGACACAGGTCTGGCAATGCTCTGTGTGTCAGTACCAATCTTCATAGCAGGAGTACTATCTTTTGGAATTGCCTACGGGATGAAAAGCATAGCCGGAACAATTCTAATCTCACTTTGGACAAGTTTCTTTGGAATTCTTACCGGCTACAACGGGATCCTCCCCTACACAGACAGCATAGACTTGCTTCTCTCTGTAATCTTTGGAGGCGGACTTGTAGGAGCTGGAGTTGGGCTTGTAATGCGTACCGGTGCTAACACAGGTGGAACAGACATTATTGCCCAAATTCTAAACAAGTACACCCCGCTTTCCACTGCAGCCGGTCTTTTTGTGGCTGATGGCATAGTGTTGCTTTCAGGGGTCTTTGTCTTTGGAATTCAGCACGCACTTTGCGGCGTTGTTACCATCTTCATTTCCACCTACATGGTAAATTACATGATTTTAGGACTTGGCACCAGATACGCAAAAACCGCCTACATCATAAGTGAAAAGCATGCTGAAATTACCAAACGAATTAACACAGAACTAGACCATGGTGCAACCGCACTGAGGGGCATTGGAACCTACACAGGAAAGGAAAGAACAATGCTTATTGCAGTCATGCACAACAGACAGATAAATCAATTAACTAAAATAGTTTACGAAGAAGATTCCAATGCCTTCATGTTCATCCAGGACACCTATGAAGTCCTAGGCGAAGGCTTTGTTCCAATTGGAAATGTTTTGAAGGACAACTAACAACAGCTAGGAGACAAAATGAAGATTTTATTTGTTTCAGACCAATTCTTTGATGCAAACAACGGCGTAACCGTATCAGCTAGAAGATTTGCAGCCATCTTGGAAAAACACGGGCACGAAGTACGCCCACTAAGCGTAGCCAATCCAGACCAAGGCTACTACCATCTTGAAACCTACCACCTCCCCGTTTTTGACAAACTCATCACAAAACAGGGCATGAAATTTGCAAAATGGGATGACACACAAACCATCCACGACGCCGTCTCTTGGGCAGATCTTGTTCACATCTACATGCCTTTTGAACTTGCCCGCAAGACCGTCCAGCAATGCAAAGAACAAGGCAAACCCTACACCATGGCTTTCCACGTGCAGCCAGAAAACATCTCCTCCTCCATCCACATGGGCAAAGTAAAACCTGTCAACGACTTCATTTACTGGCTCTTGAAAAAATGGAATTTTCAATACGCCACCCATATCCACTGCCCCAGCAAGATGATTGCGGACCAACTCAAGGCACACCACTACACCGCAAAACTCCACGTCATCTCCAACGGCATAGACCCCGATTTCGTATACAAAAAACTTCCCAAAACTGCTGAACTTCAGCCCTACTTCTGCATTCTCATGGTGGGAAGGTACTCCATTGAAAAGCGTCAAAACGTTTTAATTGAGGCCATAAATCTTTCCAAGTACAGAGACAAGATTCAGTTAATTCTCGCAGGCCAGGGTCCTAGAAAAGAACACTTGGAGCACTTGGGACAAGTTCTTCCAGTCAAACCAATTATGAAATTCTTCACCAAGCCGGAACTCCTAGATATCATTGCCATGAGTGACCTATACGTACATGCCTCTCAGGCAGAAATTGAAGCCATGTCCTGTATGGAAGCCTTTGCCGGTGGTCTGGTTCCAATCATTGCCAACAGCAAGATGAGTGCAACCCCGCAATTTGCCCTCTGTGAGGAAAGCCTCTTTCCTGTGGACAATGCAAAGGCATTGGCTCAGCGCATAGACTGGTGGATTGAACACGAAGATTACAGAAAAGAAATGGAATATAAATATGCAGAACTAGGCAAGAAATATGCCCTTGAAGCCTGCGTAACTCAAACAGAAGAAATGTTCCAAGAAGCCATTGACGACTTCAAGAAAACTCAAAGCAACTAGATTTGTTACTCTTGACGGCTTATAGGCTTTGGTTGTACCTTAGTTGAAGGTTAGACAACGCTAACTTGGAGGTTTTAAATGATTAAGACAACTGTAAACATTGATGGAATGGCTTGCAACATGTGTGAAAACCACGTTTGCGATACAATCAGAGAAGCCTTTAAGGTAAAGAAAGTACGCGCCTCTCACAAAAACGGCACTGCCGAGATTGTCTCTGAAGAAGCGCTTAATGAAGAAGCAATAAAAAAAGCTATTGAAGAAACCGGCTACAAGGTTCTTGGCGTTAAGACAGAGCCTTACGTCAAAAAAGGTCTTTTTGGGTTTTAATTAGTTCAAAAGCAAAACCGTTAGGTCGTTAACGTTAGTTCCGGTAGGTCCTGTGATAACCAAAGCATCTGCCGCTTTAAGGGCATTGTAAGCATCATTATTCTTCAGTACTGAGGAGATAACAATGCCCTGTTTATCAAGGATAGCCGCTGTATTTTGGTCAACACAGCCACCAGCGGCATCTGTTGGACCATCAGTTCCATCGCTACCAACGGAAAAAATACAACACTTCTTAACGCCTCTTATACCGTCTGCAGCAGCAAGAGCAATCTCCTGGTTTCTTCCGCCCTTACCCTTTCCAGTAAGATGAACCACCGTCTCCCCTCCTGCAATGAAAGCCAGCTTTTTGCCACTTGCCTCGTTGTCTCTGGCAATTGCCGCCAGGAAAGTCCCTGCCTCGCGGGCCTCACAGTTAAGGCTTGCCGTCAAGAAAATAGGTTCATAGCCAAGACTTGCTGCCGTCTTTGATGCAGAAAGGCAAAGTTGCTTTACACTACCTGTTACATAGGTGGTTACGTTATCAAGCTTCTTTGGAGTAGGAATTTCTATGCACTTTTTAGCCTCAGCAGAAAGTTTTAGTGAGTACTTCTCAACAATATTAAGAGCCTGCTCAGTGGTTGAGGAATCGGGATAGGCAGGACCTGAAGCAATCATGTCCAAAGGATCTCCAATGATATCTGAAAGCACAATGGCATAAACCTGAGCGGGAGCACAAATTTGAGCAAACTTTCCGCCCTTTACAGAAGAAAGGCGCTTTCTTAGTGTATTCATCTCAACAATATCTGCTCCACAAGCAAGTAATTGCTTGGTAATATCCTGGTTCTCCTGCTCTGTGACCAGTGGTTTTTCAAACAGCGCACTGCCACCTCCACTGATTAAAAAGAGAACATTATCGGTATTGGAAAGATTACTGACCAGATCAATACATCTTTGGGTGGAGGAATAGGTGTTGGCATCTGAGACGGGATGGCCGGCTTCGTAAATCTCCAGAGTGCCAATTGCTCCCTTGCTGTGACCATATTTGGTGATGACCGCGCCCTCTTCTATGCGGGTACCCAGGGCGTCGTATGCAGCTTTTGCCATTTGCCAGGCAGCCTTACCAATGGAAATGAGAATCAACTTGCCCTCTTTGAATTGAATTTCCTTCAAGGCTTTCTTTACCGCACTGTCTGGAAGAGCCTCTTTTAAAGCCTCGTCAATGATTTTCTTTGCATCGCTATTCATAAACACCTCCAATGTCAATTACAGCATTTTAGTAAATGAGCGGACCACTGAAAAGTCCGCCCATGTGTAAAATTCTGTAATATTAGCAGAAAATTGAGACAATCAAAACGTTGATAATAGCAGCGACACCAATTACCAAAGTTCCAAGGGTCTGAGTCTTATAACCATCCTGGGTTTCCATCTCACCAAAGTTAGTAACAACCCAGAAGTAGGAGTCGTTTGCGTGAGAAACTACCATTGCACCAGCACCAATAGCAACTGTTACGAGACAAGCATACATTGGGGTTGCAAAGCCTAGGCTCTGCATCATAGGAGCAAGAATACCAGCAGTTGTTGTGATTGCAACTGTTGATGAGCCCTGAGCAGACTTGAGAATAGCAGCAAGCAAGAATGGGAATACCAAGCCCAAAGCCTTGAGGGTTGTTGCGTGATCTGTAATGAAGTTAATGAGGTTACTTGAAGAAATTACTTTTCCAAGAACACCACCAGCGGCTGTGACGAACAAGATAGGTCCAACCGTCTTGAGGGTATCATTTGTAATCTCGTAGAAATCTTTCATCTTTCCAGCAGAAGCAAGAAGACCAACACCAAAGAGGACACCAACAGCAAGAGAAATGATTGGCTTACCAAGGAATACAAAGAAAGGAATTGTCTTTCCAGCCATGGAAAGTGCAGAAGCAAGACCCATGAGGATAATTGGAACAACAATAGGAGCAAAAGCAGCCCAAGCGTTTGGAAGCTTGCCGTAGCTCTTTACAAGTTCTTCATAGTCTTTTGCAGCGTCAGCTGAATGATCGGCTTCATCGTGAGCCTTAACCTTCTTACCAATGCGGACTGCAAAGATGTAACCAGCAATCATTGGAAGGATTGAACAGAGAGCACCAACAGCCATGACCAAAAGAAGGTTTACATCCTGACCAATTCCGCTGAACAGAGAGTTAGCTGCAGCAATAGGACCTGGTGTAGGTGGAATGAAACAGTGGGAAATGTAAAGACCCATTGAGAGACATACTGTACAAGCAACTGAGCTCTTTCCGGTCTTCTTGACCAAAGCCTTTCTGATTGGGTTCAGAATAACAAATCCGCTATCGCAGAAAACAGGGATTGAAACAATCCAGCCCATGATAAGCATTGCAAGCTCAGGATTCTTCTTTCCAACAAGCTTTACAACACAGTCTGCCATCTTTAGTGCAGCACCGGTCTTCTCAAGGAGAACACCAACCAGGGCACCAAGGATGATAACAATACCAATGGAAGTAAAGGTGCCTGAGAATCCTGCACCAATAACATCGGCAATCTTGGTAATGTCAATTCCTGCGACCAAAGCCAGGATAAGAGATACACCCATGATTGATAGGAATGGGTGCACATGCCACTTTGAAATTGCAATAATCATTAAAGCAACTGCAAGAACAAAGACGATAAGTAATGGAATACCTGTCATTTTATTCCTCCCTTTGAGTATGTAGAAAATTGTAAAGCCTTGTTATTACACGCCGTTTTACAAAAAATCTCCATTTCCTAAAAGTCTAAAACGTAAATATTGAAAATGCAACAAAAATGATTTTTATCTGCCGATAACATAAGCAAACGCAACAAAATGCAACAAATAGTTTTGTTTGTCTGTTGCATTCAACAAGAACACAAGACGTTATTGAACATTCCTCAATTCTATGCTATTTTTAACCTTGCGTTCGCGGAAGTGGTGGAACTGGCAGACACGTAGGATTTAGGTTCCTATCCGCAAGGGTGAGGGTTCAAGTCCCTCTTTCCGCAAATGAAAAAGCCCCAGCTCAATGCTGGGGTTTTTCATTTTAGCGTCAGTGGGACTTGCAGCGAGCCCTGATCTGAGCAAACGCAAGATTAGCCACTTTGTTCCTGCTTTTTTCAATCAAAAGCCCGATTTTTTTCAATTTTGATTGATTTTTTCAATCAAAAATCCTCTCGTACCAATTTTTGATTGATTTTTTGTAAATCAGCCCATAGAAGAAAACTACTACTTCAGATATTTATCAATTGTTATCTGTATTTGCTCCGGAGTAAGCGGATGCTTAGAACTTTCAACCGTCACAATCAGTTTATCTCCTGGAAAGTAGTTATATTTTGCATAGAGATTCATCTTTGCAACAAAATCATTAGCGTACACTTCATTGTCCAGCATGCCAAAATGCTCCCAAAGGTATTCCTTTCTAGTTCTAGGATTTAAGACATAGAAATCTGGACGCAAAATCAATTTGCCATACTGATTACGAAACTCCACCTCGTAATGATAAGGTATACCCGCATCATAAAGTCTATCAGCAATAATTAGTTCACTCTTGGACCTCACATACTCCCCACGTTTTGACTTAAACTTTGCTTCATATGGCATTTCACTGTGAAGCATTTTTCTTTGTTGCCACTTTCGTGCATACTCAGCGTCAAAGCTCTCCACCGGCTTAACCAGTGCCCTAATTTCACTAGGAAGTGTCACATAGATTGACGCCAAATCAAACAAGTAGTCATCACTCTTCAAGATAGCAACACACTTGTCCACTGCTTTTTTCTTTAACTGAGCAGCCACATAAACCTGCTGCAAGTAACGCTTCTGCGCCAACGCCGCAATCAACTGACTCTGCGATTTCTTCAGATATTTTCTTGGCTCTCCTGACTCAAAATACTGGTAAAATGACGTCTTATTTCTACAACTTAGAATCTGAAGATTCCCCGCTGGCAAACCCACACAACCTAATGTGATATGCTCCATCAGATTACCTAAATCCTGAGATTTATTCTCTAACGCCCTAAGCTGCTCGTCCACCAGCGCCTCCTAAGTCAAATCTGCCAAGAGAACGCCAACTTGACAAGTAAAATTTTCATCAGTTTGGCGCTAAATCCCGATTTTTTTCATATTTTTGCCTCTTTTGGGCACAAATGGTGATTTGTTGTGGTTTTTTGTGCCAGTTAAGGGAGGCCACTGAGTAGCAAAGGAAGAGTAGAAAAGGAAGAGTAGCCCAGTCAGCAATAAATCAAATCTCAATTGAATGCATACCTTAGCTATGTTAGAATAGACGGAAAAGGAGAAAAAACAGACATGACAATTCTACAAGCGCTAAACAGTGCCCCTCTTTATCTGATTTGCGGCGGAATCATAGCCTTTGTTGCAATAATATGTATAGTTTTCCTCATCAGAGCCTACAAAGCAGGCCTAGCAATGGGAATAGATAAAAACAAATTGAAAACGGTTATTACCTCCAGTGCAACCTTCTCGTTACTACCCAGCGTTGCAATTCTACTTGGAGTCATAGCCCTAGCAGGCAGCCTAGGAATACCTTGGCCTTGGCTCAGACTCTCCGTTGTTGGCGCCCTTCACTATGAAACCCAGGTAGCTCAGGCCGCAGCAGAACAGGTAGGTATCAGCCTGTCAGCAAGTGAAATGACAGCCCAAGCGTTCGCTACCATAGCACTTTTGATGAGTATCTGCATAATGTGGGGCATGGTTTTGTCAATTTTCTTAAACAAGAGCTATCTTAAAAAACTAAGCGGAAAAAGCAAGGTTCAGACAGAAAGCATCAGTACAGAAAAGAAACCTGGCTTTGCCGATAAAGCAATGACAGCAATGTTTATCGGGTTAGTTAGTGCCTATGTGACCTCTTACATAGGAGAGTTTGTCTCAGGAGAAGGCTTCTTTACCTTCAAAGGAGATTGGGTCCCGCTGGTAGTCGTAGCCGTAAGCGCCCTATCAATGGCCTTCTTTATCTGGCTGTCAGAAAAGAAAAAGATCGCCTGGGTAGAAGACTTCTCCATAGCAGGCAGCATGCTTTTGGGCATGGCTAGTGCCGTAATTGTTAGCCTATAAGCTAAATCAAAGGAGACAAATATGGACAACAACCTTTATTTTGAAAATTATAACAACAGAACCCACACCTTAGGCAGAATTTTCACAGCAATAGTGCTGATAATGCTAGTAGGAGCCCCCTTCCTTATTGGAAGTATCCTAGGGGCAATGCCAGACTTAAAGGCTACAGCAAAAGGTTTTATTAGCGTAGGTCTGATTTGGACGGTATGTAGCGTAGTTGAATTTTTGGTCTATACTCCAATGCTGGGAGCAGGTGGAAGCTACTTGGCTTTTATCACAGGGAACCTTATAAACATGAAAATCCCCTGCGCAGTTAACGCAAGGGATATAGTAGGCGCAAAAACAGGAACGCCTGAAAACGAGATTGTTTCAACGCTTTCAATTGCAACTTCTTCTCTGGTAACAGTTTTGGTTCTAGCCCTAGGAGTACTGTTTCTTCAGCCACTTCAGCCAATTTTGCAAAGCCCAACGCTGCAGCCAGCCTTCTCAAACGTAGTTGCTGCCCTGTTTGGTGCAATGGCTTACAAGTACTTTAGGGGCAACTTGGATATAGCAGCAATTCCTTTTACTTTCCTGTGCGTGCTGTTTATTCTTGTACCATCGCTTACAGGTTCAACCAGTTTCATGATTATTCCAGGTGGTGGAATTGCCATTCTTATGGCTTGGCGTAAGTTTAAGAAGGAGAAGAAATAAACTTAATTGGTGGTGTAGCTTGCTAACAGGCTGACGTTATAACTCTGAGCGGCATTCATGGCAAAGGAAACGCTGAACTGGTCTTCCTCAACTAGAACAACATCCAGCATAAAAAGACCAATACAAGAAGTAAGGAGACTCGCTCCTGCTCCAATTGCAAATACTCCTGCTACGGTGTCTTCAGTGAAAGCAGATCCAACACCGCAAGCAACACCAACCACAAGAGCACCAACCGTAATATTAGACCAAGTCTGGCGACTCTTCTTGAAATTTAAGTATCTTGCAGCCTCATCTGGTCTGCCAATAATTGTATAAAACTGATCCTTAGTAATTTGAGTCATACCTTGGTATGGAGTCCAGTCAATTTTAGTCTCTGTATAAACATAGCTAGGACCATTAAAGTAAAAATCTACCACATTTGAATAGCCATAACTACGATAATTCCATAGGTTGGTATACACACTGGTATTTTCGTTTGTCATAACAAAAATTGCCTTATTAGAAAAATCCATGGCCTGAGCATCAGACAAATTAGAGGTGTTAGCGTCTGCAAAGGCAACACAACAGACCAGCAAAACAACAAAAGAAATTAAAACTTTTTTCATTTTCAAACTCCACGCGGGCACTGTAGCATTTTTAGACAACAGGTGTAAACCATCTTCATCCTCCGTCAAACCAAAATCAATCCTGTTGCTTTCTGTACTCGCGCGGATTGCAACCCACATAGTTTTTAAAGACCCTTGAGAAATGGCTGGAGGAAGAAAAACCTAGGTAAAGACCAATTGAAGTCAAAGATTTATCGCTATAACGCAAAAGGCGCTTGGCCTCCTCTATCTTCTGTTTAAGAATAAAATCGGTCAAGGTCTCGCCTGTTTCAGCCTTAAATTTCCTTGATAAATATGGACGGCTAAGGCAGACCTCAGAAGCAAGTTCTTCAACACTAACTGCCTGAGATATATGATGCTGCAGATAGTTTGAAACCGAGATTACCAGGTTACTAGGTTTAAAGCCTAGTCTTAGACGAGAAACCCGCTCCGTGTAATCAGAAATCATACGAAACTGCAAGTTGTTAATTTCCATAGGCGAAGATAAAAGTTCACATTGCTGAATGTAGGAATCACTTATAGAAAAGGCGTCATTGACATCCAGACCTCCTCTAATGGCAGCACGGGAAGCAAGCGTAACCGACACAATAAACATGTTCTTTCGCTGTCGCAGTTGCTCAAAAGCCAAAACTCCACCCCTGACCGCTGGTGCCTGAGAAGCCCACTCTTTAAGTGCAGCAGTGTCGCCCTTGCGAACAATTCGCATGATGGACTCCTCTAAGGAAAAAGTATTGTGCAGGTTCTGATCTTGATGAGTATCTAACTTATAGGAAGTCTCTGCCTTACCCTGAAGCTCAATCAGCTTCTCCTGATCCTTTTCATAAATACTTATATCTCTTAAAGATAACTTCTCTCCATTCAGAACATGATTTATAGTACAAAGAATCTGAAGCGTACTTTCAAAGGGCATACGTACAATGCTCTTCATTCCAGCAATAAAGTCCTCCATATCCCTAGCCTGCACATCCAAATCAAACGCCAACGAACGCAACTCCTGATTTTTCTCCGCAATTTGCCTGGTAGGACCAATAACAATCTTAACTGAACATTCTCCCTTCGTTGCGTTCACCACCCCGTAATAATGAAAACTAGGGGTCATCACATACCCAACATGATTTTTCACCGCAAAAACTTCTTCCTTGTACACTTCAATAGGATCTTTTGGCAACAAAGCCAACGAGTAATAAAACACCAAACTTTCATTCTCATACAACCTAATTGGTACTCCAGCAAGATTTCCAATTGTCCTACACAAATATCTTAAATCAATTTCAGCCATTTGGTTACAATTATACCAAAATAATTACAATTATGAAAGTTTTCTCCTGCCACACCCCTTATACTTTTAACCAAAAGGAGGAAGGACATGAAAACAGGCTCCATTTTTGCCCATTCAGCTCTTCAAAGCAAAATCACAACAGATCACGTCACCGCCAAAGAAAAATGGCTTGGATATCTACTTGGCCCAGCCGGCGCCCTACTCTTGAACGCCGTACTTGGCACCTACCTAAACGTCTACTATACCGATGTCCTTAACCTCACCGGCCTTTGGGGTGGTACCTTTCTAGTAATCTTTCCAATCATCTCCAAGATAATTGACGCAATTACAAATGTTATAATGGGTTACATCATTGATAGAACCCATACCACAGAAGGAAAATCCAGACCCTGGCTCCTGCTTTCTGCACCTCTTTTGGCAATAACGGGTATTTTACTTTTCACCGTGCCAAAAGCCTCAGAAACAGTACAGGCAATATGGGTAATGGTCAGTTACAACCTCTTCTACTCCTTTGCTTATACCATATTTAATATGAGCCACAACCTGATGGTTCCCCTTTCAACCAGGAACATTCAAGAAAGAGGCTCTCTATCCGTCTTTAACCAAATTGCCTCCATCATGATGGGAGGAATCTTGGTTGCCCTGGTCTTCCCAATGGTAATCATGCCCAAAATTGGCGTTGACAAGTCCAAATGGATTTCCCTCATGACGGTACTTTCCATTTTAGCCTTCCCTTTAACCCTCTTGGAGTATTACTTTACAAAAGAAAGAGTTACTGCAGAAGTTCAGACAACGGAAAGTACTGAAGTTTCCTTCTTGGCACAGCTTAAAGCCCTCTTTACAGATAAGTACATGATCATCATCTACCTGTACTTCTTCATCTACACCATAGGCTCCCACATCAAAAATATCAGCCTAGTTTACTATTGCAACTACGTTCTAGGCACCTACAACGATGGCATCACGCAAACCCTCATCTCAGCCATTGGCGGCACCCCCATGGGCATTGGCATTTTCGCCGTCTGGCCGCTGGCAAAAAAATTTGGAAAGCGCAACGTAACTGCTGTTGGCTTCTTGATCTACGCAATTGGAAGTGCCATCTGTTGGCTCTTTCCAACCAACCTAATAATCATGCTAGTGGGCCAATTCATCAAAAACATAGGTGGCCTTCCCTGCTCCTACGTTTTTATGGCTCTTTTTGCCGATGTCCTTGACCACCTTGAGTGGAAAAAAGGCTTCCGCTGCGACGGTATTGCAATGAGCATTTACAGCATCATATCGGTAGCCTTGATTGGAATTTGTACCGGTATTTTTAACGGTCTTATTGCCAAAAATGGCTACCTTGCTCCTTCTCTGGTCAATGGGGTTACCATTGCTGCCCAGCAGACACAGGCAGTAAAGGACACCTTCACCTTCTGTTTTGTAGGACTTGAAACCCTCACAGGCCTTATCCTTGCCGTGCTTTTGATTTTCTTGAATGTTGAAAAGAACATTACAAAAGAACAGGAAGAAATTAAACTTAGGAACCAGAAATGATTGCCACAAATCTTCAGACCGAATATTTAACAAATCCTATAGGCGTAAATTTCACAAAGCCTTGCCTCTTCTGGAATTGCCAGGACGGAGTAAAGCAAACAGCCTACCAGATTATTGCAGAAACAGATGACCACCAGCTACTTTGGGATAGTAAGAAAGTGCAAAGCAGCAGCATGCACGCCCACTGGGCAGCAGAGCCAGTAAAGCCCCAGACCAAAGTACTTTGGCGCGTTAAACTCTGGGATGAAAACAATGTAGAGGGCCTCTGGGAACAGGCAAGTTTTGAAACAGGTCTTGAAATGGGAAAATCTTGGCAGGCCAAGTGGATTACTGGCAATTACAAGGTCAATAAGAAGAAACGCTATCCAGTAGATTGTTTTAAGAAAGAATTTTCTCTTCCCAACAGCTCCAAGGTTTCCAAGGCTAGGCTTTACATTACCGCCTGCGGACTTTATGAGGCCAAACTCAACGGTACAAAAGTGGGCTCTTTTGTGCTCGCACCTGGAATCACAGATTACAGAAAGCGCGTTCAATATCAAACCTACGATATCACAGACCTGCTTAAGACCAACAACACAATAGAAGTACAACTGGCTGATGGCTGGTACCGTGGAAGTTGTGGCGCCTGGGGACTGAAAAACCAGTATGGAACAGAGACAAAATTCCTGGCACAGCTTGAAATCATCTACACAAACCAGGAGCCACAAACAATAATTACAGATTCCAGCTGGGACTGGTCCAATGACGGACCTATTCGCTTTGCGGACAACAAGGACGGAGAACTTGTTGACTCAAAGCTAAAGCCTTCCTACCAGGGAAAAGCCAAAGAAACCAGCCATCCAGTTATCCCAAGCTGCTCCAACAATGTAGCGCTGGAAGAACACGAAACGCTCAAGGCAAGTAGAATTGTTACTCCAAGTGGAAAAATCGTCTTAAACTTTAAGCAGAACCTTGCAGGCTATATTAAATTTTCTCTCAACGCCCACAAGAATCAGATAATTAAACTCAGATTTGGAGAACTTATTGATGAGACTGGAGAATTCACCCAAAAGAACATCCAGTGCCATAGCAAAAAAATAACAACTCCTTTACAAGAAGTGACTTACATCTGTAAAGAAGGCTTCAATGACTACAAAACCACCTTTGCAATCTTTGGTTTTCAGTACGTCTTGGTAGAAACCGATATTCCTTTCAAGGATGAGGATTTTACCGCCATTGCAGTTTATTCCAGTTTTTCAAGAACTGGGTATTTTGAAAGTTCCAATCCCCTACTGGATAAGCTAGTAGAAAACACCGTTTGGAGCGCAAAAAATAACCATGCAGACCTTCCAACGGACTGCCCAACCAGAGAGCGCCATGGCTGGAGCGGAGATGCTGAAATTTTCTGTCCTACTGCCTCCTATTTGTTTAACTACAAATCAATGGCAGAAAAATATCTTAACGATATGTACGACTGGCAGCGAAAAAGCGGAAACCTTCCCCAAATTGCTCCTTGTGGTGGTGTAGATTTTTATATGTACACCATGAACGGCAGTGTGGGCTGGTCAGATGCCGGTATCATCATGCCCTATGTGCTGTACCAACAGTACAAAGACCTTCGTATTCTACAAGACCGCTACGAAGGCATGAAGCGTTATGCCAAATTCATGATTCACCGCGTGGGTCGTTGGGGTGGACCGTATGCTAAACCAATTAAAATGCCCCGTAAATACAAGAAATTTTTGGTCAATCGAGGACAAAGCTACGGAGAATGGGCAGAGCCTCAAGACATCTACATTGTGAACTTTATGGACTTTGCAGGACCTCATCCAGAAGTCTCCACCGCCTACACTTCCTACGTCATGTCCTTGATGACTGAAATTGCACAACTTCTTGATAAACAAGAAGATGCTCAACTTTACAAAAAATATGCAGACGGTTGCAAAGACACCTATTCGCACCTGGTTGAGACAAAAGCCTTCTCATTGGATACGGACCGTCAGGCACGCTTGGTGCGGCCTCTTGCCTTTAATTTGCTTGACGCTCAGCAGACTCAATATGCAAAAAAACGCCTCCTTCAAGCCTTGGACAACTACGGTTGGAGACTTGGAACCGGCTTCCTCTCTACCCCTATCATTCTAGACGTCCTTACCAAAATAGACATCAAGTACGCCTACAAATTACTTGAGAATGAGGAAATCCCAGGCTGGCTTTCCATGCCAAAAAACGGTGCCACTACAATTTGGGAATCCTGGGAAGGAGACAAGGCAAAAGGTAGTGGCGTTGCCTCCCTGGATCACTACTCAAAAGGGGCTGTGTGCCGCTGGCTTTTTGACACCATGTGTGGCATAGTGGTAGCAAAAGAAAACCACTTCCAAATTAAGCCTCAGCCAGGTGGAAATTTCACCCATGCAAAGGCTGTCTACAAGAGCCTTTATGGACAAGTGGAAAGTGGCTGGTCAAAGGCAGAAAAAGGCTTCACTTTCACCGTCACAATTCCTGTAAACTGCACGGCCCGGGTAGTATTGCCAAACGGCTTTACTACAACCCAAGGTCCTGGAACAAAGACCTACCCAATGGAGGAAAAATGAAAGACATAGGAAAAAAAATAATAGCTTTAGTTTTGGTTTTTGCCGTCTTAATGGCTCTTTTTGCTTTTTATGATTTAGATATTTCGCTGACACTAGTAAATACAGAAAGTGCCTTTGGTAAATTTGCACAGTGGGCAAGTGAAATTCCAATTGATTTTCTTTTGATGATGAGTTTTGCAATTCTTTTTATGGGACGTTCAGAAAAAAAGACCTTTTGGAGTGTTTTAGGAGCAGCAATCTGCTTCTTAGGCACCTTTGAATACGGTTTTTTCATCTTTTTCTTCTCTGTCAAGTACTACAGTACCACGCTTGCTCTCATCCTAGGGGCAAGCGTTGGTGTGTTAATGGGAATTGGTGCTTTATTTCTTGCAAAGCAAATGCTTAACACACATAGAACAGAGCTGATTAAGGCCGCCTTAATCATTGTTCTTGCAGTTTTAATGGAAGAAGCCTTTGTAAACGTACTGAAAATTGTCTGGAGCCGTCCAAGAATGCGAGACCTCACAGAGCCCTATGCAAGCTCATTTGTAAGCTGGTACAAGCCAAACTCTTCGGCTCTAGGTGGCGATTCCTTCCCCTCTGGACACACGGCCAAAGCAGCTGGTGCCTGTTTCTATATGCTTCTTTGTGGAGTTTACCAGAAACTTAAGGGCAAAGGCGTTTTCTTCTTCCTGGCAGGCCTCATTTGGACTGTGTTAATTGGTCTAGGCAGAATCATATTAGCCGCCCATTTTGCGTCAGATGTTACCGCTGGCGCTTTTTTCATGTTGCTGGCTTTTTGTATTTCGCAGGCTTTGGTTAATGGTATTATTTATAAACAAAAGAAAAAGTAAATGAACAAGATTGAAGATATAATTAAAAATATGACTTTAAAGGAGAAAATTGCCTTCTGTAGCGGTGCAAATTTTTGGCAGACAAAAAGTTATGAGAAAGGCAACGTACCAGCACTCTTTATGTGTGACGGTCCTCACGGACTAAGAAAACAGGAAGACGCAACTGACATGCTGGGAGTTCACAAGTCTAGAAAAGCCACCTGTTTTCCATCAGAGGTGACCACGGCAAGTAGCTGGGATGTGGAGCTGCTGGAGAGCGTAGGAGAAGCCATTGGTCAGGAAGCAAGAGATCAGAAGGTGGGTCTAGTTTTAGGACCTGGGGCAAATATCAAGAGAAATCCGCTTTGTGGCAGGAATTTTGAGTACTTCAGTGAAGATCCATACCTTGCGGGAAAACTGGCTGCAGGCTTTATTAGAGGAGTTGAAAGTCAGGGCGTGGGCTCAAGCCTTAAGCATTTTGCTGCAAATTCGCAGGAACGTTCTAGGTTTACGTCTAACGGCGTAATTGATGAAAGAACTCTCAATGAGCTCTATCTGCCGGCATTTGAAACGGCAGTAAAAGAGGGAAAACCCTCTA
Source organism: Sphaerochaetaceae bacterium (assembly GCA_963645435.1). Classification (GTDB taxonomy): domain Bacteria; phylum Spirochaetota; class Spirochaetia; order Sphaerochaetales; family Sphaerochaetaceae; genus UBA9732. Next base: position 11,381 of record CAVISO010000014.1, on the reverse strand, counting down.
CCGTAATGTGTTCCTATCCAAAGATTAACGGCACTTACAGCTCTGATAACAAGGAGCTTTTAACTTCAATTTTGCGAGATAGCTGGGGATTTGAGGGTCTTGTTGTCACAGACTGGGGTGCAATGAGTGACCGCATTAAGGGTTTTGAAGCCGGCTGTGACCTAAGCATGCCAGGCGGTAGCCCCTATATGGAAAAAGATGTTCTAAAAGCCGTAAAGTCTGGCGGGCTCTCAGAGGCAAAAATAGATGAAAGTGTAAGGCGCCTTCTAAAACTGGTTTTCAGGGCCCAAGAAACATTAAAAGACTCTTATGAAGCAGACTACAAGGCTCATCATGAGCTTGCAAAACAGGCTGCAATTGAAGGAGCAGTCCTGCTTAAGAATGAGGCAGGCCTTTTGCCCCTTAAGGCAGAAACCAAGGTGGCAGTTGTAGGTTGGATGGCCAATAACATGCGCTATCAGGGTGCAGGTTCAAGTCACATAAATCCAACGGAAATTTCACAGCCCTTGCAGTTCCTAAAAAAGGTAGCAGCAAATGTTGAATATGTCCAAGGCTGCAATGCAAAAGGAAGCACAACAGAGCAACTACTGCAAGAGGTCACTAACGTTGCCGCAAAGGCAGAAGTTGCCCTGGTTTTTGCAGGTCTTCCAGACTCCTACGAATCAGAAGGCTTTGACAGAAGTACAATGGAAATGCCAGAAGGTCATATAAAGATGATTGAAACCGCCGTCAAAGCAAATCCAAATACAATAGTGGTACTGCTTTGTGGTTCCGTGGTGGAATGTCCTTGGGCAGATAAGGTTAAAGCCGTACTCTACATGGGCCTTCCTGGACAGGCAGGTGGAGAAGCAATTGCAGACCTTCTCTATGGAAAAGCAAATCCTTGTGGAAAGCTTGCAGAAAGTTGGCCTTATAAATACGAAGATGTACCTTCTTCCGAGATATATGACAAGACAGACGATGCCCTTTATGAAGAAGGCCTCTATGTTGGCTACAGATACTATGACAAAAGCAAAGTCTCTGTTCGTTGGCCTTTTGGTTATGGTTTAAGTTACACCAGTTTTGAGTATTCAAATCTTATTGTTTCAGATAAAGACGTTAGTATAACAGTAACCAATACAGGTACTGTAGCTGGCAAGGAAGTAGTACAGTTATATGTACATGCCCCACAGCTGGCTGGACTTCATAGACCAGTCAGAGAACTAAAAGGTTTTAAGAAGGTTTACTTAGAGCCAAATCAGAGTACAGCCGTCAGCTTCCATTTAAACGACAGAAGCTTTGCCCTTTGGAAGAATGGCTGGGTAGTTCCTGGTGGTGAGTACCAGATAGAAATTGGGAATCTGAAGGGAAAATTACAGATTGAGGGTACTTTTAAAGCTGAATCAGATTTAAATACGAGCATAGATTTCCCAACTTGGTATGATAATTGTAAAGGAAAACCAAATCAAAAGGATTGGGAAAAAACGCTGGAAAAACCTTATACTCCAGGAACTATAAAAAAAGGTCAATTCACCATGAATAACACAGTGGCTGAAATGAAAGATTACAGCCTCATTATGAAAATAATGTACAAGGCAACTGAAAGAACCATAGCAAAAGGGTTCAAGGGCAAGGTGGACTATGAGAACCCGGAATTTAAGATGTTAATGAACTCCTCTGTAGGAAGTCCGTTAAGGAGCATGCAAATTTCAGGAGGAATCAGAGATGGGATCTTCCAAGGTATGCTGGATATGGCCAATGGACATTTCTTCAGAGGTATTAAGAAAATGATTAAAGGATAAGTTTATGAAGTATTATCTTGCAATTGATATTGGAGCCTCCTCCGGGAGGCACATTGTTGGCTGGAAGGAAAAAGGCGAACTTAAAACCAAAGAAGTCTATAGATTTCCTAACAGTATGAGAGAACAGGAAGGTCATCTTACCTGGGACTTGGATACGCTACTTTCCAACGTGAAGGACGGCATAAGAATAGCTCAGATTCAATTTCCAAAAATTGAAAGTCTTTCCATAGATACTTGGGGAGTAGACTACGTGCTCTTAAAAGGAGATCAAGCAGTTCTTCCCTGTTATGCCTACAGGGATGACCGCACCAAAGCCTATATTTCTCAACTACATGACAAGGTGCCTTTCAGTACGCTTTACAGGCATACGGGTTGTCAGTTTCAACCTTTTAATTCCATCTATCAACTCTATGCAGACAACCAGGAAGGTCGTTTAGAAGGAGTTACTGATTTCTTAATGCTGCCAGAATTCCTACTTTGGAAGCTTTGTGGTGTAAAGGTGAAGGAATTTTCCAACGCCACCACAACAGGTCTTGTAAATGCAAAGACAGGAGAATTTGACAGGCAAATCCTTAAAGAAATTGAACTACCTGAAAAGTTGTTTACTAAACTCACCCAACCAGGTACCGTTATTGGCCAGTATGAAGGCATAAAAGTAGTGCTCTGTGCAACTCATGATACCGCAAGTGCCGTAGAAGGCATTCCAATGAAGGAAAACAGTCCTTATATATCCTCTGGCACGTGGTCTCTTTTGGGAGTAAAGACTTCCAAACCAATAACAGACGAACAAAGTCAAAAGGCTAATTATTCCAATGAAGGCGGACTTGGCTATAATCGCTACCAGAAGAATATCATGGGCATGTGGCTGGTCAATGAACTTCAAAAAGAAGTATGCAGAGGTCTTGGCTTTGCAGGTATTGTACAGGCAGCACAGGAAAGTACCTCAGAAGCGCTGATAGATGCAAATGCCCCAGAGTTCTTGGCACCAAGCAGTATGAAAGAAGCCTTTGATAAAGCAACTGGAAATACCCTGACTTCCATTGGAGACTATTTTAAGTGTGCCTACAGAAGTCTAGCCCTTTCATATAAGGTTGCGCTTGAAGAACTGGAAAAAAATACTGGCACACAATACAAAAAGTTATATATTGTAGGTGGTGGCGCAAAAAATCAGTACTTAAATGAATTGACTGAACAAATAACAAAAAAAGAAGTAATTGCCCTTCCAATTGAGGCAACTGCAATTGGTAATTTGAAAGTACAAATGGAGATAGATAAATGAGTACACAGGATTATTTGAAAGCAAAAGCAAAGTATGAAGCCCTTGGTATAAAGGTTGAGCAGGCTTTAGATGTTTTGAAAGCAGTACCAGTATCCCTGCACTGCTGGCAGGGAGATGATGTAAGAGGTTTTGACACGGATCCAAGTAAGCCCCTGACTGGAGGAATTCAGACCACAGGGAACTACCCGGGAAGAGCCCGCAATCCAAAGGAGCTCATGGCAGACCTTGAAGAAGTATTAAAACTTTGTCCTGGAACAAAAAAACTTAACCTTCATGCCTCCTATGCCATTTTTGAAGGAGGTCAGTGGGTAGACCGAGATAAGCTTGAGCCTAAGCATTTTGCTCCGTGGGTAAAGTTTTGCAAGAAGCATAACCTTGGTGCAGACTTCAATCCAACCTTCTTCTCCCACCCAATGTGCGATCCACTAACCCTTTCCAGTCCAAATGAAAGAACAAGAAAATTCTGGGTTGAACATGGAAAAGCCTGCGTTCGCATTTCCCAGTATCTTGCAGAAGAACTTGGACAGCCCTGTACCATGAATATTTGGACAGGCGATGGCTTTAAGGATATTCCAGCAGACAGGCTTGGACCTAGAAAACGCTACAAGCAGTCTATAGATGAGATTCTCTCAGAGCCCTATGACTTTAACAAGGTTAAACCCTGCATTGAAAGCAAGGTATTTGGCATTGGAGTTGAAAGTTACACCGTTGGAAGTGCAGAATTTGCCCTGAGTTATGCGGCAATGAATAAGGACAAGTGCATTCCTCTTATGGATAACGGTCATTACCATCCAACAGAAGTGGTAAGCGACAAGATTCCAGCCTTACTTGCTTTCTTCCCTGAAATTGCCCTGCATATCACACGTCCTGTACGCTGGGATAGCGACCATGTGGTACTTTTTGACGATGAAACCAAAGAAATCTGCAAGGAAATTGTTCGCTGTGGCGGGCTTGAGGGCAGAGTTCATATGGCACTAGATTACTTTGATGCCTCAGTAAATAGAATTGCAGCCTGGGTCACCGGCTTTAGAAATGTTCAAAAGGCCCTCCTTAATGCTCTTCTTACTCCAGATTTAACTGCAGAGCAAAATGCTGGCAATTTCACCGCCCTACTAGTACAGCAGGAAGAACTTAAGACCCTGCCTTTTGGCGAAATTTGGGCAGAGTATTGCAGAAGAAGTGACGTGCCAGAAGATGGCGCTTGGCTAAGTGAAGTAAAGAACTATGAAGATAAAATATTGAAGGAAAGAATATGAAAAAAGATATTTTAACAGCCCCTTGGATGATTGAAATGATTCGCACCACCACCAACATGTATAATCATGGTTGGGATGAAAGGAACGGTGGCAACATTAGTTTATTATTAGATGAAGCTTCCGTTCTTGAATATTTAGACGCAGGCGTTATTCGTGAACTTAACACCGGCTTCTCCTGTCCTGAACTTGAAGGTAAATACTTTCTTGTTACAGGAACTGGCAAATACTTCAAGAATGTCCAGTATGAACCAGAAGTCAATTTGGGAGTGGTTAAGATAGTAAATGGTGGTAAAACTGCACAACTCCTTTGGGGTTTCTCAGACGGTGGACGCTTTACCTCAGAGTTCCCTGCCCACATGATGAGCCATGCAGCACGCCTAAAGGTTAGCTCTGAAAACAGAGTTGTAATGCATTGTCATCCAAACAATCTTCTAGCCATGACCTACGTACATTCTCTTGATGAGAAAGAATTTACTCGCACTCTCTGGCAAATGTGCACAGAGTGCATTGTAGTCTTTCCAGAAGGCGTTAACGTTCTTCCTTGGATGCTCTGTGGCACCAATGAAATTGGAGAAGCAACAGCCAAGAAGATGGAAACTGCCCGTCTTGTAGTCTGGGCACAGCACGGCATCTACGGGGCTGGAGCAAACCTAGATGAGACCTTTGGTCTGATTGAGACAGCAGAAAAAGCTGCTGAAATCTACATGAAAATTGCTCACCTGCCAAGACTAAACACCATAACAGATGAGCAAATGCACAAGTTGGAAGAACACTTCCACTTCAAAGCCAGAGAGGGCTATCTGAATTAAGAGCCTATGGTCTGAGACCCATACCGCCTTCCAGCGTGAGGGTCTCGCCAGACATATACTTGAAATCAGGATGTGCAAGTTGTACGCAGACCCTGCCAATTTCCAGTTCAGCGTCACCAAAATGACCCATTGGAGGCATTTTGACGTTGGCTTTAAAGGCATCGGGATAGGCTTTCTCAAATTGTTCCAGTTGAGCGGTCCAGGCAAGAGGGCAAACCACGTTTACGTTGATGCCGTCTTTGCCCCATTCTGTAGCGGCAACACGAGAAAGCCCGCGTATGCCTTCTTTTGCGGCGGCATAGGAGCACTGTCCATAATTGCCAAAAAGTCCAGCCCCTGAAGCAAAGTTGATTACACTACCCTTTGACTGTGCCAAATAAGGATAACAAGCCTTCATATAATAGAAGGCAGCATATAAGCCAGAATACATTGCAAGATTGAACTGTTCTGTAGTGTGAGATGCAATAGGAACTCCGGAAGCAGAAGCCTGTGCATTGTTAATAAGTACCTGAATTCCACCAAATTGCTCAACGGTTTTCTGAACCACCATCTTTGCCGTTGCTTCATTGTCTGCACCCGCATTGATGTCTGCCTGAAGAATTAACACCTTAATGCCATATTTTTCTTCAAGTTCAGCCTTGGCTTCTTCTAGTTTCTTCACGTTACGTCCAGTAATGACCAGGTTTGCTCCCTCTTTTGCATAAGCGGTTGCAATACCGTAACCAATTGAACCACAACGGCCATCACTTAAAACGGCTCGTCCTGCACCGGTAATAATAGCTGTTTTGCCAGTTAAAAATCCCATGTAAAACTCCTTTTTCTAGTAGTTTAACATGGGATTTCCTAAAATGATATAAAATAAATAACTAGAAGGTAAGGTGTAATAGCTTATTAGACTCTTCCACATCCAGGATCTCAAGAGCAAAAGGCTTGATGAGATCTACCAGGGCACTTCCGGAGATGCCGGCAACCTTGATGGAAATGCACCTATTGGTTGGATCTGTTCCGGCAAAACAGGAACAGGTAATCAAATCTAACTGCTGAGAGCTGATTTTGCCAATAATCTCAGAGAGAACGCCCTTGCCTTCCTTTACCATGAAGGTAATGGTGGTACCGTTGATACGAGAACCAAAGGTCTCAAGTAGCATCTTGAAAAGATCGCTCTTGCTGACAATACCTACAAGATGTTCGCCCTCAAGTACTGGAAGACAGGACAAATCCTGGTCTACCATGAGGGTTGCAGCAGCCTCAACAGTTGTATCTTTTGTAATAGTTACAGGATTTCTGCTCATAATCTTTTTGACAGTGAGCCTTGACAAAAGATAGTTGGTCTCATAGGCACTTAACGTTGTAGCAGGCGATGGTGCCGCTCTAAGTATATCTTTTTCCGATATCACTCCCACAAGTCTTCCGTTCTTATCCAAAACCGGAAGTCTGTGAACGTGCTCTTTTGCCATCAAGTCAGAAGCGTCCTGAATAGACATATCAGGAGCACAGGTAATAGGATTTTTTGTCATTCTGCTTTCAATAATCATAGAACCTCCCAAATATCCAGTAAGATTATTCTCCAAGATAAGCTGCTCTTACCTTCTCATTCTTGAGCAGATCTTGCGCCTTGTCCTGAAGAACAATGACTCCGTTTTCCATAACGTAACCGTCATCTGCACTCTTTAAAGCAAGTCTAGCATTTTGCTCCACAACAAGGACAGTGACATTATCTTCCTTGTTGATATGGCGTAACTTACTGAAGATATCATGCACAATCAGTGGTGCCAAACCAAGACCAGGCTCATCTAACAGTAGCAATCTAGGACTCACCATGAGTGCCCTTGCAACGGCAAGCATTTGCTGTTCGCCACCAGAGAGGCTTCTTGCCTTTTGCTTCTTACGAGTGCCTAAAATGGGGAAGAAGTCAAACATTTCTTCCTTTTTCCTCTTAATTAGGCTATCGTCCTTCAGCATAAAGGCACCCATGTCCAGGTTTTCCTCTATGGTTAAGTCTGCAAAAACTCGGCGTCCCTCAGGAACCAGAGCTATACCCTTTTTAACTACATTATACGTTGGAATTCCGTGAAAGTGTCCATCTTTTACAGAATAAAGTACATTTTCTTCATAACTAATAGAACCAGAGACCAAAGGTTCCTGTCCAACAATGGCTTTTAGTAGGGTGGACTTACCTGCTCCATTGGCTCCAATAAGGGAAACAAAGGTGCCTTCGTTCACTGTCATTGAAACCCCGTGAAGAGCCTTAATGTTGCCATAGCTTACGGAAATATCGTCTATCTTTAAAAGAACCTTGTCAGCCATGTCAGACCTCCTCACCGTCGTCTGCATCAAAGTCATCGTCGTCATCGTCAGTGCCCAAATAAGCCTCAATGACGGCAGGATTCTTTTGAATACTGCTTGGGGTGCCCTGGGCAATCTTTTGTCCGTAGTTAAGTACCGTGATGTTGTCGCAAATGTTCATAACCAGTTTCATATCATGCTCAATTAGGACAATTGTAACCCCAAGATCTCTAATTCTACGAATGGTTTTCATAAGGCTGTCAGTTTCCTGCGGATTCATACCTGCAGCAGGCTCATCCAAGAAGAGCAGCTTTGGCTCGGTAGCAAGAGCACGTGCAATTTCCAACTCTCTCTGATAGCCGTAAGGAAGACTGCCTGCAGCCTCGTCCCTGAATTTTTCAAGTCCAAAGAACTCCAACCACTTGGTGGCATTTGCCATCTCTTCACGTTTTTCTTTCTCTACGTTAACAAAGGACACTAGCGCCTGCAGCGTTCTATTCTTAATTGTGCCGGTATGAAAATGTCTTCCCACCATGACGTTATCAAGAACACTAAGCTCCTTGAAAAGTCTAATATTCTGGAAGGTTCTGGCAATTCCAAGACGACAAACCTTATTTGCAGGCAGGCCAGTAATGTCTTTATCTTCAAAGATAACCTTTCCAGAAGAAGGAACATCTAGGCCGGTAATATTATTGAAAAGCGTAGTCTTGCCGGCGCCATTAGGTCCAATGAGTCCGGTAATCATGTTCTTTTCAACGGTAAAATCTACTCTGTTTACGGCAATGATTCCGCCAAACTCGCGGGTCAAAGCCTTGGTTTCTAACATGCTCATGCCTTGACCTCCTGTTCAGTAGAACCCTTCACTTTGTTATTTCTTTTCTTTCTTCCCAAAATTCCCTGAGGTCTGTAAATCATCATAAGAACAAGAATTAAGCCAAAGATTATTTGCTTTGCCTGAGCAGGAATAACGTTAGAAAGTCCCACCAACTGAGGCAGATAGGAAATAAACTGAATAATGAAGGCACCAAGAATGACCGCCAAGAAATTACCCATACCCCCAAGAACCACAGTGCAAAGCACCATGATGGAAACCATGAACACGTAGGAACCAGGAGAAACCGAGAGCACAAATTCTGCCTGAAGACAGCCAGCTATGCCTGAGATCCCCGCTCCAATTGCAAAGGAAAAAACCTTGTACTTAGTAACGTTAATACCCATGGAAGCAGCAGCAATTTCATCTTCTCTAATAGCCTCAAGCGCTCTGCCCATGCGAGAAGCAACCAGCCGTTCCAAAAGGAACCAGCAAATGGCAAGCATAATAATTTCCATAAGAAGAAAGCCATACTTACTGTAAGGACTAATCTGTACTCCAAAAAGGGAAATCATAGAGATTCTCTGAATGCCCATAGGACCGTTTGTAAGAGAGTCCCAGTTGTTAATGACGGTTCTGACAATTTCAGCAAAACCCAAGGTGGCAATGGCAAGATAATCGCCCTTAAGTCTCAAAGTTGGAAGTCCAATGAGCACGCCCATCAAAGCACTAAGCAATACAGCAACAGGAATGGTTGCCCAGAAGGACCAGCCTAACTTGGTAACCAGAATTGCCGTGGTGTAACTGCCAATGGCAAAGAAGCCCGCTGCACACAGGGAGAGCATTCCAGTATAACCGGTAATAAGGTTCTGTCCCAAAGACATGAAGGCGTAAATACAAGTATAAATTAGTATAAGAAGAAAGAAATTCAGCATCAGACCTTCTCCTTTTCTACTTTTCCAAGAAGTCCTTCCGGTTTAAGCAGAAGAATTAGAATTAAGACAGCAAAGGCAATTGCATCCTTAAAGCCTTGAGGAATGCCCAAAATTGCAACTCCAAAAGTCTCCAAAAGCCCAAGCAAGAAACCTCCCAGCATGGCGCCGGTGATGTTTCCAATGCCACCAACAACAGCAGCAACAAAGGCTTTGAGTCCAACCATTGTTCCCATTGTAGCGTAAACCTTGTAATCAAGGGCAATTAGCATACCACCGCAGGCGGCAAGAGCAGAGCCAATTCCAAAGGTAAGGGAAATAATCATATCGGAATTAATACCCATGAGCTTTGCCGTTTCTCCGTCTAGAGAGGTGGCGCGCATGGCCTTTCCAAGGCGGGTTTTGTCCACAAAAATCTTTAAGAGAATCATCATGACCACGGCAACCACAAGTACCATAATCTGGTGTGGGGTGATAACAACTCCGCCAATTGAGATAGGTGTGTTGTCAAAAGGATACTCTAGTTTTCTGGAATGGGTGCCAAACAACCAGGCTGCACCGTTGGAAAGGATAAAAGAGACACCAATTGCAGAAAGCAGTGGGGCAAGTCTAGAACCTTTTCTCAGTGGTTTGTAGGCTACTTTCTCTATTGCCATGCCTAGAAGAGCACAACAAAGCATAGAAACGAGCATTGCAAGGAAGAAAGCAACAATCCACCAGGTGCCCATTGGAGAAGAACCTCTGAGGGCGTCAAAAACAAAAAGCCCAACGTAGGCTCCCACCATGAGAATATCGCCATGAGCAAAGTTTATAAATTTAAGTATTCCGTAAACCATGGTGTAACCCAATGCAATGAGAGCATAGATACCACCAAGGGTTAATCCGTTCATGAGATGCTGGAAAAATGTACTGACAGACCCCACGCGAACCTCCATTTACAAAGGCCCTTCCCAAAAGGAAGAGCCTTCACCAAAATCAACAAAAACTAATATAAGAAGGAATTAGTTTACTCAACCTTAACCAGTTTTCCGTCTTGAACCTGATAGGCTCCAACATAAACAGGAGTGTTGCCTTCAACCTCGTAAATGCCCTGAGAAGCAACCAAATCTCCGTTCTCAGCAAAGTTGATAATTCCGTTTACTCCTTCAAAATCCTTAACCTGCTGCATGCCTTCCTTGATAGCCTTGCGGTCTGTACCAACCTTCTCAATGACAGAAGTAAGGATGTAAGCAGCATCATAAGCATTGGTGGCAAAGGAATCAGGACCAATGCCCCATTTTGCAGTGTAATTTTCTTTGAATTCCTTAGTCTTATTAGACTCCTCAATCTGAGCAGAAGCAGTATAAACAACACCGTCTGTGTACTGTCCAGCAAGCGTGTAAATCTCTTCACTAAGGAAGCCATCACCGGAAAGGAAAGGCTTATCAATACCAAGCTGACTAGCCTGCTCCAGAATCTGAGCCATCTCAGCCGTGTAATCTGGAATATAAATTGCCTCAGCATCTGTATTCTTAAGGTTGGTCAACTGAGTCTTGAAATCTTTATCCCCAACCATGAAGGTTGCAGAAGCCACAATCTTTCCACCTTCAGCAGTAAAGGCTTCACTCATGCTTTCATACAGACCTTGGCTGTAATCGTTCTTGGCATACAACACGGCAAGCTTTCTGTATCCAAGCACTTCATACCAGTATTTACCTGCAACTTCTCCCTGCAAACCATCAGATGGCGTGGTTCTGAAAATGTAATCGCCAACATTCGTGATATCTTTATGAGAGGCCGATGGTGTTATAAGGACAATGCCTTCAGCCTGTGCGCGTTCAGCAACGGAGAAAGATTCACCTGTGAGAACTGGACCAATAATAGCACAAACTCCGTCAGAGGAGCTAAGTTTCTCCATAGCAGCAAGAGCCTTCTGGGAATCTCCTTCACTATCTTCAGCGTAAAGCACAACTTTAACTCCGTTTATGCCACCCTTGGTGTTAATCTCTTCAACCGCCATTTCCACTGCTTGCTTGCATAGGGTTCCATAATTCGCATAATCACCTGTAAGGGGGCCAATAAAACCAATTTTAATGGATTCGCTGGAACTCTCCTTCTTATTACAAGAAACACAGAAGAGCATGGAAACAACCATTAAAGCAATCAATAACAAAACGACGTTTTTCTTCATACTTGATTCTCCTATATCGCTAAAATTTATGAACGCAATATACAAAAAAGCGTATGT
>CAVISO010000013.1:24194-31663 GCA_963645435.1 Sphaerochaetaceae bacterium | reverse complement strand
ACGTTTTTCTTCATACTTGATTCTCCTATATCGCTAAAATTAATGAACGCAATATACAAAAAAGCGTATGTTTATTCAACGATTGGACGTTATAGAAAAAACAAAAATGTAAATTTCGCAAAATTTTTGTAACAGATAACACAATATTGACAATAGTCTTAACATGAGTACAATCCAATTTGTCATGGAAAATACAATCAAAGAAAATAAGCTAGGCGTTATGCCAATTGGCAAGCTTTTAGCAAGCATGTCAATCCCAACCATGTTCTCAATGCTGATTCAGGCTCTATATAATATAGTAGACAGCATTTTCGTCTCTCAATACAGTGAAAAAGCCCTTACCGCCGTATCCCTTGCCTTCCCAATGCAAAACCTGATGAGCGCTTTTGCCGTTGGAATAAGCGTGGGTATCTGCTCTGTAATCTCTAGAAGATTGGGAGAAAAAGATGAAGAGGCAGCCTTAAAAGCAGCAGAAACTGGTTACACTATTCTATTGGTTTGTATAGTAGCCTTCATAATCCTTGGGGCTTTTATCTCTGAGCCCTTCATTCGTCTTTACACAGAAGATGAAGAACTCGTTTATCTTGGCACTCATTACATGAAAATTTGTCTGATTATTTCTATTGGTTGTTTTCTTGGAATCTACAGTGAAAAGGTACTTCAAAGCACTGGTGATACCATTCATCCAATGATTATCCAACTCTCTGGTGCCATCTTTAATATTATTTTTGACCCAATTCTTATCTTTGGATACTTTGGCTTTCCAGCAATGGGAATTGACGGAGCCGCCTATGCTACCGTTGCAGGACAAATTCTTTCCATGTTCGTGGGCGCCTTCTTCTTGAAGCGCAACCAGTACGTGAAGATAAAATACTTTAACATTAAGTTTGACAAAACCTCCTGTAAGGACATCCTCCAGGTTGGTCTGCCTTCTGTAGTCATGCAAGGAATTGGAACCGTCATGACAAGTCTTATGAATGGCATTTTGATAGCCTATGATGTCATTGCCACCACAGTTTTTGGGGTATATTTCAAGCTACAGTCCTTCATTTTCATGCCAGTCTTTGGTCTAAACAGTGGGCTTATGCCAATTTTAGCCTACAACTACGGAGCCAAAAACAAGCCAAGAATGATGAAAGCCCTAAAGCTAGGACTTGTTGTTGCCTTTTTAATCATGGTGCTTGGAATGCTAGCCTTTATTCTCATTCCAGATACCCTTTTAGGGCTCTTCCAGGCTTCAGATAACATGCTCAGAATTGGAGAAATAGCCCTTAGGAGAATCTCCTACTCCTTCCCAATTGCCGCCTTTATCATTGTAATAGGTGCTCTTTTCCAGGCCATGGGAGATGGCTACCTTAGCATGATTACTTCTATAGTCCGTCAAATTGCAATCCTTGTTCCTAGTGCCTGGATTTTGGGAAAGATAGCTGGTCTAGATGCCATTTGGCTCTCTTTCATCCTTGCTGAAGTCTTGGCGGCAATAATGAATATTTTCTTTGTTAAAAAGGAAATGAAGAAAATTAACTTCTAGGCTTTTCAATGAGGCTTTTCAATGAGGCTTTTCAAAGGGCGGCGTAGGTATTCTTAATGCTGCCCTCAACTGCAGTTATCATTTCACTTACCGCATTACGGTCTTCAAAAGAAGGCGCCTGAACTGCAGGAGCAAAATCAAAATAGCAGTCCGTCTGCTGAAACACCTTTTTTCGGTCTTCAAGAGAGATCCTAAGCCCCTTGATAGTCACTGGCACAATAGAGGCTCCACTTTCCGTTGCAAGCCTGAACGAGCCATGCCTGAAGGTATGAATTTGACCATCCTTACTACGGCTTCCCTCAGGAAAGATACACATGGGACAACCCTTTTTCACCGTTTTAACCGCTTTATTTATGGTTTTAACGCCCTTTTTCAGACTCTTTCTATTAATGAAAACCGAATGAATTGCCGCAATCCACAGGTTCACCCCGGGTACAAACCTAAGTTCTGTCTTTGCCACAAAACCACAGCGCACACCAAGAGAAATAAGCGCCGGAATATCCAACAGGCTAGTATGATTTGCCACAAAGCACAACGGCTGACCACTCTTGCTTTTAGCCACAACGCCAGCCAGGTCTCCCGTTACATGCAGCCTCACCCCTACCAGCTTCAGCACAAAGACCGATAACTTTGTAGCCCACCAGAAGGTCCAATCCTCACCAAACTTTCTCAGTCCTACCAGTTTAAAGAGAAAACCAGGAAGTATGCCTACCACAAAAGAGAAAATAAAAGCAGGAATTACAATCAACCACGCCCAAAAAAGGTACAACATTCACCAGCTCCTAATTAAAATCCCCTCTATAAAGATGAGCATAATGCCCGTTAGCGTCAAGAAGTTCTTTATGAGTTCCACTCTCAATCACCCTTCCCTTATCCAAAACAATAATCTTGTCTGCATCCTTAACGGTGGTAAGGCGATGCGCAATAACAATAGAGGTTCTGCCCTTTGAAAGCTTTGCAAAAGCATCTTGAATGAGCTTTTCACTCTCATTGTCCAAAGAAGAGGTAGCCTCATCAAAGATGAGAATTGGAGGATTCTTCAAAAAGACTCTGGCAATGGAAAGTCTCTGCTTTTGACCACCAGAAAGGCGGGTTCCGTGTTCACCTACCTGAGTAGAAAGCCCGTCAGGAAGGGAGCGGATAAAATCTCCTAGGTTGGCAGCTTCAAGCGCCTGCAACATTTCCTCGTCAGAGGCATCGGGCTTACCATAGCGGAGGTTTTCGCGGATATCGGCATCAAAAAGGAAGACATCTTGCTGGACAAAGCCAATATTTTTGCGTAGAGATGCCTGGGTTACATTGCGGATATCTTGTCCGTCTATGGTAATTGAGCCGCTGTCAATCTCGTAAAAGCGTGGTAGAAGAGAGGCGGTGGTAGTTTTTCCTGCACCAGATTCGCCCACAATGGCTACGGTGGTGCCCCCTTTGACCTCAAAGGTAAGATCTCCAATTACCTCACCGTCCTTGCTGTCATAGCTAAAGCCCACGTTGTTGTATTTAATATCGCCCTCTGTGACCTTAAGGGTTGTGGCGTCTTCTTTGTCGTTGATGGTGGGTTGAATGTCCATAACCTCCGTAAAGCGTTCAAAGGCGGCCAGCCCCTGGTTGTACTGTTCAACAAAGTTGATAAGACGGTCTATGGGTTCCAGTACCACGCTCACGTAAAGCAGAAAGGCAATTAAATCATAAGACTGCAACATGCCCTTATAGATAAGAATTGCACCGCCTACCACGGTGAAAAGGTAATACATATTTCTAAGCAGGTTCATGCCGGTGCCATAAACTGCCATGAGGCTGTACTGGCGCTTTCTGCTCTGCTTCAGATCCTCGTTGGAATCTTCAAATCTGGAGCTTTGGAAGGCCTCGCTTGTAAAGGATTTTACCTCCCTGATGCCCTGAATTGAGTTCTCTACATTGGCATTAACATCTGCCACATGGCGTCTGACATTTCTAGAGTATTCCTTTTGCTTTCCGCCAAAAACAATGCCCCAAATTATAAGAATTGGCATTGGAATTATGGAAATTAGTGCCATTGGGGCACTGAAATTAAACATGACAATGTAGGCGCCAATGATGGTGGCAAAGGAAATAAGACAGTCTTCCGGGCAGTGATGAGCCACTTCTGCTATTTGAAAAAGGTCATTGGTAATGCGGCTCATTAGGTGTCCAGTCTTTGCCTTATCAAAGTAGCCAAAGCTTAAAGTCTGAAGGTGGTCAAAGATATCCCTGCGCATATCGTTTTCCACATAAACACCCAAGAAATGTCCCCACTTTACCCTGATAAAGTTTAAACTTGCCTGTACCACATAAACGCAGAACATCAGGACAAAGCACATAATCATGTTTGCCCACATGCTCTGAGGAATCCAGGTCTTTAACAGCTCTCTGGTTAAGGCTGGAAAGAAAATGGACAGTACGGAACTTACCGTTGCGGCTGCCATATCAAGGATAAATAGCCCCTTATAGGGTTTGTAATAGTGGATAAAACGCTTTAACAAACTCACTGGTTTCTCCCAAACAGCTTCTTAAAGAAGCGTGCAATCTTGCTTTCTTTCTTGGCCTGTGTTGTATTGGACTCTAGCTTGACTTCTGTCTTAGCCTGAGGCTTTGACGCAGGCCCAAGCTCAGTCTTTGGCTCAGCTTTTGGCTCAGTCTTTGGCTCAAAGCCGTATTTAGCCTTGTAGTAAGCCATTCGCTCTGCTTCTGTCATGCTACCAAGATTTTTGGCAGGAGCCTTGGACTTAGCAGCCTTAGCAGCAGGTTTTTTAGCAGGGCTCGTGGAATTTTTATTTGCATAAGGCTTTGCCGTACCACGTGACTTAGAATGAGAATGAGCTTCACTAGAAGTTCCATTGTGAGAGTGCTCTGTATTCCATCTCTGGCCAAGAGACTTGTCCTCCACTTCTGGCAGATTCTCCGGCCAGATTACTGGGATTTTCATCTTTATGTACTTTTCAATAGCTTCAAGTCCATAGACAAACTCTTCATCTGCAAAGGTGATAGCCTTTCCACTCTTACCGGCACGGGCTGTTCTACCAATTCTGTGAACATAATTCTCATAGTCTTCAGGAACATCGTAGTTAACTACCAGTGGCAGATCATCAATCTGAAGCCCGCGGGCAGCCACATCCGTAGCAACAAGAATTGTAGTCTTGCCCTCCTTCAAAAGGTTCAGAGCCTTCTGTCGCTGAGCCTGTGGCAAATCTCCGGTAAGATAGTCTGCATTATAGCCGTTAAGTTTTAGCCTGGTGGCAACTTCGGCTGCCATGTGGCGGCTATTAGTAAAAACCAGGGCTGCTTCAGGTTTCTCTACTGCAAGGATTTGCAGAAAAAGCCCAAACTTGTCAGACTTGGCAACGTGATACAGCTCTTGGGAGATGTTCTCAACGGTAATATGGTCTGGCTCCAGCTCAATTTCTTCTGGATCATTCATAAATTCCCAGGCCAGTTCGCGTACTCTCATTTCCAACGTGGCAGAAAAGAGCATGGTCTGACGGTCTTCTTTGGGAGGAAGGAGGCGGAACATCCTTTTGATATCGGGATAAAAACCCATGTCAAACATGCGGTCTGCCTCGTCAATGACAAAGCAGTCAATGCGGTTGCAGTTTAGCTCGCCGTTTTCCATGAATTCAAGAAGACGCCCTGGGGTGCCCACGTAGAGATCACAGCCCATTTCCAGTAGTTTTCTTTGATGTTCGTAGCCCACACCGCCGTAAAAACAGCCCACGTGAAAGCCCTTGACCTTGGAGCAAAGCACAAAGGCATCCTCCGATATCTGCTGAGCCAGCTCGCGGGTTGGTGCCACAATCAGGCAGGAAGAAGCATAGCCCTCTTCCTGGAGCCGCAAAAAGCGTTCAAGAAAGGTAATGATATAAACGGCAGTTTTTCCACTTCCAGTCTTAGACTGAACCATAACATCGTAGCCTTCAATGGAGACAGGAAGCACCTTCTCCTGCACCGGCATACAGTCTTCAAAATGAGCCGCTTCTGTTCCCTGCAGAACCTGCTCATGTAGAGGCAATTCACTAAATTTCATACTCACCTACAAATTTAATCAGTCGGAACCATAGAATCTTAGAATTTCACGAGGCTTTGACCCTCTGGCAGGTCCTATGTAGCCGGCATCCTCCATTTGCTCAATCAGGTTAGCGGCCCGATTATAGCCAATGTTAAGCCGTCTCTGCAAATAAGAGGCAGATGCTTCTCCCTTGTCTGAAACAATCTTCCAGGCCTTGGAGAACATATCCTCAGAAGCGGAAGAAGCACTTTCTTCCTCCTCATCCTCTTCATCCTCGTCATCCTCAAAATAGGAATCATCTATGTAATCAGGTTCACCCTGAGTCTTTACAAAAGAAACCACTTCTTCAATTTCCGAATCAATATATGCGCCCTGAATACGGCTTGGAGTTCTAGACTCAGGACTATTGTAGAGCATGTCTCCTCGTCCAAGCAGTTTTTCAGCACCGTTGGAATCAATGATGATTCTACTGTTCTGGCTGTTGGAAACGGCAAAAGCAATTTGGGTTGGAATGTTACTCTTTATGATACCAGTAATAACATCCACAGAAGGTCTCTGCGTAGCCAAAACCAGATGAATGCCGCAGAAACGAGCCAGTGCAGTAATTCTCTTAATTGAGGCTTCCAGTTCCTTTCCAACGGTAAGCATGAGATCAGCAAACTCATCCACAATTACCATGATGTACGGCAGCTTCACCCTAGCCAGCTTCTTTTCCACAATCTTATCATTGTATTCTTCAATCTTCTTGGCACCAACGCTGGAGAACAAAGCCATTCTGCGCTCCATCTCCTCCACAATGAAGTTCATTGCCTTCAGCGCCTTCTTAGGCTCCGTAATAACAGGAGTAAGCAAATGAGGAATCCCATTGTAAACCGATAGTTCTACCATCTTTGGATCCACCAGAATCATTCGCACTTCCTTTGGAGACTTGGTAAACAGCACAGAACAAATCAACCCGTTTATACAAACGGACTTACCTGAGCCAGTAGTACCAGCAACCAGCAAATGCGGGGTCTTGGTCAGATCAATAACAATGCTGTCTCCGGTAATATTCTTACCCAGCACCATAGGAATCTTGTACGGCTTAGCCTTAAGCGCCTCCATCATCACATCAAAGCCAATGGTATCGCGCTTCTTGTTTGGCACTTCAATACCAATTGCCGTCTTTCCAGGAATAGGCGCCAAAATACGCACGCTCGCCACAGCCAAATTCATGGCAATATCTTCAGCATAGTTAGTTACTTTTGAAACCTTCACGCCACGTTGCAACGCCAACTCATACAACGTAAAAGTAGGCCCATGCTGAATATGCAGCAATTGCATTCCAATATTGAAGTCATTGAAGGTCTCAACAATTATTCTTCCATTAGGGTCATTTTCAACGTCATCACAAACCTCGCCGCTGACTTCATAATGCTTTAACAGCGTCTCTGGAGGCAGATGATACACAAACTTGTCTGCATCAATCAGGTGAGAGCCATTATCCCTATTGCTCTTCAAGCCAGCAACACCAGACACGTAATCTATATCCGGCAGGTTCTTGCTTGCAGAAGAACTGGAACCAGCACTTGCAAAAGCAGCCTTGGACTTCTCAAACTCCATTTCATCCACCTCTTCTTCTTCCGGCTCATACGGGACTTGTGACAAATGACCTTGCATTGGGCGCTGTACGGCACCTGAATTTGCATTTTGCACAGCACTTTTAGCCTCAGCCCTAAGCCGCTGTTGCTGTTGCATCTCACTTTGCGCCCGCAGCTCCTCCTCCTTGAAGGACGCCCTAGGCACAGCAGGTCTCTCCTCCTGCTCCAACTTTCTATCCTCTTCTTCAAAGACCGATTTCCTCGGCACTTCCTCCACCTGAGACGCCACAGATTGTGTGGGTTGTGTGGGTTGTGTACTCATCTGTATTGGCTGTGCTGG
>CAVISO010000013.1:0-24095 GCA_963645435.1 Sphaerochaetaceae bacterium | reverse complement strand
CTGTGCTGGTTGTACGGGCTGTGTATACTGTACTGGTTGTACTGGCTGTGTATACTGTGCGGACTGTGTATACTGTGCTGGCTGTGTTGGCTGTGTATACTGTGCTGGTTGTACTGGCTGTGCGGTCTCCGGCGTGACCGGACTCTGAAATTGCACCGCATAAGGGTTTATCATTTGTGAAGGAGGAGCCTGGAACTGATAAGCCGGCTGAACTGGTCTTTGTGGCTGAACCGTATGATACTCTGGCTGAATCTGGTAAGGCTTATTTACCTCTTCTGGCTCTGGCTTCTTTTCAGAAAGACCATAATCTACATCAGCAGCAGTCTTCTGATACGAAGAAAAGCTCTTTTCAGCCTCCGCGTCCTCAGAAAGCCTCTTAAGAAGGGTTCTAGGCTTAAAAAGACTTTCAAGCCGCTTTTTTTCTGCCTCTGCCTCTTTTTTTGCACGTTCTTCTTCTAGTGCCTTTCTCTTTTGCCGTTCCTCTTCTAGCTTTTTCAGCCGCTCTTCCTCTAGTCTTCTCTGCTCCTGAGCTGCCTTCTTAATCTCTGCTTCTTTTTCCACCACATCATAAATAGTGACCCCTGCGTGAGGTTTCAAGATGGAAGCACTAAGCGTATTTGGGAATTTTTCAAACTCTGGAACGTAAACGGCAGAAAGACTCTTAAGAGCATCCTTTGAACTGACAGTGCTCTTTGGCTTTGCAATTTCTGGTTGCATTTCAAAACTTTCAACTTCAAGCTCTTTGGCCTCTTGTTGAAGAACCTCAGGCTCTTGCGCTGTTTCCGTTTGTACAGGCTGTACGTTCTGCGCTTCTTGCACTTTTTGATGAGCGTGTTTTTCTTTTTTTCGTCTAGAAATAGAACTAAAAATCAAAATCAAACAGGAAACTAACAAAGCACCAAGAGCCATCCAAGGATAAAAACTTGGAAGCACCTTAACAATTTCAAAGCCCTCCCCCCCTTGGGAATAGGCAAAAATCAAGTACAACGCATAAAACGCAACGGTCTTGAGAAGGAAGGAAAAAACTCCAGCACCAGCTAAAGTAGAAAGCAGAACCAAAAGAGCAAAAGCCGCCAACGGAGCAAGTCCGTAGGTGGAATAATTTCCAGCAGGGAAAAAATTAATGTACCTTTCAAACAGGGAATACAGACCTTTTGCTAGGGCATAAGGCAAAGAACCTTCTGTCAGAGGAAGATAAGGGAAAGCACAAACTGCCATTGTAGGTAGCGTCAAAAGAATTACGAGAACAATCCAAAAAATGCTTTTCCTCTTACCCTGCTTAGTACCCATTAAGACCTCACGCGCGCGATACGAGAAACATAATAGCACTTTACTTGTTGTCTGTCACCCAAACTGCTACTTTTTCTCAACAATCAAAAGCTGACGTTTAGCCTCACAGAAAGGCACCTCGTAAGAGACCACCTCTACGTTAAAAACCTCTGGAAGAAGAGTACAAATTGTCTGAATTTCCTGCTCAATATTCTCATCACTACTCTTGTAGGCAAAGACTTTTCCCTTAGGTAGAAGAATTCTATTCAAATCAAAAATAATGTCCTTAAACGGCCTAAATGCCCTAAAAGTTATGGCATTGTATTGATTTTGGACCATTGTTAGGTCTTGCTGAAGCACCTCTACGGTCTTTGAAAGTCCCAGCACGGCAAGGGTATTTCGCAAGAAACCTGCCCGTCTTCCCATTCTTTCTACCAAGGTAAAATCCCAATCTGGGCAGGCACTTGCGAGTACAATTCCAGGAAGCCCTGCCCCAGAACCAAGGTCTGCCACCTTAAGAGACGTCAAACCACTGCTTGCTGAAAGTTGTTTTCTTATCAAAGGCACTGGTGCAAGGCAGTCTAACAGATGTCTTACCACCAGTTCTTTCCCAGAGGCATTGACTAAGGCATAGGTAGGATTAAACAGTTCTATCTCATCATAGAACTTACTCAGGCGCTTTGCCAAAACCTCATTGGAAACCTCATCAGAACTTCCATAGATCTGCGCTATTCCACTTTCCAGCAGTTCCAAAAGCCTTGAATCCACAGCTCCTCCTACTTTCTCAAATACACCAACAGAACGGTGATATCACTCACCCTAACGCCCGATATTCTTGAGGCCTGTCCCACAGAAGAAGGTCTGATAAGCTTAAACTTCTCTCTGGACTCAGAAGAAATTCCCTCCACCTGATCATAGTCAAAGTCTTCTGGAATAAGAATACTCTCCAGTTTGGTAAACCTATCCACCTGCTTATCCTGCCGCTTAATATAGCCATCGTATTTAATCTTAAGCTCCAGCTGCAGTCTTACGCTCTTGGGATATTCTGAAATCTCAGGTATTACCGTCTGTAGATCTTCCATGCTAACTTCTGGGCGCTTTAGACTCTCAAGAGCGTTAACATTAAGATAGCCCCTATGCCTTATGAGATCCTGCAGGCTTTCCATTTGACTGGTTTTCTTCTGTAAAAGTTCCAGTCTCTGCTCTGTTGCAAGTCCAACCGCATACCCCTTTGCCGTAAGTCTTTCATCTGCAGTATCGTGTCTGAGATTTAGACGATATTCAGCCCTGCTTGTGAACATTCTGTAAGGCTCTTTAGTGCCCTTTGTAACCAGGTCATCAATAAGCACGCCAATGTAAGCCTCAGTTCTATCCAGAATCAAAGGAGCCTCACCCTTCAGCTTCTGACAGGCGTTGATGCCCGCCATTAGGCCTTGACAGGCAGCCTCTTCATAGCCGCTGGTACCATTGGTTTGACCTGCAATAAAAAGACCTTCAATTACTTTAGACTCAAGGGATTGCCTGAGTTGTAGCGGGTCAAGATAATCATACTCAACAGCATAGGCTGGCCTCATAATCACCGCATCTTCAAGACCAGCAATAGAATGAATCATTGCATGCTGAACATCCTCAGGTAGAGAAGTAGAAAGCCCATTCAAATACATTTCCTGAGTCCCAATTCCCTCCGGTTCAACAAAAATCTGATGTCTGTTTCTGTCTGGAAAACGCACAACCTTGTCCTCAATAGACGGACAGTATCTAGGACCCTTCCCTACAATCTTTCCTCCATAAAGAGGAGACCGATGCATGTTAGCCCTAATGATGTTATGAGTATTCTCGTTGGTATAGGTAATCCAGCAGGGCACCTTTGGCCTTTCTAGGCTCTCGTGCATGAAGCTAAAGGGCACAATCTCTTCATCTCCATCCTGGCGTTCCATCTCATCAAAATGCAAACTGCTGGCTAGAATTCTTGCAGGGGTTCCGGTTTTAAGTCTTCCCACGTTAAAGCCCTTCTCTCTTAGAGCATCTCCAAGGCCTAAGGCAGCCTCTTCTCCAAGACGCCCTGCACTGTGATCATATTCTCCAATGAAGATTCTTCCGTTCATAAAGGTTCCAGTGGTGAGAACTACCGCCTTTGCACTTATTTCCCAGCCTCTTTGGGTCTTCACCCCGCAAATCTTGGGGATGCCAGTTCCGTTTTGTTCTGTAAGCAAATCCACAACGGTATCCATAAAGAGGTTTAGGTTGCTCTGGGCTTCAAGAGTCTCCTTTGCCAAGCGGGAATAGGAAAATTTATCGGCTTGGGCACGAGGAGCCTGCACCGCCGGTCCGCGTCTGCGGTTTAGAATACGAAACTGAATCAGGGTCTGGTCTATGAGAAGCCCCATTTGGCCCCCAAGGGCATCGGTTTCTCTGACTAGATTTCCTTTGGCAAGACCCCCTACTGCAGGGTTACAGGAAAGGCGCCCTATTGCATCCAGACTTTGTGTTATAAGCAACGTTTTAAAGCCAATTCTGGCGCTGGCAAGACAGGCCTCAATGCCCGCATGACCTCCACCAATTACCACAACCTCATAATCCATATTTTCATTTACTCCAATTAATTACTTTATTTACCCACGCAGAACGAGCCAAAGATTTTATCCAAAATATCGTCCGTGGTAACCTCTCCCGTCAGCTCTCCAAGGGCTTCTAGAGCCTCCTGAAGATCCATTGAAACCAGGTCTAGCGGGAGGTCTATAGCTAGGGCGCTTTTAGCAGCATTAAGAGCGTCAATGCAGCGTTCAAGGTTTTCTCTTTGTCTTTCACTTTGAATAACAAGGCTCTCTTCGCCAGGCTGAGGAATATCCTGGGTAAGCTGTGCAACAATACGAGAACACAGCGTATCAAAACCTTCCCCTGTAACGCAGGAAAGCTGAACCACCTCCTTTGAGGCTACCCTTGCAGGATCAAGGTCATGCTTGCTTTCAACCACAATACAACGGGAATCTGAAAGTAAGGCCTTCTCTTCAGCGTTCTTCTCTGTTTCTATCCCAGGCTCCTTGAGGTACACAATAACCTCTGCAGCCTCTAACAAAGAACGAGAGCGGTTCATGCCTTCCAGTTCCACTTCGTCAACATTTACCTGAGAAGCATCTCTGAAGCCTGCTGTGTCATACAATCTTACCGGAATGCCGTCAATGGTGCACTGAGCCTCAATAAAGTCTCTGGTAGTTCCCTTTGTAGCACTGACAATTGAACGGTCTTCCTTTAAGAAGAAGTTAAAAAGCGAGCTTTTTCCAGCATTGGAAGGGCCAGCTAAAACCACTCTTGCTCCCTGAGAGTATAACTTACCTGCTTTGTAGGAGAGCTTAATTTTTGTAAGCGCCTCTAGAGCTCTGTTCAAGTCCTCAATAGGAAAGTCTAGATTTTCACCAATCTCATCTTCTGAATAGTCCAGCTGAACTTCCACAGTACTCATAATAGACAAAAGAATGTCCTTAATTTGCACTATTCTATTAAAAAGTGAACCACTTAAACGGTTTAAGGCCATTATTTGTCCAGTTCTTCCCTGAGCATCAATGAGCTCTTCTACTGCTTCAGCCCTGGTTAAATCCATTTTTTCATGCAAGAAAGCCCTAAGAGTAAACTCTCCAGGAAGAGCCTTTCTAAAGCCAAGTTTTGGCAGTAAGGCCAAGACAGCTTTAAGCACCTGCAATCCTCCATGACAGGAGATTTCCATGGCCTCTTCTCCGGTATAACCATGACCATCCTTGTAGACAGTGATAACCACGTCATCTATAGGCTGTCCGTTCAAGTCCTTCAAATGACCATAAACGGCATAGTTTGACGAACATTTTTCTATTTTGCTGTAAGCAGAAAACACCCCTTTTAGGGCTTTGATACACCCTGCACCGCTTGTGCGTACCACAGCAATAGCACTCTTTCCCCAGGGAGTAGCCAGAGCAAAAATAATGTCGTCAGTATCGTAGGAATTCATAGCCCTTGATTATAACGAATTATCTACGTTTATGCAAAATGAAGTGCGCCGCTCAGCCTTGCGGTTTAAAAGCAATATCATAGATTTACTATAAAACCTGTTCCTTAGCCTTTATTTTCTAGTCGTTTTCTAGCACTTCTAGTACTTCTAACACTTCTAACCCTTCTAACGCTTCTAGCACTTCTAGTACTTCTAGTACTTCTAACCCTTCTAACGCTTCTAGCACTTCTAACCCTTCTAGCACTTCTAACCCTTCTAACACTTCTAGAACTTCTTATTTCTAGAATTAAAAACCCCATGAACAGCTAGAACCACATGAACCACTAGAACCGCATGAACCACTAGAACCACATGAACCGCTAGAAAAAGGCTAGAACGGCTAGAAAAAGATAACACCGTCAGCTACTACTAGCCCAAACATTAACGTTTAATAGTAGAGGCTTTTGCAAAACAGCCTTCATTCATCTTGGGCTTGTTTTTGTAGCTAAAAAGGAAAGGTCAGCACATCATTGATGTTCTTCTTACCAGTTTCCGCCATGAGAAGTCTGTCTAAACCCATAGCAACTCCCGAGCATTTTGGGAAAGTTTCAAAGATGTCAGCAAAAGTATTGTCAATATCTGGAATTACTTTTCCAGTGTTTGCTCTTAGTTTTAGAAGTTTCTGGTATTCCTTTGCGTAGTAATCCCTTACCGTTTGAACTTCCCGTTCTTCCAAGTAGCAGTTTGCAACTTCAATGCCATTGATGTATAGCTCCCAACGGCGTCTATAGTTGCCCTTTTGCTCGGCTAGACATTCTATCTGTTTTGGATAATCCATCAGGCACACCGGGTGGTCCGTAGGAAGATTTGGTTCTACGAAGTTGATGAAGATACGATTAAAGGTGTCATCCCAACTTTCAGGTCCTGGAATTGGAAGACCTAACTTCTCCGCTTGAGCTCTTAGGTCTTTTGGATTTTGCAGTTTATCCAAGTCCGTGCCATTTGCATATTTTGCCACAGCCTCACGAACGGTTAGGATTTCAAAGGGGTTTAAAACGCTTTGAGGGCAGCCAGAAAGGGCCGTTTCTTTGAGAAATTCTTCTGTTAACTTAATTGAGTCCATTTCATCAAAATCTACAGTGTAATATTCCAACATTGAGAATTCAGGATTGTGAATATCTCCAATTTGCTCGCAGTTTCTAAAGCATTTTGAAATCTGGTAAATTGAGCCACTTCCGTGGGCAATTAGTTTTTTCATGAAAACTTCAGGACTTGGAATCATATATAATTCACGGCTGCCTTGAAATTCATTTATAAAGGTAGTGCCAAAATTATCAATGGTGGCTTCAGGAATAAGATCTGAAGATAAAGTTGGGGTCTCAACTTCCAAATAATTTCTTTTATTAAAAAATTCTCTGATTGAACTGTAAAGCTGGCTTCTGGCTTTTATTACTTCTTTATCTACTTTCATATTCTTGATTCTAATGCTTTAACCCTTGTATTGGAATAGAGGGTTATGAAAAGCCTCATCTTAATTGAGGGAATTCCCTATATTGATTAAAGCCACTATTTAGTGATAACATAATTTTTGCTATAAATTTGTAATTCTATTCGTACACAAGAGGTGATTAACTATGATCAAAGCTGGACAGATTGATAAAGGTACAGCATTGTTAATTAAGGGTCAGCCATTTATTTGCATTGACCGTGAGTTCGTAAACCCTGGAAAAGGTTCTGCCTTTGTCAGACTTAAGCTCAAGAGCCCTTCAACTGGACAAGTTCTCCAGGAGACCATGAAGAGCCAGGACAACGCTGAAGATATCAATGTTGAGATGATGGACTTCCAGTACACCTACAATGATGGTGAAAACTTCCACATGATGAATGTTGACAACTATGAAGAACTTGAAGTTCCAATGGCAAACTTCCCAGATTATCAGTATCTCATGAAGGATGGTGAAACCTACAGATGCACCGTTTATTCTGATGAGATTCTTGACATCCAGATTCCTTCAAAGGTTGTTTACCTTGTTGCAGAAGCTGAAGAAGCTATCAAGGGAGACACCGTTCAGGGTGCAACCAAGTATGTCACAACAGAAACTGGTCTCAGAGTTCGTGTTCCAATTTTCATCAAGCAGGGTGAAAAGATTCGCGTAAACACAGAAACAAAGGAATATCTTGAAAGAGTCAATGGCTAATTGACCACTTTTGTTTGTTTAGGGCTGTTGCAAATGCGACAGCCTTAATTTTTATCGGGCTATCAGAGGTTTTGCAAAAACCTCATTAAAACACCCAAAAGAGGCAGGACATGAAAGACATTCATTCCATGGAGGAGCTCAAGGCTTATCTCAATCTCACGCAAGAGGAGTTGGCGTGGCACGAAAGCCCAATTAGCGTGCCCCTAAGCATTACGGCGCACTATCTAGCTCTCATTGACCCTAACGACCCCAGGGACCCGCTACGGCGTCAGGTGGTGCCTACTGCAAAAGAGAACCTTCAAGCCAGCACTGAAAGCGATGACCCACTGGCAGAAGTTCCGCATAGCAAGACAGAGCGCCTCATCCACAGGTATACCAATCGCGTTGCCTTTCTTGCCACAGACCTCTGCCCCATGTACTGCCGACACTGCTTCAGGCGTCGCTTCACCGGAAACCTTTTAGGCCCCGCCAGCAAAGAAGACATCCAAAAAGCAGCCAGCTATCTTGCCCAACACAAGGAAGTTAGGGAAATCCTCATCACCGGTGGCGACCCCCTTACGCTCTCCAACGAGCAACTGGACTACCTCATCACCACCCTTCGCAAGGCAAGTCCACGCCTAATTATTAGGCTTTGCACGCGCTATCCCGTCTCCCAGCCAACCCGCATCACGCAAGAATTGGTGGACCTGCTCAAAAAACACAACAGCGCCCCCTTCTACCTGCTCACTCAATTCAACCACCCACGCGAAATCACCGCCCAAAGCATACAAGCCGTCTCTCGCTTCGTAGATGCAGGAATCCCCGCCCTCAACCAAACGGTCCTCCTACGCGGAGTCAACGATAATCCCGATACCCTTGAAGAGCTCTGCAATAATCTGCTTTTTAACCGCATCAAGCCCTACTACCTTTTTCAAGGAGACATGGTAACTGGAACTGCAGACTTCAGAGTTCCTCTGAGACGTGGAATGGAAATTGAAAGAGAACTAAGACGCCGTCTATCTGGGCTTGCAATGCCCAACTACTGCGCAGACCTTCCACAGGGAGGCGGAAAGGTGCCCCTTTGTGGCTCCTACATAGAAGAAGAGCCAGACAAAGAAAAAGGGTCCTGGAAATTCAGGACCCCCGATGGAGACTACAGAATCTTAACAGATCCGCAGTAATTTTTATCAGTTAAGTATCAGTTGAGCTTTGAAAGGATATCTTCAATCTGCTCGTTTCTAACCTGTTCTCTAAGAGCATCATACTGTTCTTTAGACATTGACGCTCTCTCTTCAGCTGTCATGTTGTTAAGAATCTCTTCTACCTGAGCCTCAACTGCTTCTTCAGCAGGCTCAGCAACTGGCTCTTCTACAGGCTGTTCTACAACAGGTTCTTCTGCCTTCTCAGCCTCAGGTTCAGCAACAGGTTCTTCAGCATTCTCAGCTGGCTGCTCTTCTACAGCTGGCTGTTCTGCAACAGGTTGCTCTACTGGCTGTTCTGCAACAGGCTCAACTTCAGGCTCTTCTGGGAGCTGAGCAAGGACTGCCTTCAAAATTTCATCCGTGAGGGAGGAGACCAAATCTTCCTTATAGGTTGTATACAATTCAGCGGCAAGTGCCTGAAGATCAACCTCCACTGTCTCAAGTGCCTGCTCTACTGTCTGTGTAGACTCAACAGAAGCCAACTCTTCTTTAAGTTTGTTCTCCAATTCTTCCTTAGCCTGAGCAATTTTGGCTTCAAGGGAAGCAATAGTAGCATTAACCTTCTCTTCAACAGCAGTTTCAACAGCAGTTTCAACAGCAGCATCAACAGAAGCATTAAGTTCAGAGAGAAGTTCAGCCTTCAGCTCTGCCTTGACTTCCTCTTTGAGCTCTGACTTAATCTCAGTCTTAAGAGAAGCCTTATCTTCCTCTGTCATAGTAGCAGAATAGGCAAACAGACTACTAACGTCAAAGCCTTCTGGCTTGGTAACAAAAATAACAGCGCCACAGTAGATGACGAGCATTATCAAAATTGTAAGTAGAATGATCTTATTTTTCTTCATTGTCCTCATTCCCCTTTTTGAATATAGTACTTATTCTATCACATATAATATTTATTTGTCTAATTAGTTCAAGATTTTTGGTCTCGTTACCGTTATTTATCACTAAAATTGGAGCCTTATACTGGTTATTTCTGAAATCTACATCCTCTTGAGCCGCTTCTCGCTTTGCAAAAGAGGTTTCAGTAACCCCATCTCTTACAAGTGCACGCTTGAGTCTATCCTCATAAGGAGCATCCACATAAACCACAAAATTACAATAAGAGTCCAGCCCCGCACGCCTTAGCAAGGCACCATTTAGGAAAACCACAGCCTGTGGCTGCAGCGTTTCTTGTAAAGCAACTTTCTTTATCAACCAGGGATAAAGAAGGTTTTCCAGTTTTGAGCGCATTTCCGGTTTCTCAAAAATAATCTGTCCAAGTGCCTTTCTAGAAACAGCCCCGTTTTCAAGCACCTGCGAGCCAAAGACCTGCTCCACCTTTTGGATATTTTCCTCCTGCTCCAAGGCGTCATGACAAAGCACGTCTAAGTCCCACACTTCATAACCTTTTTGCTCAAGGAGTTTTCCAACGTAGTTCTTGCCACTACAACTTTTACCCACAAGTCCAACAAACATTAGTGCATCTCTCCCCAGCTGGAACCCGTTTCAAGTCCAACCTTAAGAGGAATACTGAGTTTATAAGCCTTTTCCATGCAGGAACGAACAAGAGTTGTCATCTGCTCCACTTCCTCAAGAGGTACTTCAAAAATCATTTCATCATGCACCTGCAGAAGAATCTTGGATTTAAGTCCCGTCTCTTCTATTGCCCTTGAAGTAGAAATCATAGCCAGTTTCATAATCTCAGCAGCAGTACCCTGAATGATGGTATTAACGGCAATTCTTTCAGCCCCAGCCAAAACCGTCTTATTAGAAGATTGCATCTCAGGAATGTAGCGAAGGTGTCCTAACGCAGTACGCACATAGCCATCCTTCTTGGCCTGAGTCTTCACCTGCTCAATAAAGTTTTTCACTCCACTGTACTCTTCAAAGTAAACATCAATGAATTTCTTTGCCTCGTTACGGGAAATCTTAAGGTCTTTTGATAGCCTAAAAGCCGACATTCCATACATAATTCCAAAGTTTATGGTCTTAGCAACCCTTCTTTGCTGGGCAGTGACCATCTCTGGGAAAATTTTAAAAATCTTTGCAGCCGTGTCCTTATGGATGTCTTCGCCGGCAAGAAAAGCCTCTCTGAGATTCTTATCTTCAGAAATATGTGCCAGCACCACCAGCTCAATCTGAGAGTAGTCCGCCGACATAAACACACAGCCTTCTTTAGGAACAAAGGCATCTCTTATCTTTCTACCTTCCTCTGTTCTAATTGGAATATTCTGCAAATTAGGATTCTTACTGGAAAGTCTTCCAGTAGCCGTTCCCGTCTGGAAGAAGGAGGTGTGAATTCTCCCCGTTTTTTCATTTATCAAGGAAGGCAAAGTCAGAACATAGGTGGTCAAAAGTTTATTGAGCATCCTGTAACGCAAAATTAGAGGAGGAACCGGATCCTCTGTTGAGGCAGAAAGTTCTTCCAAAACATCAGAATCAGTGGAAAACCCGCTGTGGGTTTTCTTGCCAGTTGGAAGATTTCTATCCACAAACAAGATCTCTTGTAACTGCTTTGGAGAGTTAAGATTAAAAGCCTTGCCACAGAGGGTAAAAATGGAGTTTTGCACCTCAGAAATCTCCGCTTCAAGGTCAGATCTAAAGCTCTCAAGCCGGCTAGGCTTCAAAAGAACGCCCTCAAGTTCCATACTGCAAAGAATTTCCACCAAGGGCATTTCTAAATTAAAAAGAAGCGTGTCCAGTTTCAGCGCCTGAAGCTTAGGAAGTAAGACCTCGTATAGCCGCAAGGTAATATCACTATCCTCTGCCCCATATTTTACGGCAGTATCAAGATTTATATCACTAAAAAGCTGCCCTTGAGAGACCACTTCCTCGTACCTGATGGTGGTATAATTCAAATACTGTTTGGCTAAATCATCCAAGTTGTATCGGTTTGCCGCAGAATCCACCAGCCACGCCATGAGCATGGTATCGGCATACGGATGCACGCCCTCTACACCCCACCTGCGCAACACTTTCAAGTCATATTTAATATTCTGCCCAATCAGCTTAAACCTGCCCAAATGCTTTGACAAAATTGCCTTGGCCTCAGGATCTTCAATATAGCGCGTTCCAAAGGCAACAAGCGGCACATAATAAGCCTGGCAAGCCTTATCCGTAAACGAAAATCCAACTGGCGTTGCCTTCATGTCATCTGCACTGGTGGTCTCCAAATCAAAAGCCACCACGCTCTGGTCTACAATCTCACTTAAGGCTTTTTCCAGCTCTTTTGCACTTGTAATTGCCCTATATTCGCCTTTTTTAGCTGGCTCTACTGGCTTTTCTTCCTCTGCTTGGGCAACCGGCTGTGCAACTTCACCGCCCATAAATTTTGCAGCACTTTTTGCCAACTTATCTGCACCAATTTCCTCAAACAGCGCCACCCCGCGTGCCCAATCAATGCCTAAAGTTGTAAACTGCTCAAAATCTTTTTCCTCTAATGAGAACAGGTCATCCTTGAGCACAATCAAGTCGTGCGACAACTGCAGATGGTCTTTTGCAGCCTCCAGTTTTGCCTGCATCGACTTTGTCATCAACCCGATATTTTTATAGGCCTCTTCCAAAGAACGATACTCTGTAAGCAGCTTAACAGCCCCTTTTTCACCTATTCCATCAATTCCTGGGACATTGTCTGAAGAATCACCCAAAATTGTCAGGTAATCTACAATCTGCTCCGGTTCAACCCCAAAGAGCTCTTTTACCTCAGCCTTTGCACACAGTTTATACTCATGTTCCCCCTTCCTAGGTGGTCTTAGAGCAGACACTCCGTTACGTACCAGTTGAAGTAAATCCTTGTCCCCTGTGACCATTACACAATCAAGACCGCAGGCTTGAGCATTTTTACATATGGTAGCCACAATGTCATCGGCCTCCATGCCTACCTGGGCATAGTGAGGAATTTTCATGGCGTCCAGGATTTGTTCAATTACGGGAATTTGTGCATGTAGGTCTTCAGGCGTCTTGTCGCGGTTGGCCTTGTACTGATCATACATCTGATGGCGGAAAGTCTTGCCCTTGGAGTCCATGGCTACAATCAGATAGTCCGGATTGTACTGTCTGATTAGCATCATAATTATGTTGAAAAAACCAAAAATTGCTGAGACGTTGTTGCCCTTTTTATCCTTCAGCGGATTGGTAATGAAGGCAAAATAAGATCTGTAAATTTGACCATAGCCGTCAACAATAAAGACCTTTTTGTGGGTGTTACTTTCAGAGTTCATAAAAACTCCCTAGTTTATCTTGTCTAGAGCATCGTCAACTGCATCAGAGACCTTTTCAGTAACAGTATCTGAAATCTGATTCGCTAGCTCTGTAGCCTTCTTGGTAAGTTCAGGAGAGTTCTTGAAACTTACGCCAAAAATCCGCTCGGAAACATCGGAAAAGAAAAAGAAAATAACAAAAAAACTAATGATTGCAATAATCATTGCCGTGAAAAAACCCGATATTTTTCTACCTGCTTTTGACATAACCTCAAGCTCCTATTTGTTAAAACAATTTCATCTGAACGCAGAAAGAAATTTGACCTTTTTCAAAGGATTCAGCATTTGGAAGCAGCTCCTTCCAGTTGCCTTTCCCCATTGTAAAATCAGTTGGAATAGTATAGGCAGCACCAACGGTAATTACAGGTCCTGCAAAAATATCCACCATCAATCTAACATGAACCGGACCATCCTTAATAGCCTCAAGGAAGTTCTTTCCGTTAGATATCTTATCAATACTTTCATCCTTAATAGTACTGGCGTCGCTTGTATATACATAAGCTATTCTAGGACCAAACGTTAGTCCAATCTTTGCAAGAGAAAGAATCTCTACAGAAGCCCCAGCAGAAAGAATGCCAGAGAATAGCAACGTCTTGGAATCCACCACCGATACTTCTCCAACGGCATCCAGCTGGAAATAAGTTATATTTGATCTAAGCTCAAGACCAACGGCAATATTATCCGGATTAAATTCAAAAGTACCAGTAGAAGGTGTTAAGCTATCCTGCGAATAACTTAAATTAACTCCTGCGCTGGTAGAAAAAATAGACTGTGACCACAACGGACACAAAACCGCAGAAATTAAAAGAATAAGAGCAATAAAGGTTTTACCTTTGAACATCCAACTCACCTCAAAGCAATTATATACATTTGCCTATAAAAAAGCCAATAAAAAGGGCTGCAAATTGTCTTGCAGCCCTTTTTTTTAACAACCGTCAATCTTAGAAGAAGGAATATCCAAATGAAAGACCAAACTGTGCCTTCTGCCAGTTGTCCTGGATTGTAGGAATAAGTTCATTCCAGTTATTCTTCTCAATGGAAACACTGGTTGGAAGAGTTGCATAAACACCAATAATAACGGAACCAAGCTTTACATCAACTCCAGTGTAAATATCAAACTGAGCAGCCTTAAAGTTCTCAAAAGAATCTACGCTAGTACCGTTACCAAAGCTGAAAGTCTTTGCAGCCATATTGTAAGCATACTGATAACCAAGACCAGCCTTAACTCTCACAAAAGCAAGATCTACAGCAACGTTGGCGGAAATAATACCGTTAAGTACGCTTTCATCTGCTTCAGTCTTAGCAATAAAACTCTTTGCATTAACGTCAATAAAAGCAATCTTAAGGTCTGTATCAATACCATACTTGAAGTCTTCCCATTTCACACCCTTAACATCAATATCACCAGCGGTTGCAGCACCAACATCTGCCTTCTGGTAAGCAGCGGTTATACCAGCTGAGAAGCCAAATAAACTGCTAGCGAACACGCAGGCAGGAATCAAAGCTGCAAGAACAAGAATTGTTAAAACCTTTTTCATTTTTTACTCCTGAAAATTTCTTTTCGTACCCTTCTTTCGTCAGGCTATAACCATTAACAACAAACTATTATCAAAGGTTACAAAAAATCAAAAATTTTGCTCAAGTTCTTCCTGCCAGGTCTTCACGCAGGCATCACTTGGCATTCTCCAATCTCCTCTTGGAGAAAGAGTTACAGAACCCACCTTTGGACCATCAGGCAAACAGGAGCGCTTAAACTGCTGAGAGAAGAAGCGTCTGTAAAAAACCCTAAGCCATTTTAATATTACATCCTCGGTATACTGGTTGTCAAAAGCATATTTTGCAAGTCTAAAGACCTTAGACGGAGAGCTGCCCCATCTGAGTACGTTGTAAATAAAGAAATCGTGCAGTTCATAAGGACCAACAAAGTCCTCAGTTTCCTGCTTTCCTGGAATAAGTTCAGGACTAATTGGAGTGTCCAAAATAGCCTTAAGAGTATCCGCAAGTACCAGGTTACTGGTAAGTCGTGCAGTATAATCCACCAGTTTACGAACAAGGGTCTTAGGAACAGAGGCGTTTATGCCGTACATTGACATATGATCTCCATTGTACGTTGCCCAGCCCAAAGCCAGTTCTGAGAGGTCTCCGGTACCAATAACCATTGCACCGCATTTGTTGGCATAATCCATAAGCACCTGGGTTCTTTCTCTTGCCTGGGAGTTCTCATAGGCAACATCATACTTATTTGGATCCTGCTCAATGTCTTCAAAATGCTGCAAAACCGCCTTGGAAATATCAATGGTCTTGACGCTGCAGCCATAGCTTTCAGCCAAAAGCACGGCGTTGCTTTTGGTCTTTGCCGTAGTACCAAAGCAAGGCATGGTAATGCAAAGGATGTTCTTTCTATCCAGACCCATCATATCAAAGGTCCTGACTATGGCAATAAGAGCTAACGTTGAATCCAAGCCCCCAGAAACCCCCAGAACCACTGTTTTGCACCCCGTATGGAGCATTCTCTGTTTTAGTGCAAGGGCCTGAAGCGTCAAGATTTCTTCGTAACGTTTGTCTGCTTCAACAGGATCTGAAGGAATAAACGGATGACTATCCACTTCTCTTGTAAGAGGAGTTTCTCCTAGTTCAATGTCAAAACCAATGTATCTGTATTCTTTATCGTTGGTGGTAACAAACGTATTACGAATGCGTCTTTCGTGCTCAAGGCGTTGCAAGTCCAACTCTGTAATCAACAGCTTATCGGGTTGCATGGTGTGACTTGCAAGACAGTTGCCGTCTTCGCAAATCATGTTGTTACCAACAAAGACTAGGTCTGTGGTACTTTCCCCCGCACCGGCATCGGCATAAACATAACCGCATATGAGGCGCGCGCTTTGACCAGAGACGAGGTTGTAGCGATAGTTGCTCTTGCCGGCTACCTCGTCGCTTGCTGACATGTTTGCAATGACGGTGGCACCGTTGATGGCATGGTTGACGCTTGGCGGATTAGGCACCCACAAGTCCTCGCAGACCTCACAGGCAAGCCTAAAGTAAGGCACCTGATTGCAGGTGAAGATGAGTTTTCCGCCCATGTAGACCCTGTCGTCTCCAAATTCAATGAGTTCTTCGTTGGGAAGCGCGGGGGTGAACCATCTGGCTTCATAGAATTCCTGATAGTTTGGAATGTTGATTTTTGGGACAATGCCCAAGACCTTGCCTGCAGAGGCAACAATGGCGCAATTATGTAGTTTGCCCCTAAATTCTACAGGACAACCAAAGACAACGACCATGTTTTTAGGTACGTTTGTTGCAACCTTAATTGCACATTCTTTGGCATTTTCAATCAGCGCCTGCTGGAAAAAGAGATCCTGACAGGTGTAGCCCGTAATGCAAAGCTCAGGGAAAACGAGAAGGTGCACCCCTTCTTCGTGAGCGTCTCTAACTAGAGAAAGAATCTTTTCAGCATTATAGCTGCAGTCTGCTACCTTAATTGAAGGGGTTGCCGTAGCAACCTTGATGAAACCGTGTCTCATTACAAGTCTCCTATATGTCTCATAGGACAGACCCATTATAGAGCAAACTGCAGTAGCTGAAAAGAATGAAATTACAGATGATTATTTTGATTATTTGGTAAACTCTTCCTTGGTAAACTCTTCCTTGGTAAACTTATCCAGATCCAGGCCTTTCTTCTTAATGGCCTCTACCAGTGCATCTCCAATCTTATCTGGGGTCATAGCCACCACTACACCAGCAGCCTGCAAGGCAGCAATCTTGCCAGCTGCAGTGCCCTTTCCGCCAGAAACAATGGCACCAGCATGTCCCATTCGCTTACCAGCAGGAGCACTCTGCCCGCCAATAAAGGCAGCCACCGGCTTAGTCATATAGTTTGCAATATACTCAGCCGCCTCTTCTTCTCCTGAGCCACCAATCTCACCATTCATCACCACGGCATAGGTATCAGAATCTGCCTCAAAAGCCTTAAGTGCCTCCAGGAAACTAGTCCCTCTGATTGGATCTCCGCCAATACCAATGACGGTAGACTGTCCTATTCCTTTATTTGTCAGTTGCTTGACCGCCTCATAAGTCAACGTGCCAGAACGAGAGATTATTCCCACATGCCCAGGTTTATGAATATAGCCTGGCATAATACCAATCTTGCACTGACCTGGAGTAATAATGCCTGGACAGTTGGGTCCAATGAGTCTGGTGCCAGTTCCCTCTAGATAATGCTTAACCATAGCCATATCCATAATAGGAATACCTTCAGTTATGCAAACCACAAGTGGAATTTGTGCATCTACGGCTTCCAAAATTGAATCTGTGGCAAACTTTGGGGGAACATAAATTACAGAAGCATTAGCGCCAGTCTTTTCAACTGCTTCTTTGACGGTATCAAAAACCGGCACTCCGCAAAGCTCCTGTCCCCCCTTACCAGGGGTAACACCACCAACAATCTTGGTACCATATTCCAACATTTGCTGAGTATGGAAGGCTCCCTGCTTACCGGTTATACCCTGAACAATAACCTTTGTATTTTTATCAACAAAAATGCTCATTTAGTTCCTCCCAGCCTTGGCAGCAGCAATTGCCTTTCTGGCTCCATCTGCCATATCAATAGCCTGAATGATAGGTAACTGTGAATTTTTTATGATTTCTTCGCCTTTTTGGACATTCGTTCCTTCTAGACGCACCACAATAGGAATCTTTACTCCAATCTCTTTTGTAGCCTCAACCACGCCCTGGGCAATGATATCGCACTTCATGATTCCACCAAAAATATTGATAAAGATGACTTTAACCTTTGGATCTGAAAGCAGAATCTCAAAGGCAGCCTTAACACGCTCTGTAGTAGCACTACCGCCAACATCCAAGAAGTTAGCAGGATTTCCACCAAAATTCTTAATGATATCCATGGTTGCCATAGCAAGGCCCGCTCCGTTTACCAAACAACCAATGTCCCCCTCTAGGGAAACATAGTTAAGATCAAACAAAGAAGCCTGATATTCCTTCTTATCTTCCTGCTCAATATCTCTAAGAGCGGCCAACTCCGGATGGCGGAAAAGTGCATTATCGTCAAAATTAATCTTGGCATCCAGGCAAAGTAAATGTCCGTCAGCAGTCTCCACCAGCGGATTGATTTCTATGAGAGAGCAATCCTTTTCCACATAGAGTTTATAGAAGGCCTTGAGCATGACTATCAGTTCCTTCTGAAGGTCACCAGTCAGGCCTAGAGCCTTTGCAACCTGGATACCCTCGTAGGTCCTAAAGCCGCTTACCACAGAAAGTGGAATCTGAGCAATGCGCTCTGGGTGAGTCTTTGCAGTCTCTTCAATTTCCATACCGCCATCAGCAGAGGCAACAATCACAAGCCCCGCAGTCTCACTGCTAGTGGTAAGGCTTAAGTAAAACTCACGTTTAATCTCCACCGGTTGTGCAACTAGGATTTTTTTGACAACCTTCCCCTCAGGTCCCGTCTGTCTTGTAACCAGCGTCATTCCAAACATCCTGGAGGCTACTTCCTTGGCCTCTTCTGGAGTCTTAACAAACTTAACCCCGCCCGCTTTTCCTCTAGCGCCAGAGTGCACCTGAGCCTTAAGCACACAGGGGCAGTAGGTCTTTGTTGCCTCAACTACTTCCTCTACGTTTGTGGCAAGTAGACCACCTGGAACAGCCACCCCGTAGGAGGCTAAAAGTTCCTTTGCCTGATACTCATGAATTTTCACTTTTCCGCCCCCTGCTTTTGTTCAGCTTTAACCAAATTAAAACCCTCTTCCAGGGCCTTCTCATTTAAGGCTTCTGTACCTTTTGGAACATGCATCATAACCGCTTTAGCAACATTTTTCTTACTGCCAATGCCTAAAAGTTTACAAATACAGCCAACAGCAACAATGTTCGCAGTTTGCTGTTTACCTACTTTTTTTCGTGCAGTTTCAAGAATTGGGACACTGATTACTTCATGACCTTCTAAATCTGTAGGTGCGTCAAGAGAGTTATCAATAAGTACTAAACAGCCTGGAGCAAGATCTCCTTTATAGGTATCCAGTGCCTTTTGAGTTAGAGCCATCAAAAAGGAAGGTTTTTGAACCTTTGTAAAACCAATCTCCTGAGGAGAAACAACCACTTCAGCCTTACAAGAACCGCCTCTTGCCTCCGGGCCATAAGACTGGCTCTGGGCAACCTTCATACCAGAAAGAAGAGCAGCCTCTGCAATAATAACTGAAGCCAAAATAACTCCCTGTCCGCCACTTCCGGCAAGTCTGAGTTCCTGCTTAATCTCATGCTCTTTACTCATTGTTTTCTTTCTCCTCATAAAGCCGCTTAATCAACTGGTCATAAGCATAGGTAAATTCTGTATACTGAGTCTGTCGCAAAAGTCCCACAATAAGTTTTCCCTTAAGTTCCTCTGGATTCATTTTCTCAGCCTTTTCAGCTGGAATCATATTATCCCTCTGCCACTTGAGCATATCCACGGCACTACCCTTCTTATTCTTTCTACCATAATAAGTTGGGCAAACAGAGGCCACATCAATAATAGAGAAACCTTTATGTCTAATACCCTCCTGGATTAGGCTGATAGTCTGCTGCACGTGATATGCACTTCCACGAGCGGCATAGGAAGCCCCTGCGCCATAGGCAAGCCCTGCAATATCAAAAGGTCTGTCTAAGTTTCCATACGGTGCAGTAGTTCCAAACTCATGCTTGGGGGTTGTGGGCGAGTACTGCCCTCCAGTCATACCATAAATATTGTTATTCATTACCACCACGGTTAGCCCGATATTTCTTCTAGCAGCATGTATTAGGTGATTTCCACCAATGGCAGAAATATCACCATCACCAGCAATAACAATAACTTCAAGGCTTGGATTTGCAAGCTTAATGCCTGTAGCAAAAGCAATTGCTCTTCCATGAGTTGTGTGAATAGTATTAAAATCCATGTACCCTGCAGCACGAGAGGAACAGCCAATACCAGAAACAATGATTGTGTTATTTCTGCTCAGCCCCAGGTTCTCAATGGCCTGTGCAACGTCTCTCATAATAATGCCGTTGCCACAACCTGGGCACCAGATATGAGGAAGATGCTCCGGTCTCATATACTTATAAATAAGATTGGACATATTCTTGGTTTTTGGTCCAACGTCACCAGTATTAACCATCTCAAGCCTCCTCAATCTTTGCCAGGATTTCGTCTGGAGTAATAACTCCGCCGTCATACTTTCCAACAAAAGCCACTGGGCAACGACCCTTTACTACGCGCTCCACTTCCAGCACCATTTGCCCATAGTTGTGCTCTGCTACCACAATCTTCTTTAGTTTTCCAGCAACCTTGTCCAACTGTTTATCAGGGAAAGGCCAAACGGTGATAGGTCTGAAAATTCCACACTTAAGTCCCTTTGCCCTAGCCTCTTTAACCGCAGTAATAGCCGCTCTCGTGGTTCCGCCATAGCAGAAGACAGCAATATCGGCATCCTCTAAATCAGTTTCTTCGCAGGTGACAATGTCATCATAGTTGTCTTCAATCTTGTGCATGAGTCTATTCATCATCTTCAAGGCTTCCTCGTGGGAGTTGGTGGGGAAACCAGACTCATCGTGGATAAGTCCTGTGATGTTATAGCGCTGCCCGCGTCCAAAAGGAGCCATCTCTGGTACCAGCTGACCTTCCTTCATATGATAAGGCAGGCGCTTAGCTTCTGGATATTTTACCGTTGGGCGGTTGACTATCTCCAGGTCTTCAGGTCTAGGAATTTCAACTCCTTCCCTGAGGTGCCCAATGATTTCATCTGTCATAATGAGAACTGGAGTTCTGTATTTTTCTGAGAGGTTAAAAGCTCTTATTGCAAGAAAATAGGCTTCTTTTACAGATGAGGGACTTAAAGCAATCACAGGATGATCACCGTGGGTACCCCACTTGGCCATCATCATATCCCCCTGAGAAGGAGAAGTTGGCATTCCAGTAGAAGGTCCCATTCTCTGAACATCTACCAGCACCAGTGGAATCTCGGCTAAAACTGCATACCCTAAATTTTCCTGCTTAAGAGAAAAGCCCGGACCGCTGGTGGCAGTCATTGACTTCACGCCAGCAACAGAAGCGCCAATTGCACAGGCAATGGAGGCAATTTCGTCTTCCATTTGAATAAACTTTCCCGCTTCCTGTGGCAATCTGAGAGCACAAAGTTCTGCTATCTCAGTTGAAGGCGTAATTGGATAACCAGCATACAGCCTCATCCCGGCTGCAATGGCTCCTTCTACAATGGCCTCATTGCCCTGCATTAATACGACTGAACCCATTGCTCTACCTCCGTATTTTTCTCATCAATATAAATTGCATAATCAGGGCAGCGTAGTTCGCACAACCCACACAGAATACATTCCGTTCCCTCTTTTCGCTGGACTTTATCTCCAACCATTTCAAGGGCTCCCTTTGGGCAGAAGGCAACACAAATTCCACAGCCTTTGCACCACGCCGAGTTGATTTTCAGCTCTTTCTGGGTATCCATAAGAAACTCCTCAGGGATGTTTATCCCAACATATCCTCATTTTTTTGAGTACATTAGAGAGATTAGCACCTAGCTGTCACAATTTCAAACACTTTATATCTGATGTTTACCACAACATTTTTGTTGTGATATAATTAGATTATATGAACTTTGTAAACCTTGAATATTTTTTAGTTGTAGCAGCAGAAGGCAACATCACCAGAGCGGCAGAACGTCTTAATGTATCTCAGCAGGCTTTAAGTAACTCTATTGCCAGACTAGAGAAAGAGTTAAACTGTAAGTTATTTGAGCGCAAAAAAGATTTAGAATTAACCTATGCAGGGAAGCAGTTTAAGGATGGAGCTGAAAAAATCTTGGACATTAATCACCAGACTAGAACTGTCCTAGACGAGATTGGAGAAGGAGGCCGAGGCGAACTACGTATTGGCATTAGCTACACCCGCGGCCAGGCAATTTTACCCTTATTGCTCCCAACCTTCAGTAGGAAATATCCTTTAGTGGAACTACATGTAACAGAGGGTAGCACCCATGTATTAGAGGAAGACCTTGACAGAGGACGCATTGACGTGCTCATTGGTTTTGCCCCTTTCATGGTAGAAAGTGCTCAGTACACTGAGCTTATGAAGGATCACCTCTATCTAGTTCTACCCAAAAATCTTATGACGCAAACCTTTGGCGACAGAACCCAAAAAATTTTGGACAGGTACCAGCAAGAAGCAGATATCTCCCTCTTTAAGGACCTCCCCTTCATTTTACTAAAGGAAGGAGACCGCATTCGCGCCATTGTAGACAGGGAGTTCTATGCCAAAGGGCTCAAACCTCACATTAAGTTGGAAACTCAGAACATTCAAACTGCCTTTGCCCTTGCCTCAGAGGGAATGGGACTGGCCGTGTGTCCAGAACTCTATTTGGGAAGCTCTTATGTTACCCCTGGAATGTCACAGTCCAACATTCGCAAAAAAGTTGACGTCCTCCCATTTCCTAACACAACAGGCCAAGACTCCATAGCAATTGGCTACAATAGAGACCGCCATTTAAGCCATTTTGCCTTGGACTTCATCAACATTGCCCTTTCCCTAATAGGAGCCCGATACCCGCGATATTGTCACTAAAAAACAACAATCTTTCACCTTTTTAGTGACAAAATCACTAAAAAACCCAAAAAGTGCATTTTTTTAGTGACAAAAGGGTTGCCAACAAACAAAACCTCCATGACATTTAAGTCATAGGAGGCGGCAATGAAAGCGCAACTCAATAAATTACAGGAAACTTCTCATATTTTAGGTGATTTGATGCAACTAATTGAAACCTATCAAGCCACCTCAATACCAAAAGGAAATCTGCAAGTACAAAAAAGAAATGACAATTGGGTTTTCTATCAGTACTTTGATGATAAGTCACCCTCAAAGTATCTCAACAAGTCACAAATCAAACTAATTAAGGAACTTGCACAAAAAAGATATTTACTACAGGTTTACAGGGCGGCCAAGAAAAAGAAAAAAGCCATTGATAAGTGCCTAAAAATCTTAAACACCAATGATGCTTTATTTGATTTAAGCTCAATCTATACAAACTTGCCTCCAGAGCTAAAACCTCTCATAAATCCTATAAAAATAAGTAATCAATACATAAAACAATGGCAATCTAAAATCTTTGAGAAAAACCCCTTTCCAGTTAAATCAAATTTAACAACAAAAAAAGGTGAGCAGGTTCGTTCAAAGAGCGAATTGATTATTGCAAATAAACTCTATGACGCAGGTATCCCCTATCATTATGAAATAGTCTTCACAATGGGTAAATTTAGAGTTTCTCCAGACTTCTTTATTTTAAATCCTAGAACCTTACAACTCTTTTATTGGGAACATTTTGGAATGATGAGTAAAGAGGATTATTTAGAGGAGGCGCTTACTAAGATTGAGCAGTATGCGAAACATGGGGTCATCCTAGGGAAGAATTTAATTGCAAGTTTTGAAAGCGCAACACATCAACTTGATACTGGATATGTGGACAACGTCATCGACAGTATTCTAAAATGAAATAAAAGGATGTGAGTATGTCACGGAAGAGAGACTTTCTGTTTGCTTTGTTTATTGCCTCAATGGTTATAGTTAACGTACTAGGTACCAAGATTACAAGTATTTGTGGAGTAAGGGTTTCCGTGGGAATTTTCTTCATGCCCTTGCTGTTTCTCATCACAGACATTGTAGGGGAAGTGTATGGGCGTAAAGAGGCTACTCTGTTTGTAAATTATGGCACGCTCATGCTTATCTTTCTCTTTCTAATGATGAACCTGTGTATTTGGGTAAAACCTAATGAAACGTGGCATCTACAAAATGAATATAAGACAATTTTTGGCTCCTCGCTTAGAATGACACTGGCAAGTCTAATAAGTTTTGTAATATCCCAGCATGTAGATGTTTTTTTATTTGACTTTTGGAAGCGAGTTACAAGAGGAAAACATTTGTGGATAAGAAATAACCTGTCCACCATTACCAGCCAACTCTTTGATACAATCCTGTTTGATTTCATAGCGTTCTGGCATATAAACGAGACTTATACTGCAGGCTTTCTGTTTACTTTAATCCTTCCCTACTGGCTATTTAAAGTGGTGTTTGCACTATTAGATACTCCCTTTTGCTATTGGGGTGTGAGGTGGCTTTCTGACGGGAAATTGCCGGTGGACTGGCAGAGTTTTAAAAAAACAAAGAGCGACGGGACTGAAAACCCTGAAAACCCTGAAAACCCTGAAAACCCAGAGCAGAATAACT
>CAVISO010000012.1:0-31712 GCA_963645435.1 Sphaerochaetaceae bacterium | reverse complement strand
CTGGTCTTTCTAGCTTCAGACCTAACGGGTCTTGTGTTATGTCTTTCCTGTCTCATATTTTTAATGCTCTTATCCAACGTGCCCTTCAAGTACGTTCTGCGCGGACTTAAACCTGTAATTCTTGTAGTGCTTATAGCCGATCTCTTTAACCTTCTTTTTGTAAACGATGGCCTAAAAAAGGCAATTTATCTTACTTTACGGCTTTTTGAGGTCATTTGGGGTTCTAACGTGCTCTGTAGCACCACCAAACCCAAAGACCTTGCAACGGCTTTGGAGAAGTCTCTTGGCTTTCTCAAAAAGTTCAAGGTGCCAGTTCACGACTTTGCCACAATGCTAACTCTTGCCCTGCGCTTCATCCCAATCCTATCCAACGAAGCACTTCACATAATGGAAGCCCAAAAAGCACGCGGCGCAGACTTTGAAAGCGGCAACCTAGTGCGTCGCGCCAGAGCCCTCTTTCCTCTTATAGTGCCTCTATTTGTCTCCTCCTTCCGCAAGGCCGATACCTTAGCAATTGCAATGGACAGCAGACTTTACGGTTCAAAAGAGAGTACTGTTTTAAAGCCTTTGAAATACAGTTCTAATGATTTTATTTCCTATCTCTTGATTTTTGTAGTTTTCATTCTAGGACTTCTTGCGAGGATTTTTCCATGTCACTTGATTTGATAAACGTTTCTTACACTTATAATCTTGGCACCTCGTTTGAAAAGAAAGCCCTGCAGGAGGTGAGCCTTTCAATCCCAGAAGGCTCCTTTGTTGGCATTGCCGGAGCCTCTGGCAGCGGCAAGACCACCTTGGTAAGACTAATCAAAGGTCTCATTAAACCTACTAGTGGCGAGATTAAAGGTTATGATAATTCAGACATAGGGCTTGTTTTTCAGTATCCAGAAGCGCAACTTTTTGAATCAACAGTACTAAAGGATGTTATGTTT
The DNA here is from genome assembly GCA_963645435.1 of Sphaerochaetaceae bacterium. GTDB lineage: Bacteria > Spirochaetota > Spirochaetia > Sphaerochaetales > Sphaerochaetaceae > UBA9732. Next base: position 30,780 of record CAVISO010000012.1, on the reverse strand, counting down.
GGACCTCTTAATCAGGCTCAGACCCAAGAAGCAGCACAAAAGAAGGCTATTGAGGCGCTAAGTTTATTGCAGTTGGATGAATCTTTTTATAAAAGAGACCCCTTAGCCCTGTCTGGAGGAGAAAAACGAAGAGTTGCAATAGCAGGAATTCTTGCAATGGAGCCCAGCCTTCTAATTTTGGATGAGCCAACAGCAGGTCTAGATGGTGCTTTACATAACCAGCTGTTTTCTGTCTTGCATAGCTTAAATGAGGCAGGAAAAACAATTATTCTAGTTTCTCACAACATGGATGACCTTGCTGAACATTGTAGTCAGGTTGCAATTATGAAGGCTGGTAGGCTACTTGCTTTTGGCTCACCAAAGACAGTTTTTTATGAAGAAAATCTCTCTGAGGAGCAGCTGCCTTCGGTTGTTAGAATTGCAAAGAAGCTAAACCTGGATGGAATTTGTACGTTAAGAGCTTTGGAAGTAGCGCTTTTCCAGTAATTTTGATATAGTACAAAAGGTTTTTACAAAAAACTCTGAATAACCTTAATTGAAAGAGGAAATAAAATGAACAAAAAAATTTTGACAGTTGTTTTGGTTGTCCTTTTTGCAGTAACAAGTGTTTTTGCTTACAAAGGAGAAATGAAGGTTGGAGCTAGTATGGGTCTTGGTTTTGATGGCTGGGGCTACACAATAAATGAAGATGAAAAAACTTCTCAAGTTGGAATGTATGGTGGTTTCTGTGGCTCTGCCAATTTCCAATATGGTCTTACCAACAGTCTTTATCTTAAGGGTGAAGTTGGAATTAATACTTTCAGTAAGTATGTCAAGGTAAAGACTAACGAGGAACCTGTTTTCCCAAATGTAAGTCCTAGAAAGCCAAACTTCCTTGTTTCTGCTGCTGTTGTTTATGACATTCCAATTGGCACAATTCTTAATATCGATCTTCAGATTGGCGTGGATACTGCCATTGGCAAGCCCTCCTACGGTAGCGAAGAATCTGACATTGCTATTGGTCTTGGCTTAGGCTTGGGTCTTGGTTTTAACATTACACAGCAAATTTCTTTAGGCCTTAATGCAAAACTTTCTGCCTATATGGCAAATACAAATGCTAAGTATGCTGAACTTCTTAAGGCTGATGAGGTTGCTCTTTTAGGTCTGCAAAATAATATTTATGTTACATATTCCCTATAATGTAAATTAAGAGGTAACTAATGAATAAGAAAGTATTTACAGTGGTTTTAGTAATTCTTTGTGCAATGACTTGCGTTTTTGCATATAGAGGAGAAACAAAACTCAGTTTTAACCTTGGTGCTGGATCTGATAACGTTGCTTATGATGATGGTACCAACAAAGCCAATGGTATTGTTCTTGGTGGAAACGCTACTGTTGCTATTCAGTATGGAATTTCTGATGATTCTTATACAAAGGTAGAAGTTGGTTTTAATACCTATAATGATGGCGCAATTTATGTCAATGGTAAAAAGACTGACGAATATGTTATTGAAGACAGAAATCCAAACTGCGTTTTCTATCTTGGATATGTTTATAACATGAACCTTGGCAACAATGGAATTGTTGAGTGGGAAACTAGCTTTGGACTTCAAGGAGCAGCAGGTTCCTGCTTCAAGACCAATGATTTCAACCTTTCACTTGGTCTTGGCGTTGAAGAAGTCATTATCGTCAACATTTCCAATAATCTTGGTATTAATTTTGGCGTGAGATCTGGTATTCAGTTTGTAAACACAAATACAGAATTCGTAGACTGGCTTAATGATTGTAGGTCTCTGTCAATTCCAGTATTTATAACCGCCGGCGTGACTTATTCACTGTAATTCACGTTCTTTGGGCGGTCTACTGCGTCACTGTGGTATGGACCGTACAGCAATGTACTGTCCCATACCTTGTTTCTTGTATCCCATCCCAAATTTACGTGAATTAGTCCCATTCTTTGGGCGGTCTACTGCGTCACTGTGGTATGGGCCGTACAACAACGTACTGTCCCATACCTTGTTTCTTGTATCCCATCCCAAATTTACGTGAATTAGTCCCATTCTTTGGGCGGTCTACTGCGTCACTGTGGTATGGGCCGTACAGCAATGTACTGTCCCATACCATTTTTTTTATTCCTCATAAATTTCTAGCCCTTTTCTAGTGGTTCAAGTGTTTCTAGAGGTTCTAACCGTTCTAGCAGGTCTAGCTGTTCTAGCTGTTCTAGCAGGTCTAGAGGTTCTAACTGTTCTAGCAGGTCTAGAGGTTCTAGCTGTTCTAGATGTTCTAGTGGTTCTAACACGCCTAGAGGTACTAGAAGTACTAGAAGTGCTAGAAGTTCTAGAAGTGTTAGAAGTTCTAGAAGTTCTAGAAGTACTAGAAGTACTAGAAAACGCCTAGAAACTAAGAATTACTAAATCCCAGCAAATTACCCGCTAACCTTGTTATGAAATAGTTGACACAAATACCTTAGAATCATATATTAAAGCCATGAGTTAGAGGACTCTAACTTGAGATAAAGATATCTAACTATTAAGAGGCAAATATGATAAAGACAGTCAACTTGAAGAAGGTTTATAAAACTCAAGCAGAGAACGTAGTAGCACTTGATGATATAAATATTACAATAGGGGACGGAGAACTTGTTGCCTTAGCAGGTGCAAGTGGCTCAGGTAAGACTACACTTCTTAACCTCATAGGTACTCTGGATTCAATCACAGAGGGAGATATCTTGTTTGACAACAAACACTTAGCAAAACTATCGGAGAAAGAGAAAACTAGTTTCAGACTGCACAACCTGGGCTTTATCTTCCAAAGTTATAACCTCATACCAGTTTTAACTGCTCTTGAAAACGTGGAACTTGCCTTCAAGCCTCTTAGCAAAACTGAGCTGGTGCAAATGCACATTTCCAGCACCAAGGAGGCGGCACTTCAGGCCTTGAAGGACGTGGGACTTGAAGCATTTGCCAACCGCAAACCGGGCGAGTTATCAGGAGGACAGCAACAGCGTGTCTCCATTGCCCGAGCCATTGTACGTAAGCCTAATTTGATTTTAGCCGATGAGCCTACGGCAAACCTGGATTCTACCAACAGTAAGCTAATCTTGCAGCTTATGAAGCAGTTAAATGAAAAATATGGAATTACAGTCCTATATTCGTCCCATGACCAGGAAGTGCTTAATAATGTGAAGCGCATTATTACCTTGCACGATGGAAAAATTGTAGAGGATGTAACATGCTAACAATGTTAAAGATGGCCTGGAAGAACATCTTCCGCTATAAAAATAGGACAATAGTTACAATTGCGGCTATTGCAATCAGTGTTTTTATTGCAGTTGTAATAGACGCTTTGCTCATGGGAGTCTTTAATCAGTCCAACCAAAATATGGTCAACTATGAGGCCTCAGAAGCAGTCCTTTATGCCAAAGGCTACTTGGAAGAAAAAGACAAGTATCCTGTAGATATCGTTCTAAAGGAGGCAGAAAGGAAGGAGATTGAAGAAATCTTGGAAGCAAATAAGATAAGTTACGCCCCCAGATACAGGACCACTGCGGAGTTGGTTTTTTATGATGAGGAGAAGGATTTTGAGGGCGTGCTAAATGTAGTTTTCTATGGCGTAAGTGAGAAAGACAAGGACGTGTTTCTTTTAGATGGCGCTGTGGAAAGTGGCGCTTGGATAGAAGAAGGGGATGACTCAATTGTTGTGGGCTCCGGTGTGGCTGATAAGTTAGGTCTTGAAGTGGGGGATTTGCTTACCCTGCAATGTGAAGGAAAAGATGGCTACGCGCAGAGTTTGGATGTGTTGGTGAAGGGTGTTGTTAACACTGAAAACTACAGCGTAAATGCTTCTATGATTTATATGGCACTAGACCAGGTAGATGCCTATCTTGGGCTTGATGGAAGTGTGAGCCTTTATGCCTTAAGTGACGGGAAAATGGGACTTGCGTCCAGTAGTTTTGCTGCAAAAGTAAAGACCCTTCTTAAAGACGTTGATGATGTGCAGGTCTATAGTTTTGAAGAAGATAACGAGGGCTACATGGCCATCTTAAATGGAGATAAGGGTTCGTCCTACATTGTGTTAATATTTTTGTTCATTATTGCAGGTGCTGGCATTGTAAATACCATGGTTATGAGCGTCCTTGAGCGCAGAAAAGAGACTGCCATGATGAGAGCAATGGGGTTTTCAAATAATTCCATCAGGCTTTTGTTTGTGAGTGAAGGTTTTATTGTTGGAATGATAGGCTCTGTTATTGGAATTGTTTTAGGAGCTTTGGTAAATTATCCGCTGGCAAAATACGGTATTGATTTACAGGGCGCCGTTGACGGAAATACTGTTGATATGGGTTATAGGATTTCTCTGATTTTTAAGGCAACCTGGTCTACACATTCGTTTGTGGTAATTCCGCTTTTGGGTGTTGCTCTGACCGTTTTGGCCTCGTATTTCCCTGTTTCTAGAATTGGAAAAGGACAAATTTCCAATATGTTGAGGAAGGTTTGAGATGTTTAAGCTTGCATTAAAAAATACTACAAGAAATCTGAGACGTACCCTCTTAACGGCTTTTGCAGTCTTTATTGCCACCTTTGTTGTTATGACAGTAGCCGGTTACATGAATAGCGTAGTAGCGGATATGTTGGACAATACTGTGCTGCATTCCACCGGTCATATTAGAGTTCGTAAGGCAAACTATTCTAAGTATGAAGATGTCCTGCCCTTACAGTTTAGTATTGAAAACTCCACTGAGGTTGCAACGGCAATTGAGGCTTTAGAAGAAGTAGAGCACGTGGAGCGTCTTTCAAACGTAACTGTATCTGTATATTTGAAGGAGAGCCTAAAGAGTGTTCAAACGGTAGTAGTGGATCCATCTACTTCTAATTTTACCATAGGGAAGGGGATTACTCTTACAGAAGGTAGACTTATGGATAGTGAAGCCAAGGAAATCATGGTATCCCAGAAGTTTCTTTCCGACAACGGATTAAAAGTAGGAGACACTGTAACGCTCATTTCTAGAACTGCACAGTCTGGAACTAACGGCTGTTCTTTTACCATTGTTGGGGTTGTTGATTCAATGGATGCTAGTTATGTTTCCTCAATTATTTATATGTCTACTTCAAGATTTTCTAAGTTAGCCCATCTAGAAGACGGAGCAATTGAGCTTCTTGTTACCCTTTACGATGAAAGCCAAATTGATGAAGTAACAGAGAAAATTGAGAACGTTTTAGCTGCTTTAGACCTGGATCTTTCTGAGTATGAACTGAAGAGCTGGCATAAAATATCGGTGACTTACCAGATGATTATTGTCTACAAAGTCATGATAGTTTTCATTGAAGTTTTGTTCTTCTTTATTGCTTCTACCCTTGTGGTTAATACCACCCTGATGGGCGTGATGGAGAGAAAGAAAGAAATTAGTACCTTGGCCACAATTGGGTATAGTAGAGGTAAAATTAGGTTTCTTTTCGTTGAAGAGACCACATTGATTGCCGTTTTAGGATGTATAGTTGCCATAATTGTTGGTCTTATTAGTTTTCATATTTCCAGCACCGTTGGTATTGATATAACTCTGTTTGGTGCTGACCAGGTAAGTGGCTGGGGCTTCTCAAAGATGATTTATCCAACTCTTGCCTTTAGTAAAATGATTCTTTACAGCCTTGTGATGCTTGCAGTGACAATTGTGGCTGCTTTGTTTGCTACAAGACATGTAAAGGCTATTGAAATTGCCGATGCTCTTAGGGAGGAAAATTAAATGAAAAAGTTTATCCTTGCTTTGATTGTTCTATACGTTTGTGTTCTTTCAGTTTTTGCTTCTGAATCGTCTTCAACTTTATCTGCTAATGAAATTTTAGACAAAATGGAAGAACGCATGGATTTTGACAGTGCTCTCCTGTCAATGAAAATGGTAAATACTGACAGACTTGGGTCAACTAGTATGGTATTTACCACTTCCCAAAAGGGCAACGGCGATACAATCCTTGTTGTGACTGATGGTCCCGACAAGGGTCAGAAAATTCTTCGTCTCAACAACGATATCTATATTTATTATCCTGATGCTGAAGAGGTGGTCCGTCTCTCTTCAAGTGGACTTAAGAACAGTTTCTTGGGTTCTGACTTCTCTTATGAAGATTTAACCGGAGATGATGATTACAGCTTTAGGTTTAATTCTTCAGTGGAGGGTGTGGTGTCCTTGGAGGGTGTTGACTGTTATGTGGTGCGCCTGGAGGCAAAGAAATCCAGTGAGACTTACCAGCTGCAAAAAGCCTATATTGCTGTTGATTCTTTCTTGCCGCAGAGATTTGAGATGTATTCCAAAAGTGGCAAACTTCTCAAAACTATAGATTATGAGGCATTTGTTGAGCAAGATGGGGTCTGCTATCCAACCCATATTAAGGTAGTAAATGCTGTTAAGAAAAATAGTTATTCCGATATTTATGTAACTGAGTTGCAATTTAACGTGACTCTTGATGAGAGTAAATTTGATAAGGAGGAACTTGCATGGTGAATTTAAGACGAGCGGTTGTCTTAATCTGTTTTGCACTATTTTGTGTACTGTCTGTCATTTGTGGCTTTGCTACTAAGTTATTTGCAGCAAGTGCCTCGGATTTGTCCGTAAAAGGTGGAGCCTCTCTTGAAGGTGCTGAGGTATGGAGTAAAGGTTCTTTAGCAGCTGGTTCTGAGGAAGTTCAACGCCTTACTTTTTATTCCTTTAGTCCTTATCTGCAGTTCTCCTATAGTGCAAACTCTATTAAAAGTGAGATGAAGTTTCATTTTGATGTAACCAATCTGGGTTCTTTGGCAAGTAACGCTGTTGTGCTAGATAAAGCCTATGTGCGTTTTAGGATTCCAACTTTTAACACTTATAAACTTACAGTGATTGCCGGAAAGGCTCCCATAAGCTGGGGCATGGGGCAGTTGTACAGAGGAGGGGATCTTCTATTTTCTTCAGCCCTTTCCAATACTGAAGCGGGCTCTGATACTGAAAACACCTTATGGGTAGTTTCTCTTTCTCATCCTTTATTTGCTGACGCCTCTATTGATTTAGCCTTTGTTCCGGCGGTTGAGGATGTTGAATACGAGAAAGTGGGGGCTTTATTTAAGTTCTCTCCTCAACTGGAATTACTTAAAGAATTTAGACTGGCCTATGTCTATTCTGATTCAAAGCATAAAGCCTCAGCCTTGCTAGATTTCAATCTTTACTTCGATATCAATGTGGCATTTGAAACTGCCTTTAGGACCTCAACTGACTTCCGGGTCGTGGCCAACTTATACAAAGCCTTTTCTCTTGAGACCGAGCTTGATAGCCACACCCTCAGCTTCTATCTATCCTACCAGGCCGATTTCTATGAAAAGACGCACGACTTAAGTGCAGTTTTGTCCTATGCTATCACCGATAGAACTACTATAACGCTACTTCAGTCCAATTCCTGGACCTCCGGTAAATACACTGAACTTGCAGGGGCTTTGTACTCAACTTCCGTTCTTGCCAACGGAGTTGAGTTGACCGTCCTTGGAAGTCTTTCCACTAAGGCAAGTAGTTCTGCTGAGAACTACACCATTACTGCTGGCGCAAGACTGAAATATTATTTCTAGTAAAAATCAGGTTACGCTGAATTTTTTCCCTGCAAAAACCTCTAAATATAAACTTTACAGATGAGAAATGTGATTTATAATTATAGGTAATAGTTCAATTTGGTGGGAAAATTATGAGAAAAACTATTATTTTGTTGCTGGCTCTTGTTCTGATTTGTGCCCTGACGGTTTCCTGTAGATCTACTAGCACCTATTATGACATGACACAGATGCTCCCAGAATTTTCTGTAGGTTGGGATGATTTGGACAGAGATCAATATGAGTTTATCGGAAATGTCACAGGGTCTTCTACTTTTACTATTGCTGTTGAGGAAGGTGAAGATACTGAGTACGTCTTTACTGGAATTCTGGATCTTAACAATCCTGATGAAATTTTCAAAAATTCAGACATAAGAGATGCACTCGATATTGCTGTATATGAGATGACACAAAAAGCGAAAGCCTTGAATGCAAACTTCTTGATTCTTCCTTCTTATAGCGTAGAAGCAAAAGAAGAAATTTCGTCTGGTTTGCTCCTTAAAACTTCGTTTACAAATGAAGTAACTGTTTCTGTTTCCGCTGTTGCTGTTAAACTTATAAACTCCAATGGACAGAGCCTTGAAGTCTATTAAGTTTCCAGCTTAAGAACAATTATCTTAAAAGAAGGGGCTGTAACAAAAGTCAGGTAGCGTTACAGCCCTTTTTTTACGCCTTTGCTTTGAAACAAGGCCTGAGAATGTTAACATTTTGGATTTTTTTTCAAAATGTTAACAAAACTATTAACATTTTGAAAATTTTCGCAAAATGTTAACATTGCTGCGCACTTTAGCCCCATATTATAGCCCTAGAATGCTGAGTAGGCGCTAATCCCAATGAAATAAATTCTGTAAAAACTTGCAGTTTTGTTTGAATATTTATTGACTATATAAGGTGGTTTTTGTTAGAACAATCCCCATAAAAAGCCTTTTTATGGGGGTGTTTCTATGGGATCTGTTGCCGATAAGTTTGGTTGTAAAGTTTTCAATGACAAGACAATGCGCCGGTATCTGCCAAAGGATACGTACGAGAAGCTCAAAGCTACAATTCGCGTTGGAAAGGACATTGATATCAACATTGCAAACGTGGTAGCGAATGCAATGAAGGACTGGGCTGTTGAAAACGGCGCCACTCATTACACGCACTGGTTCCAGCCTCTTACGGGTGCCACGGCAGAAAAGCACAACAGCTTTATTGCTCCGCTTAAGGATGGCTCTGCCATCATGGAGTTCAGCGGAAAAGAATTGGTTTCTGGTGAGCCGGATGCCTCCTCCTTTCCGTCAGGCGGACTTAGAGCCACCTTTGAGGCTAGAGGCTACACCGCCTGGGATCCTACTAGTTTTGCCTTCATAAAAGAGGGGACCCTTTGCATCCCAACAGCGTTTTGTTCCTACACAGGCGAGACGCTAGACAAGAAAACTCCGCTGCTACGTTCCATGGAATGCCTTAACGACCAGGCTCTTAGGATCTTAAGATTATTTGGCAATACTAAAACCCGCAGAGTTAATTCCACTACTGGACTTGAACAGGAATATTTTCTTATAGACAAAGAACTTTTTAATCAGAGAAAGGACCTAAAGTTCTGTGGCAGAACGGTGCTTGGAGCAAAACCAATTAAAGGTCAGGAACTTGAAGATCACTATTTTGGTGCCATTAAGCCACGGGTCCTTGCCTTCATGCAGGAGCTGGACGAGACACTTTGGGAGTTTGGAATTGTTGCTAAGACGCGTCACAATGAGGTGGCTCCGTCTCAGCACGAGCTTGCCTGCCTTTTCACAACCACAAACCTTTCTATTGACCAGAACCAGGTGGTTATGGAAGAAATGAAAAAGATTGCGGATAAGCATAATCTTGCCTGTCTTTTGCATGAAAAACCCTTTGATGGGGTCAACGGCTCTGGTAAGCACAACAACTGGTCCATGGCAACTGACGATGGTCAAAACCTGCTTGAGCCAGGCGATTCTCCAGTTGAGAACGCCCAGTTCTTGCTCTTCTTGACCGCTCTAATTGAGGCAGTTGACTCCTACCAAGACATGATTCGCGTCACCGTAGCCAGCGCTTCCAACGACCACAGACTTGGTGCAGACGAGGCTCCACCTGCAATTGTTAGCGTTTTCTTGGGTGATGAGCTAACCGATATTCTTCAGAGCCTTGCACAAGGAACGGTTGCTAGCGCACGTGAGAAAAACACTATGCTTTTAGGGGTTCATGTCTTGCCAAACTTCCCACGTGATGCTACGGACCGCAACAGAACTAGCCCAATTGCTTTTACTGGAAACAAATTTGAGTTGAGAATGCTTGGTTCTTCCTTTAATGCTGCAGGTCCAAATATTGTTTTGAACACCGCCATGGCAGCAGTTTTGAACAATTATGCTACAGAACTTGAGAGCGTTGTTGCCAAAGGTGGAAACCTTGATGAGGCCCTTACTGCCTTAGTTGGAAGGGCCTATAAAGAGCACAGTAGAGTGGTCTTTAATGGAAACAACTATGCCCCAGAATGGAAGAGAGAGGCTAAAAAACGTGGCTTATTGAATCTACAGACCACCGTTGATGCCGTTGAGGCGTTTTCAAATCCTGTAAATATCGGGTTGTTTGAAAAGTATGGCATTTTCACCAAAAGTGAGCTGTCTAGTCGCAAAGAGATTGTGTTGGAGTGTTATAACAAGACGGTTAATATCGAGGCGTTGACCATGCTGGATATGGTCAAGACGCAGGTGATTCCGGCCGTTTCTGCCTATAGTGGAGATTATGCGCAAAGTGCTTTAAAGCGTAAGAGTCTGTGTCCAAGTTTGGATAGCAGTGAAGATGAGGCTTTTGTGGCGCATTTGAATGAGTTACTCATTATGCTGCATAAAGATAGTGCAAAGCTTCAGGACGCTGTAAATCAGGCTACTGCCCAGACTGACTTGCTTAAAAAAGGTGCTGCCTATAGCTCAAAAGTCATTCCTTGCATGAATAGCCTACGCGCGGTTGCTGATGAAGCGGAGACTATGGTGGCAGGTTCTTACTGGAAGTATCCAACTTACTCTGAACTGCTGTTCAGCACGTGAAATTGTCAAAGGTTTCGTCCTGAAAATGTGTAAAGGTCTTTAGTGTTAATAGGACCTCTGAAATTAAGCCTTGGTTGCAGATGCTACAGTGGAACTGGCAGCTACTGCCTCACCATTTGATGCCAGCTTTGCCAACTCTTCCTTCTCCAGGACGGTGTAGGCAATTTTGCCAACAAGGGTTTTGGGCAGTTGTTCTCTGAACTCTACATCATAAGGCATAGCGTACTTGGCTACGCGCTCGCGGCAGTGCTCTAAGATCCTAGCCTTAAGTTCGTCGGAAGGTTCCTGACCTGGGGCAAGCTGCACAAAGGCTTTGACCTTTTGAATCTTGTATGGGTCTGGAACTCCAATTACACAACTGAGTTGTACCTCGTCCATTGAGTCAATGATGTTCTCAATCTGTGAAGGATAAACGTTGTAGCCACTTGTAATTATCATACGCTTGATGCGCTGTTTGAAGTAGACAAAGCCTTCCTCGTCCATCTTTCCAAGGTCTCCGGTGTGAAGCCAAATGTTGCCATCCTCGTGCAGGCGAAGAGTGTTCTTGTTTTCTTCTTCGTGGTTGATGTAACCCATCATAACAGATGGTCCTCTGAGACAAATTTCACCGTCAGTACCAAAAGGAACCTGTTTGGTGGAACCTGGCTCACAAATCATGAAGTAGGTATCTGGGAAGGGAATTCCAATTGAGCCTTCTTTTTCTTTATTGTAAGGAGTTAGACAGCAGGCGGTAACACATTCAGTGGTGCCGTAACCTTCACGAACGCGTACTGTAGCGTGATGATCTGCCAAGAACTTATCGAACTTCTTTTTAAGTTCAATGGAAAGGGAATCGCCGCCGGAGAAGACGCCCATGAGACAGGAAAGGTCTACGTTATCCATATCCTGATTGCGGGTGATGCCTTCATAAAGGGTAGGTACTCCTGCAATAAAATTAGGCTTTGCAGTCTTGAGCAGGTTGGAATAGCCTTTAACGCTGACCTGTGGAACCAGAACACTGCGCCCACCCCAGAACATCATGGTATGCACGCAAACGCCAAGTCCAAAGCCGTGGAACATAGGCATTGCAGCCAGCATGGTGTTGCCCTGAATGCGCTTATTACACATGATACCCGTCTGCTTTGCCAGGGCATTGAAGTTGAGGTTGGTCAGCTTGATGCCTTTGGTAACGCCGGTAGTGCCGCCCGAGAAGAGAATTACGGCTAAATCTTTGCCTGTAGTCTTAACCGCAGGGTCAATATCACAAGAAGAGGCCTTCTTCATAAAGGTTTTCCAGGTAATGAGTTGCTCTGTTTCTTCAAAGTGTTCAAACTTGCGTTCCTTTATAAGCTTATAAGCGGTGCCTTTCACAAAATCCAGCGCATCCGATACTCTTGCAATCACCACGTGATCCAGCTCCACCAAGCCCATCACGCGCTTAATTTTGCTATAGAACTGGTCAATGGAAATGAGGGTCTTACTGCCTGCTTCCTTCAGATAAAATGCAATTTCATGCACGGCAGAAAGCGGATGAATCATGCTTGCAATGGCACCAATACGGTTGATAGCGTATAGCGCAATGACGGTCTGTGGCATGTTTGGCATACAAACGGTGACCACATCTCCCTTACGTATCCCCATTGCATAGAAGGCTTTAGCGGCCCTGTCAATCTGTGGCACAAGGCTCTTATAATTGGTATCTACCCCCTGGAAAGTCAGCGCCACCTGCTTTGGATATTTAGAGGCCGATTCATATAAAGCGTCACTTATTGAGAAATCGGGATATTCCAGATGGTGGGGGACTTCTCCGTAGCTGGAGAGCCAGGGTGCAATTTTAAGTTCTTCTTCTGTAGTTGTGTTTGTGTTCATAATCCTAGTTCCTTGCAAAGCGCATCATAGTCAATGACCTCGTTTGCAGGTTTGAGTAAGTATTCAGGTTTCATTAAGAGTGCTTTGAGAATCTTAATGCTGTTAGTAAAGTAAACGCCGTCTGAAATTCTTTCATCAATTGTAAGGGAAAGAGGAAGAAAGTCCTTCATTTCCACAGTACCGTCTTCCTTGTAAACTGGTTTTTTTATTATTCTTCCAATAAGAATAAACAGGGAGTTGGAACCAAAGTTAATCAAGTGATGATAGTCTGCATTCAGATTGATGCTTCCAATGTTGGAAACATAACTTGTGCAAAGATATGGGTCTACATCAGCAAAAACCTTTGGAAGTTTTCCTTTGCGGTCCAATCTCATAACAATTGATATGATAAGCTTATAGATTGGTCTTGGAAGGTTTACAATTTTAGTAACAATTTCCATTGTGTCATCTTTGGAATCTGAACTCTTTCTAATCTGGGTCAGTTGCTTGTGAAGTACAGTACGAATCTGCTCAAGTGGGCTAATCTCTGAATCTCTTTTGTACTTCATAATGACAAGTCCTTCTTCAGCGCCATCTACCTTTGCCTTTTTTACCGTACAAGCAATGGAAATCTCTTTTCTTTCGTAAAACTTTCCGTCTCTGATGAAGTAGTTCATCATCTTGCGCTGTTGTACTGTTCTGTAAATTGCAGCACAAACTAGATGAAAGAAAGTGTATTTAAATTCTGGGCTGTCAGCATTAAGTTTGGCAACAGTTTCATAGATTCCGTCCATTGGAATATCAACTTTGGCAACGGCTTCATTGTCCGTTCTGTCGCCCATAATGCTTGTCATTAGAAGGTGTAAGGAATCAAGGCCTGTGACTAAATAAGCATCTCTTGTTTCACCTTTTTGCTTTTTTTTCTTATTTTCTGACATTCCAGTACCTGCCTTATTAAAACAACGTAACTTATAGCACTGTAAAGGGCAATGGGTCAAGTTAACCATGCATAGTTAGCGTTAACTATGGGCTTTTTTCATTAAAAATTCAGAAAAAAGTGAAGGATTTTGAAAGAAAAATTTGTATTAACTATTGGAGGGTTCTTATGGGCTACGAAAGAGACTACAAAGATTTAACAGAGAATGAAATTGTAAGGCGGCTTGTAATTGGACTTAATGACCAAATTGAACTTGAAAAAAGACGCTCTTACCTGTGGGAGGACATTTCCCTTCAGTTTTTGGTAAACAATGTGAAGGGTTTTAAGTTTTGCACCAGCGAGGCTTATTCCATTTTGCGCTGGATTGAGCAAAAGGAAAATAGGACGGTAATTGACTGCACTCAGTGCTGCTATCCGTCCTTTGAAGGGCTGACTAAGCACCTTCCTGCGTTTTTGATAATTGAGGGGAAGGTACCTGAGCCAAAGCAGCCGATTTTTGCCTTTGTGGGTACAAGGCGTCCTGACTACATGGGACTGCAACAGGCGTTTCAACTTGGTTTTGAATCCTCATTGAATGGTATTTCTTGTGTATCGGGCCTGGCAGAGGGCATTGATCAGGCAGGTATGCGAGGGTGTCTGAAAGCTCAGAAGGCTCCCTGCTACGGGGTTTTAGCCTGCGGACACAATTTTGATTATCCGGCACTAACTGGACCTCTTAAGTCAGAGATAGTTGAAAAAGGAGGTGCAATTATTAGCCGGTTTTCGCCGGATACTCCGTCCTACAAGAGCAATTTCGTGTCCCGAAACATGATTATTGCTGCTTTTTCTAGGGCTATAGTGGCAATTCAGGCACCTAAACGCTCTGGAACGCTCATTACCAGTGATTACGCAATTTCCATGAATAAGGATGTTTTTGTTGCCTCTAGCGGAGTTGGGGATAGTCCCTGTAAGGAGGGTACTTCTAACTTAGCCTATGAGGGGGCGCCTGTTTTAAGCTCTTTGGCGGACCTAAACGCCTTATCTGAATATGGCGTAAGATATGACATAAGACTTAAAGCCACCGCGTATCCGGTTGAGGTGTTAAAGACGCCAAGGTCTAAGGCGGTGCGGTTTGGGGATAAATGGTACGAGCCAACTGCTGTTTGCAGTGAACAAAACATGCTATAATGAGCCTATGAGTGAGGACTTTGATAAGCAGGCGAAAAACAGGGCATTAATTGATGAATACCTCTCCTATTTGAAGGAGGTGCAAGGGTATTCGGAAAAGACTGTCATTTCCTATGCGCATGACCTTCTGAGGCTTGAGGACTATCTTTCTAAACACAATATGTATGTGGCTGAGATGGTCTTTGAGGATGCAAGAGCCTTTACGGCTACCCTCTATGACCAGAATTTAAGTCCTGCTACCATTAACCGAATCCTTAGTGCTAACCGCTCCTTTTTCCACAATCTTTGTGAAAACGGAATAATGGAAGTGCAGCCCTTTAAGCGGGTTGCCAGTGCAAAAAAGGCTCAGAGAATTCCTACTGTCCTGGCTAAGGAAGAAGTTGAACGGGTGCTGACGTACCCGGTTACGGATTATAAGTCTTTACTAGAGATAACCATGTTCAATATCTTCTATTCTACTGGTTGCCGTTTGAGCGAAGTAATAGGGATGAAATTAGAAGATATCGATCTAGAAAATAGGCGGGTATTGGTGACAGGAAAGGGGTCAAAGCAGCGTTTTGTGTTTTTGACGCCCAGGGCAGTGGACATGATTTGCACCTACCTGCCAGAGCGTGAGGCTGTCCTGGAGAACACTGGCCATGTGGGGGAGCGGGTGCTGCTGGTGAATTCTAAGGGAAAAAAGTTGCCGCTTTCCACAGTTCACGTTATCTTTGACAAATATAGGGACCTGCTTGGTTTTACCAAGAAGTTTACCCCGCACGTATTCAGGCATTCGTTTGCTTCGCATCTTCTGGATAATAGTTCAGATATCAGGTTCGTCCAGGTGCTGTTGGGCCATGAAAGCCTTGGTACTACGCAAATCTATACCCACGTTACTGGCAAGCAGCTGGAAGAGGTGTATAGGAAAAATCACCCCCATGGGAGGAAAGAGACATGAGTTTTAGAGGAACGACCATCATAGCGGTCAAGAAGGATGGAAAGGTTGCCATTGCTGGTGACGGTCAGGTTACTAATGGCGATACCATTATGAAGGGTAACGCTAGGAAGGTCAGAAGAATTTATCAGGATAAGATTATTATTGGTTTTGCTGGTGGTACGGCTGATGCTTTCACCTTATTTGAGTTGTTTGAGCAAAAGTTGTCTCAGGTGAACGGAGATCTCAATAGGGCTGCTGTTAATTTGGCTAAAGAGTGGAGAATGGATAGAAACCTCAGAAAGCTGGAGGCTATGATGCTGGCTAGCGATGGAAAGACTATTTTCCTTATTAGCGGCACTGGAGATGTGCTTGAGCCTGAGTATGATGCTATTGGTATTGGTAGCGGTGGAAACTACGCTGTGGCTGCCGCCCGTGCCTATCTTGATGGCTGTCCTAATCTTAGTGCTAAGGAAATTGCTCTAAAGTCTTTGGATATAGCAAGTTCCATTTGTATTTACACTGACTCCAAATTCCTTGTTGAGGAGGCTTAACATGGCTGATGATTTGATTACAACTTCTGATTCTTCTTCTGATTCTTCTAAGGCGGTTATGCCTGCAGAGAAGAAGGTTTTTAATCTAGATGAAATGGTGCCATCCATGATTGTTGACCAGCTCAACAAATACATCATTGGTCAGGAAAAAGCTAAGCGCACCATTGCTGTAGCCCTGCGCAATAGAACCAGAAGAAAGATGCTTCCTGACACAATTAGGGAAGAAGTCTATCCAAAGAATATCATCATGATTGGACCTACTGGTGTTGGTAAGACAGAGATAGCAAGAAGAATTGCAAAACTTTCCAATGCACCTTTCATTAAGGTAGAGGCTACCAAGTATACTGAAGTAGGTTATGTTGGACGTGACGTTGAGTCCATGGTCAGAGATTTGATGGGTAGTGCAGTTTCTATGGTCAAGCATGAACTTGCCGCCAAGAACGAGGAAGTTGTCAAACTTAGAGTTGAAGACCGTCTTTTGGATCTTTTGATTCCTAATTTAGACAAGAACCCTAACGCAGATCCTTCTTTTGAGAGTGCAAGAATCAGTGCCCGCGAACACATGAGAGAGCAACTTAGGGCAGGCAAGCTAGATGAAACTGAGGTGGAGATTTCCAACCAAATTCGTCCTTCCAAGGTGGGCATTGAGCTTATGGGCGGCTCCATGGATGACATTCAGAACGCAATGAACAGCCTGGGCTCTATCTTCCAGAATGCTCAAAATCCAAGAAAACGCAGAAAGGTTTCCATCAAACGCGCCCGCGAACTCTTTATGGAAGAAGAACTTGACCGCAGCGTAGACCAGGACAAGGCTATTGACATTGCCAAGGAGCGCACCGAGCAAATGGGCATCATCTTCATTGACGAGATTGATAAAATAGCCGGCAAAAACAGCTCCTCCTCCAGCCCAGACGTCTCCCGCGAGGGCGTACAGCGCGACATCCTTCCAATTGTCGAGGGTACCAAGGTCAACACCAAATGGGGCGTCATTGACACCTCCCATATCCTCTTCATTGCAGCCGGTGCCTTCCACGTCTCCAAGCCCAGCGATCTCATCCCTGAACTTCAAGGCCGATTCCCTCTGCGGGTTGAACTTGATGCTCTTACAGCCGATGATTTTTACAGAATCCTCCAGGAACCCGAGAACGCCATCACCCTTCAGTACCACGAACTACTCAAGACCGAGGGCGTTGACGTGGTCTTCACAGACGAGGCTCTTCACCGCATAAGCGAGATTGCCTATGAGGTAAACTCAAGTAATGAAAACATTGGTGCGAGAAGACTTTATACCATCATGGAGACTCTTTTGGAGGAACTGAGCTTCAGTGCCAACGAGCTGAAGGGGCAGACCATTACCATTACGCCTGACTACGTCAACGAAAGACTCTCTGACGTTGTTAAGAACCAGGATCTGTCCAGGTACATCCTGTAGTTTACTTGAAAAAAACAAAAAAATATGCCGAATGCTATTTCGTTAGCACTCGGCATTTTTTTTCTTTTGACGACGGTAGGATTTGAACCTACGACAACCAGTGTGTAAGACTGGGGCTCTCCCACTGAGCTACATCGCCATTCTTAACAGCAAATTCGCTTGATAAGCAAGATTTGCAAGTGAGAATCTAACATCTTGCAAAGAAAGTGTCAATATGGCTCTTTCCATTTGCTAACATTCCAATTAAACGATAGAATTAGGCAGTATGACAGCCATAGTAGTGGATTATTCAAAGAAATTGAAAGAAATAGAAGCTCAAATCAGCAAGGTCTCAAGTAATACGCGCCTCATGGCAGTAAGTAAGACCAGAACCCTAGAAGAGGTGATATCTTGCTATAAGTCAGGTGCAAGACTATTTGGAGAGAACCATGTACAGGAAATTGTTGCCAAGTTCTCCAAGGACGGAAAGAGTTCCAAACCCAAGGATCTGGAGCTACACCTGATAGGGCACCTGCAGAGTAACAAGGTAAACAAGGTAGTTCCTCTTGTAGACATGATTGAAAGTGTGGACTCTTTAGCTCTCTTGGAAAAGATTAATAGGGCAGCCCAGAACTGTAATAAAGTGCAGGACGTACTTTTAGAGGTCAATACTAGCGGAGAAGAGGCAAAAAGTGGTTTTGAAACAGAACAGGACCTCTACGAATGCATCAACCAGGCAAAAGAGTTTAAGAACGTACGCATCAGAGGTCTTATGACAGTAGGACCTGTTGAGTGCGCTCCTGAAGATAAAGACAGGCTGACAGACCAAGCCTTTAAGCAGCTGAAGACCCTTTATGACCAGCTCAAAGACTCTAATAACTTTGACACGCTTTCCATGGGAATGAGTGGAGATTTTATGATTGGAGTTGAAAACGGAAGTACTGAAGTGAGAATTGGCACTGCAATTTTTGGGCCACGGGATTATGGCACATCCAAGACTGTTGAAACAGGAGAAAAGAAATGAAAAGAGCTATCCTTGTAGTGTTAATATTCCTTCTTCTCTTTGGCATTTGCTTTCCGGCTTTCTCTTTAACCCTGACAGATTATGAACCCTATAAGCAGGACGAGTTTCCTCAGTGGTCACTAGATTTAAGAAGGGCAGAGACTCTGTTCTTTGGAGGTTTACCAATAGCCTATCCGCTGACAAGTCTAGCGTTTTCTCTTGCTGGAAAGCAGCAAGATTTCTTTACTACCATTGGAATTGCCTGTGTAGTGTCTTTTGTGATAACCGTAGTTGATTACATACTTGGAGTGGTAAGTGCGAATTGAAAGAAACTATGAGTTCACCGTTGAGAACTCTGAGAATAAAAAACTAAGAATAGATGCTTTTTTGTCCTCACAAATTGAAGGACTGTCCCGTTCTGCTTTAACCGGAGAGCAGTGTAAGATGACCATCAACGGCAAGAACGCCAAAAAGAGTGATACCGTCAAAACAGGGGATATAGTTAGCCTTCAGTATGTGGCAGACGTGTTTGAAAAGGTGGAGCCCCAGAATATTCCCCTTGAGATTTTGTATGAAGACAACTCCATGCTTGTGATAAACAAAGCACAGGGCATGGTTGTGCATCCGGGGGCAGGCAACGTGGATGGCACCATAGTCAATGCACTAGCCTACCGCTATGGACAGGACTTCATTGACCGCATGGCAGACGAGTGTGACGTCTCCCGCCCAGGCATTGTCCACCGCCTAGACAAGGACACCAGCGGGGTGATGGTCATTGCCCTAAGTGCCCAGGCCCACGCCGCCTTGAGCGCACAATTCCAAAACCGAGAGATTGAAAAATACTACTACGCCTTCTGCGATGGCATTTTTCCCAAGCACGAGGACGATATTGAATGTCTTCTTGCCAGAGATAAGGGCAACCGCAAGTTGTTTGTGCCAGTTAAGGAAAAGCGCTACATCATTCAGGAAGGCCTTTCTTCCAAACGCAAGCAGGAAATTATTGATGAGGTCTATAATGACCCTAAATACAAAGTAGGGGGAACTTTGGACACCTTCAGTCAAGGCAAGTACAGCAAAAGTCACTATGAAGTGGTCAAGCAGTTACCTCAGGCGGCGTTAGTGAAAGTGAGAATTTTCACCGGACGTACTCATCAAATTAGGGTACACATGAAGAGCCTAGGTCATCCTGTCATTGGAGATGTCATGTACAACAATAAACTTTCGCGTTTTCCAGGCTGGTCTTTAATGCTACATAGTGCCGTTTTGGAGATATGCCACCCAGTGACCGGAGAGCTTATGCACTTTGAAGCGCCACTACCCCAGCGTTTTACGGATTTTGAAAACGCTTTAAGGAACCAGTAAGATGCAGGGTACCGTATTACGTTCTATCAACAACATCTACACCGTCCGCACCGCTAACGGAGAACTTTCTAACGGAGAACTTTACAGCTGTCGTATTAAAGGCAAGCACCTTAATACTGAAACCCAGGAGTATAATCCCATAGTAGTAGGGGACTTGGTGGAGTTTATCCCCACAGCAAAAGAAGAAGGGCTTGTGACAGAACGCAAGGAAAGGAAGAATTTTTTTGCCCGTTGGAACCCTAAAAAACAACTGAATCAGACGGTGTGCGCCAACATGGATGTAGTAGTTTGTGTTTGTAGCATTGAAAGTCCACCGTTTAGACCTCGCTTTATAGACCGGGTCCTAGCCTGCTGCAGAAACGTACCTGTTATGATTGTCCTAAACAAGTGCGATATTCTCCTTACTGAGGCGGAAGCCGAGCGCTTTGAACTGTACAAGAAGTTGGGCTACGAGACCTTAGCGGTCTCTGCCAGCACTGGGGAGAATATAGAAAAACTAGTTGCAAAACTGCAAGGTAAGACTGCAGCCTTTGTGGGACAAAGCGGAGTAGGCAAGAGTTCGTTGGTAAATAAGCTACTTGGAACCAGTCAACGCGTTGGTGAGCTTAACGAAAAATATAACCGTGGAAGGCATACCACCAATTATGCTTTAATGCTTGATGGACAAGGTTTTACGTTAATTGATACTCCAGGCTTCAGAGAGATAAGTGTACCTCATGATGACCCACATTTGGTATCTCAAGCTTTTCCTGAATTTGTGAAGGCTTCCTCTAAGTGTGCCTTCTCCACCTGCCTTCATGTCAATGAACCGGACTGCGAAGTTCTTAGACTTCTTGAAAAGGGTAAGATTGATGCAGACCGCTACGAAAGTTATCTTGGTATTTTACAGTCGTTAGATGAGCGGCTTCCCGTGTGGGGTAGAAAATGTTCAAAAGAACAGTAATTGATTTAGGCTTAGACCAGGTACTTAACTCAGTGGCTCAGCATGCCCTAAGTGTGCAGGGTGCTGAGGCAGTAAGACTTGCCCAGCCAATGTTTAATACAGAACAATATTTACAGCGTCAGAAAGAAGTTGCTGCCACGGTTTATACGTTGGATGCTGCATCAAGAGAAGGTCTTTCAGTAGAGAGTTTCCCAGATTTAACTGAAACCTTCAGCACAATAGAAAACAACCCGGTTTCTTCTCTTACTGGGCAGCAGGTCTATGATGTAGGGCTGTTTATCAGAAGTGCAGAACTCTTAAGAGCTCTTCTGCAGAAGGCTCAGAATCTTGATTCTCCAATAAAAGATAGCAATATTGAAAACCTAATCCCAGAACTTCCAGTGGAGTTAACAGACCTGCAAAAAGAGATTTTCAACATACTTGAAAGTCCTGGACAGGTGAAGGAAAATTATCCCACCGTGCGCGCTCTACGCGAGAAAGCAGATGCCAAAAGAGCAGAAAGAAGCAAGTTTGCAGCAGATTTAATGCGTAGCCAGCAGGACTTAATGCAGTCCAACGCCCCGGTTATGAGGGACGGACGTGTGGTCTTACCCGTGAAAAATGACTTCAAAAACACCGTAGGCGGTTACATCCAAAGCTATTCTGCAACGGGCAACACCGTCTTCATGGAGCCCTTCAAGCTGGTGGATATGAACAACGCAGTAGTTCTTTCCCAGCAAGCAATTGACCTGGAAATTGCCCGTCTGATTGGAAGTCTTTCTGATCTAGTCAGGGCAGCGGAAATCCAACTGAGAACTCTTTTCAGCCAGGTCTCTTATGCCGATTCTCTTTATGCTTTTGCCACTTGGATTAGGCTCAACAAATGCTCTAAAACTCTTTTAGTCTCCTCAGAGCACATATCTGAAGATGGTTACTGTAATCTCATAAGAGCGCGACATCCGTTACTTGGTTCTAAGTGTGTGCCAATAGACCTGTTGGTGCCAAGCGGGGTGAAAGCCGTAGTACTCACAGGTCCAAACGCTGGTGGTAAGACCGTCACAATGAAAACGGTGGGACTTTTTGTTCTGCTAAATCAAATTTGCGGTCATATTCCAGCTGAGGACGGTAGCGCGCTGGCGCTGTTTGATAAGGTTTTTACAGATATTGGTGATGATCAAAGCATTGAAAACCAGCTTTCCACCTTTAGCGGTCACATGAAGAGTATTAGTTTCATTCTTAGAAACATGACAGAAAATTCGCTGGTAATCCTGGATGAACTTGGAAGTGGAACTGACCCGCAGGAGGGAGCGGCCCTTGCAAGGTCAATTTTGGAGTTTTGCACCCAAAAAGCCGCTTTAACGCTTACAACTTCCCACCACGGGGTGCTAAAGCAGTTTGCTTATTCGTCAAAAATTGTGCTTAATGCCTCCATGGAGTTCAATGAACAGACCCTGGAGCCCACCTTTAAGGTCATTGCAGGACTTCCTGGTGAAAGCCATGCCATTGATACTGCAAAACGCATGAGACTGCCCAAAGTAGTAACTCAGGCGGCTCAAAAGTACCTGGGAGAGGAGGCGGTGAAAATCTCCTCCATCATACGTGGACTTGAACAGAAGCGCAGGGAAGCAGATGCCCACGAGGCGCAGCTTGCCAGAAGACTTAGAGCGCTGGAAAATGAAGAGCGGCATATAGCCAACGAGAACAGACGGCTTAAGGCAATGGAAAACCGGCTTAAGAAGGGCTCAGTTCAGGAGTTTGACAAGAATCTTAAGGATGCAAGACGGCAATTGGAAAATCTAATTGCAGAAATCAGAGTGGGCGAGATAACCAAAGAAAAGACCCAGAAGGTCAAGACCTTCATCTCTGAGCTAGAAGCCAAAGAAAAGGAAATGGAGGCCCAAATAGCCAAGACTGATGAAGAAATTGATGCCTTTGATGCACAAGAGGACATCAATAGTGAACTTCACGTGGATCTTAAGCCGGGCATGGATGTGCTTTGCGGACCTGCTAAGAGGGAAGGTTCTGTTATAAGAGAGGCTGGAAAAGGTAAGTGGGTAGTGGCAATTGGTCCTATGAAATTTACCTTTAAGGAAAGTGAACTTACCGTGCCGCGCCGCTCTAGTACCAAGACTCATTCCTACATTTTTGACTCTGGCTCAAAGGGACCTGCGCCAAAGATGACACTAGATGTGCGCGGATTTAGGCTGGAGCAGGCCCTTGAGGCGCTAGATAGCCAGCTTGAAGCCTGCTGTATTTACGGCATAAAGAACTTTGCCATCATTCATGGCTATGGAGATGGTATTCTTTCTACGGGAATTCACAGGCATCTAAACAATAATCCTTTAATTGACACTTTCAAGTTTGCCCTTCCGGATGATGGCGGACAGGGTAAGACTTACGTTACTTTGAAATAAATAAAGTAGGACATATATGACAAACGAAAATTGTGGAATTGTAGCACTGAGAAATCTTAAGACAGACCAGGTCTATCTCTTTTACAGTGAAGACATTAAGGGTGACTGTGTTAAACAGCGTTTTAATTTGGATTTAGGTATGCATCCCTGTAAGACGCTGCAGGAGGATTATACTAATACCGGGCTTGAGGTCTTTAGATTTGACACGGTGGAATATACAAAAGACCCTTCAAGACTTGAAGTCTTAAAGGGTACATTTGACAAACTTTACGAATAAGTTATTTCTCGTTATCCATTTTAATGAGCGTGCGAATTGACTCAACTGCAACCTGGCAAACGGCAGAGGTATCGTGCAGTTTTGGGTTGTCCAGGCCAAGAGCCTCGCGCTCTTGATTGCCCACCACAAAGAACACGGAGCCGCAGCGGACATTCAGGTAACTTGCCACGGTAAAGAGGGCGGCACTTTCCATCTCAGAGGCCAGCACGCCAAGACGCTTCCAAGCCTCCCATTTGTTTTGCAGTTCATAACTTACGGGCATGAGCTGCGGATCATGCTGGCCGTAGAACGAGTCCTTACACTGGACAATTCCCAGATGGTGCTTAATGCCCATCTTCTCAGCGGTCTTCTTCACCGCCGTCACCACGTCATAGTTAGCCACCGCAGGAAACTCAATTGGCGCATATTCGCGGCTCGTGCCTTCCATTCGCACCGCGCCCGTAGCAATCACGGCATCTCCACCCATCACCGGCAGCGCAATTCCGCCACACGTGCCCATCCTGAGGAAGGTATCGGCACCGCACTTGACCAGCTCTTGCATAGCAATTGAGGCCGATGGTCCACCTATGCCGGTGGAGGTGACACTTACAGGTACTCCATCAAGTTTTCCTGTGTAGGTGACAAATTCACGGCTGTCTGCCACTTTTTGGGCATCTTCCAAGAACGATGCTATAAGTGGGACTCTCTTGGGGTCACCTGGAAGAATGACGTAGCGGCCTACGTCTCCTGCTTTTATGTGTAAATGGTACTGAATTCCGGTTCCGTTCATGTAATCCGACATCTTGCACTCCTTTTGTGGGTAAAAAATAATTATAACACAAATTAGAGGAAAAGGAAGGCGAAAAAAATCGGGGTAAAAAAGTGGTGAAAATATCATTTTTGGTAGTAAAAAAAGTGCATTCTGTAATATAATGTGGTGAAAAATTCCGAATAACACATTTTAAGGATGGAACAGAATGGAAATTAATATTCAGGATTTGGTTCAGTCCATCAAGCAGGATGGAATAGAAGAGGCAAAGAAGGAGGCCGCTGCAGTGGTCAGTGCTGCGCAGGCTCAGGCTCAGGAGATTATTGAGGCTGCCAAGAAAGAGGCTGCTAAGATGGTTGATGATGCCAACAAGGAAATTGAGAGTGCAAAGGCTCAGGTTAAGCAGGCTGAGCGGGATGCGGTGCTTTCAATCAAGAAGGAACTGGAATCGCAGATTGGTAAGCTTCTTGAGGCGGAAGTTTCCAAGACCATGTCTGGCGAGAGTCTTGCAAGAATTATTGTTGCAGCCCTCAATGGGGAAGACCCGGCCAAGTATGCAGTAGAGGTCAGTGCAGTTTCAGATAATCTTAAGAAGGGACTTGCTGCTGAAATTGAAAAAGGTCTTGAGCTTAAGCCAGTTAAGGGATCAAGTGTTAAGATTGCTCTTAAGGATGGCACCGGTTATTTTGACCTTTCAGATGAAGAGATTGTTAATCTTCTCAAACCATTTCTTGGCGCTTTGAAGTTCTAAGAGGAGGAAAGGATGCCTACAGATTCTAGGTACTATTTTCTTCCAAGCCTCCCTATGCTGAGGTTCAATGCAAAGGCCCCGTTTGATTGGAATACCTTTGTTGAGTATTCTGAAGACAAGGTCAGTGCAGGCGACTTTGCGCTCATTAAAAAGATTGAGAAGGGCGATTTTACTGGTAACAGTTTTCTCAAACAGTGGAAAAAGTTCTGCGATACTACGGACAAAGCCATAAATGAGAAACGTAAGGTTAACCTTGGTAAGCTCTCTCAGTCCAATACAGAACTGGATTTTGACACTGCAAAGCTGGTGAACACGGTGATGAATGCAAAGAATCCTTTGGACGCTGAGATGGCTATTCTGAAATACAAGTACAATTATCTGGAAGAAAAACTGGCTAACCAGGCTTTCAGTCAAGAGGCGGTTTTGGGATATGCTCTTAAGCTTAAATTGATTCTTCGTAAAGATTTGTTTACAGCTGAAGCAGGTAATGAGCAGTATAAGATCCTCTTTGATAGGGTCAAAGAAGAAATTAACGTTGATTAAAAGTTGATTAGAATAAAAAAGTTGGAGATATTATGACAAGAAGCACAGGATATGTAGCTGGCGTAAACGGAAACCTTGTCACCGTTACTTTTGAGGGCGCTATTTCCAAGAACGAGGTTGCTTACGTGCATGTAGGCGAGACCAAGCTCAAGGGAGAGGTCATTAGAATTAACGGCAACAAGGCCAGTATGCAGGTCTATGAAATGACCAACGGCATACAGGTTGGTGACAAAGTTGAGTTTACCGGTGAGATGATGAGTGTTGAACTGGGACCTGGTTTGCTTACGCAAATCTATGATGGTCTTCAGAATCCGCTTCCATCATTGGCAGAGCAGTGTGGATTCTTCCTTCAGAGAGGAGTCTACCTAGATCCTATTCCTAATAAGGACTGGGAGTTCACCCCATGTGTTAAGGTTGGAGACCTTGTTGCTCCAGGTGCCTGCCTTGGTACCGTTCCAGAGGGCATTTTTAACCATAAAATCATGGTGCCGTTTGGCTTTGAGGATGTGGACTGGAAGGTAGTTGAGATTGCTCCTAAGGGCGTTTACAACGTCAGAGCCACCATTGCTAAGGTGGAAAATCCAAAGGGTGAAGTTAAAGAGCTTTCAATGGTCTTCAGCTGGCCTGTTAAGAAGGCAGTTACCTGCTATGAGGAGCGCCTTAGACCAGATGAGACTCTTGTTACAAAGATTCGTATTGTTGATACCTTCCTGCCTATTGCTAAGGGCGGTACCTATTGTATTCCTGGTCCTTTTGGTGCTGGAAAGACAGTTTTGCAGCACATGACCAGCCGTAACGCAGATGTTGATATCGTTATTATTGCAGCCTGTGGAGAGCGTGCCGGTGAGGTTGTTGAAGTTCTAAAGGAATTCCCAGAACTGACTGACCCAAAGACGGGTCGTTCCCTCATGGAAAGAACCATTATTATTTGTAACACGTCTTCCATGCCGGTTGCAGCCAGAGAAGCATCGGTTTATACGGCTATCACCATGGCAGAGTATTACCGGCAGATGGGTTTGAATGTTCTGCTGTTGGCAGATTCTACCAGCCGTTGGGCGCAGGCAATGCGTGAGATGAGTGGTAGACTGGAGGAGATTCCTGGTGAGGAGGCATTCCCAGCTTACTTGGAAAGTGTTATTGCTGCCTTCTACGAAAGAGCGGGAAAGGTGCGTCTTGCTGATGGCTCTGTTGGTTCTGTTACCATTGGTGGTACGGTTAGCCCGGCTGGCGGTAACTTTGAAGAGCCGGTGACTCAGGCAACGCTTAAGGTTGTTGGCGCCTTCCATGGACTTAGCCGTGAGCGTTCTGATGCAAGAAAGTATCCTGCTATTCATCCGCTGGATTCATGGTCTAAATACACAGGCATCATTGAAAAAAGTAGGGTAGATGAGGCTCGTGGGATATTGTTCCGCAGTAACGAGATCAACCAGATGATGAAGGTTGTTGGTGAAGAAGGTACTTCTGTTGAGGATTATATTGTCTATCAGAAGGGCGAACTTTTGGATGCTGTTTACCTTCAGCAGAACTCCTTTGACCCAGTTGACAGTGCTGTTCTTCCTGACAGACAGAGAGAAGAATTTGACCTGCTTTATAAGATTTTGACTGGAAAGTACAGCCTGGATAACAAGAAAGATGTACGTTCGTTCTTTAACGAAATGCGTCAGAAGTTCCTAGACTGGAATAGCGTTTTGACAACAGATGCTCGCTATGCCCAGTACGAACAGGACATAAAAGACCTTTATGCCTCTAAGTCAATTTGCTAGGAGATGAGAAAATGAACAAAGTCTATACAAAGATTGAGTCCATAGTTGGCGATGTTATTACTGTTAGAGCCCAGGGCGTCAGATACAATGACCTTGCCGTTGTAGGCAAGAGCTTTGCTAACGTCATTAAGCTGGACGGAGATTTGGTGAGCCTTCAGGTGTTCGCCGGAGCAAAGGGCATTTCTACCAATGATGCCGTGCGCTTCTTGGGCGTTCCAATGAGAGTTAGTTTCTCTGATAATCTCCTTGGTAGAGTTTTTGATGGTTCTGGCCGTCCTAGAGACAACGGACCAGCTCTTGAAGACAACATGATTGAGATTGGCGGTCCTTCCGTTAACCCAGCCAAGAGAATTGTTCCAAAGAACATGATCAGAACTGGTATTCCAATGATTGACGTCTTCAACACCTTGGTTGAGTCCCAGAAACTGCCTATCTTCTCCGTCAGTGGCGAACCTTACAACGAGCTTTTGGCAAGAATTGCCATGCAGGCTGAAGTTGATTTGATTGTTCTTGGCGGTATGGGTCTTAAATATGATGACTATCTTTTCTTCAAGGAGACCTTGGAGAAGGGTGGTGCAATGAGCAGAACTATCATGTTCATCCACACCGCAAGTGACCCAACGGTTGAGTGTATGATGATTCCAGATATGGCCTTAGCCGTAGCAGAGAAGTTTGCAATTCAGGGCAAGAAGGTGCTTGTCCTTCTCACAGACATGACCAACTTTGCAGACTCCCTCAAAGAAATGGCCATCACTATGGACCAGGTGCCATCCAACAGAGGATACCCTGGTGACCTCTATAGCTCTCTTGCAAGCCGATACGAAAAGGCTGTTGACTTTGAGGGTGCTGGTTCTCTTACCATTCTGGCTGTTACAACCATGCCTGGTGATGATGTTACTCACCCAGTACCAGATAACACCGGTTACATTACTGAAGGTCAGTACTATCTCAAGAACGGTCACATTGAGCCTTTTGGAAGCCTTAGCCGTCTGAAACAGAACGTTAACAAAGACACAAGAGATGACCATAGAGCCTTGATGGATGGTCTTATCAAGCTTTACAGCTCCTACAAGGAGTCCCTGGAAAAGAAGTCCATGGGCTTCATGATGACAGAATGGGACGAAAAGCTGCTTAAGTACGGTCACTTGTTTGAAACCAAGCTCATGGATCTTTCTGTGAACATTCCTCTGGAAGAGGCTTTGGACCTGGGTTGGGAGATTCTTGCAGAGTGCTTTGAGCCTAACGAAACAGGTTTGAGAAGTGAACTTATAGCACAGAGATGGCCAAAGAAGACGGAGGCATAAGGTGGCAGTTAAGCTGACTAAGAACGAACAGAAGAAGCAGAAAGACCAGCTCAAACAATATGAGCGGTATCTGCCAACTCTCCAGCTCAAAAAGCAGCAACTCCAAATGGTGATACGTCAAATTGAGGCTCAGCTTGTCCAGTATAAGGAAAAGCAGGCTGAATTGGTGCGAGGCGCACAAGACTGGATTGGTGTCTTTGGCGAAAACAGTGTTTTTGACGCGAATAAACAACTTGATAAGCTGGTACAGCCGGACAAGATTATTCGGGGTGAAGGAAACATTGCTGGCGTTGCAATACCGGTTTTCCAGGATTTGACCTTCAAGGAAATTGATTATAGCGTGGAGGATTATCCGCTTTGGGTTGATAAAGCCGTTTATCTTCTCAGAGACAGCGCTAAGATTGATGCCATGATGGCTACGCTTCGTATTCAGGTAGAGCTTTTGGGTAAAGAGCTTAGAACTACGAGCCAGAGGGTTAATCTGTTTGAAAAGGTTAAGATTCCAGAGACTAAGGAGAATATCCGCAGAATTGGAATTTATATAGGAGACCAGCAGACCGCGGCTGTCGTGCGCGGTAAGATAGCTAAGAAGAAGCTTGGCAGCAAGGAGGAAGACCATGATTGAGAAAATGAAAAAAATCGTTATTGTCTCTCCGTCTGCTCGCAAGGCTGAAATGCTTAATGCTGTCAGAGACTTTGGTTTGGTTCATATCTCTCAAAAGTGTGCACCAGAATCAAAGTATACGGAAAAACTTTCCTCTTTAGATAAGATTCGTTCAGTTTTGAACGAACAGCCAAAAGAGAGTAAGGCAAAGCAGAATCCTGTTCTTGGCAAGAAAGAGTTTGAGGAACTTAATGGGCGCTTGTCTCGAGCAGTTGCAAGTATTAAGCCTTTGGAAGATGAGCTCTTTGCTTTGAATAATGAGAAGGCAAAGCTTGCGTTCTGGGGTTCTTTGGATCCTGCAGAAGTTGCCTCCCTTGCCGCTCAGGGCATTGAGCTATCTTTTTACCAGCTAAGTACTAAAGAGTTGGCAGGGCTGCCACAAGAGGTTAAGTATATTAGTTTGTCAGAGGCAGGAAAGACAAAGACCATTGCCGTAGTGGGACAGCCTTTGGATGATTCCTATTTGTCTATGAAACTAGAACTTCCCGCTCGTGGGGTTGGTGAAATTGATGCAGAAATCTCTAAGGCTTCCTATGCTTTACATGAGGCTCAGAGTCTTATAGCATCTTCTGCAGCCTACCTTTCTACCTATGACCACTACATTCTAAAGGCAACCGATGACATTCTGTATTCTGCTGTCAGTGGCGGGGTGGAGCAGGAAGACAGTCTTTGCTGTCTAACCGGCTTCTTGCCTGAGACGGATCTTGAAGGTTTCAAGAACCTTGCCAAAGAAAACTGCTGGGCTTATGCCTTGGCTGATCCATCAGATGAGGATGAGGTTCCTACCAAGATCAGGTACAACAAAGTCACTCAAATGATGGAGCCTGTATTCCAGATGCTAGGGACAACCCCTGGTTATAACGAATACGACATAAGCATGTGGTTCCTTTTGTTCTTTGCTCTGTTCTTTGCCATGATTATTGGAGACGCCGTTTATGGACTTTTGTTCATCCTTGTTGGTGCTGTTCTTCAAATCAAGACCAAGAAACTTACCAACCTGAATCTGCTGGTGTATGTCATGGGCGGTGCCACCTTGGTTTGGGGTGCCTTAACCGGTACTTGGCTTGGAAGTGAGAAGGCCATGGAAATTCCTTTCCTTAAAATGCTTGTCATTCCAAACATTGCCAACTACCCAGAGTATTTTGGCGTCTCTGCTGATGATGCTCAGAACACGGTCATGAAGTTCTGCTTTATGATTGGAACAATCCAGCTTTCTCTTGCTTGTCTGATGAACTTTGTCAGGAACTTCAAGCAAAAGAGCCTTGCCTTTGTTTCAGACCTGGCAACTCTTGCTTCCACCGTTAGTTTGTACTATCTCATTTTGATGCTTGTAGTTGGTGCAAATGTTAATGTTGGTGTGGTCTTTGGTATCATTGGTACCTGTTTTGTCCTGGTGGTACTTTTTGGCTCGCAAGAAGCAGGGCAGAGCTTTGGCGCTGGCATTAAGGCTGGACTTGGTGGTGCCTTCACGACGTTCCTCAACACAATCAGCTCGTTTGGTAACGTCATGAGTTACATTCGTTTGTTTGCAGTTGGTATGGCTTCTCTTGCGATTGCTCAGAGCTTCAATGGAATGGCTGAATCAATGCTTCATGGTC
>CAVISO010000011.1:0-31714 GCA_963645435.1 Sphaerochaetaceae bacterium | reverse complement strand
TTGTCTTGCACTTTTGTGTCCTGCCCTTATATTAAGGTTTATCATTTTTATACTATCACAAAAGAACAGATTCGCAAGAAAAATTGCAACAAATGGCAACAGTTTTTTGGTAAATGGTACTAACTATATTTTAAGTTATAGACCAAGAAGGGTCCAAATCTGGTTAAAGATCTGCTCCCGAGTGCCAGAGCCGTCAATTCTTAGCAGCTTGCAGCCTTCTGGTAGGCAAGAGAAGACCTTCTCATAGTTCTCATGTACTTTCTTCTGATATTCACTCTTTTCATAGATTTCTTTGGCCTGTCCGCGGGAGTTTATGCGCTTAATGCAGTCCTGAACTGGTGTATCTATATATATAACGTACTCAGGATAGGGAAATTGGGAGTTTAGAAGTTCAACCTTGGAATATTCAAAACCTATGCTTTGATAGGCGAGGGAAGAAAAGAGGTATCGGTCTGAAAGGACAATTTCACCGTTGGCAAGGTGGGTGAGGATGCCGTATTGAGGATTGTTGAGGTGGTTGTCGCGGTCCGCTGCAAAAAGGTAGGCCACGGTGGATTGTGGGACCTGGATGGCGCCGCTTAGCACCTGGCGGAGGAATTTACCCGTCTCGTATTGGGTGGGCTCGCAGGTGCAGTGAACCTTGATGCCTTGTGAAGTGAGGGCTTTTTCAAGATTTCTCAGTTGAGTTGTGGTTCCTGCGCCGTCAAGTCCTTCAAGGACCCAAAAGCCTTTTTGAATAATTGGCATACTTAATCTCCCAAATTAGGTGTAACAAGTGTGATATTACACACAAAACACACATTATTTCAATTGAGCCAAGGGCTCCAAGTTAGTATAATTAGCGTTAATGAAGTTTCGTGTTACCGCGTCCTCTATAATTATCTCGTTACTCCTTTGCGTGTGCTGTTTGGTCTTAGTGTTTACTCTAGGCTTTGCAAAGGCAGGTTATGAGAGATTGGACCATATGGTGGAGGATTTTCTCACCTTAGGGGACAAGGGAATAACAATTAGTGCTGCCTCTATGGATGGTACCCTTGCTAAGGCATTAACCTTAAATAATTTGAAAGTAACAGACAAAGATAAGATGCTTGTCCAGGTAGAGCAGGTAAAGCTTTCCATTGGACTTTTTGATATTATAAAACTTGGTATGGATTGGGGTTATCCATATTTGAGTATAACTGTATCTGATGCAAAAATTTATGTTAATGAAGATTTGGTTGCTTGCCTTAAAAGTTTTGCAGGTAATTCTGACCAGACTTCTAGTTTGAATTTGCCTAGTATTAACTTTAATCTTCAGCTTTCTAACGCCAGTGCCCAGGTGGATTATCTTGGTTTTGAAAGTAATATTTCTGGTCTTAATGCCTCTGCCGTCATTGATATTGTTGATAATAAGATTAAGTTTCAAGGCGCGGACTTAAACCTGCCGGCTTTGGCGGTAAAACTTCCAGCAGATCTGGTTGCGAAGGCAAAGGACATTCGTCTTTCTGTGGATGAAAGCCTACAGGTTATTGCATCTTTAGATGAGGCCAGCCTTGATGACTACGGAAAGGCTACTGAGGTTTCTGCTTTACTTAAGGCGAACAATGGAAAGCTAAGTCTTGCAACTTATTTTGAGACAATTGATGTCCAATATGCTGACTATGAGGCTAAAATATCTAAGACTACTGCCAATATAGGCTACGATTTAAGTTCTAAGGATGTTGAATTTACAGCAAATTTAAATAACCTAAAGGCTAAGGCTTGTGAGAACTTAGATGCCCAGTTATATGAGGTTTCATTTTCAGGCAGGTATTCCAACGGTGAGATAGGGGATTTAGAGGCCAACGTTAAAAGTGCAAATGTTCTGTATGACACTTATGGGGCAGTCTTTAGTGGTCTTTCAGCAAATGTGGATTTGACGCTTTCTAGTCTGAAGACCCTAGGCTATGTAGCCTTTGATAACCTGAGTGTTACAGGTCTTCAGGATTATACCCTACAGGCACTCAGAGCACAGAACGCTGAGTTGGATTTTTCTTATAACTTGACTCAGAATAATGAATTAAGTGCTAGAGTTAAGGGTTTTGTAAGTGGCAGTAGTTCTAATGTCTATCTAGGAAAGTTTTCCACTAATGTAGATGCTACTGCAACGCTTAAGGCTTTGCTTCAACCTGAGACGGCGGTTCAACTTTCTAACTTCAATGTAAACCTAAGTGGTCTTACCTGTGCAACGTTAACGGACAGTAGTTCTGTCAATTTGAGTTACATTGTCAATAAAGAGGTTAATTTTTCTGTTGTTGCTGGCTCCCAGTTAAATGGAAGCATTTCCCTTTCCCTGGAAAAGGATAGTATTGATACCAGGCTTTATTTTACTGCTTTTAAGCCTTACAGCTTTACTGCAGCCTATAATCAACTACTTTCACAGCAAGCAACTATAAGTGAAAATACTTCCTTTGACGGGTCTATTGTTTTTGCTTTGAGACTGCCAGAAAATACGCTTGAACTTGATACGCTTGATAATATAAATCTGAAAAGCATAAAGGATCTTAGTAAGTACGTAGACGGAGGGCTTTTCTCTGTTAACCTTGCAGTAAGAGACTTAACTTTGGATGCTAAGGCCTATTCTGGTGCCGTTTCCTTTGAATCTACGTTAAATGGCTCCTTAATTGACGTAGGTACCTTGGCCGTTTCCACCAACGGGTTCAGATTATCGTATTCTGGCACAGTGGATTACAATGAGCTTATTCCTGACGGTACGCTTTCTCTTCAGAAATCTGAGGATGGAAGTGAAGTTGCCGCCCTGAATTTTGACTTTATTGAAGGTACTAAGTCCTATAGTTTTAAATTAACTTCTCCAATCTTAAAAGAGTCTTCCATCTATGGAACCTTGGACTGGCAGGACGAGCAAAAGATTACAGCAAGTGCTTTCCTCCAATCTAATTATCTTAAGGCGGAAACTATTCCTTTTGACGTGACTGTCATTAAAAATCCTATTCAAATAGAGGTAAAAAGTGAGTTCTTTAGCTTTGCAGGAGGCCTTGAAGACCAGAGCCTGGTAAAGGTAAATGGTCTTCTCAATGGGCTGGAAGTAAAGGTATCGGATTGGCTGGCGGTGGCGGTGGATGTGGATGTCTGGGCCAGTTATGACCTAGTTTCTGGAAAATTTGACTTTGATGTTGGGAATTTTGACGCGAGGATATCGGATTTTTTTAGGTTTAGCTTCGCATCTAGTGTGACTAGTGAGAAGCTCACTTTGGAAAAGTTGACGGTTACAAGAGGCGACCACACGTTCGTGTTTGATGGGGCGTTGAAGTTTGAGTATCCTTCTATTGCTGCGTTGGCGAGTATTGCTGGCGAGGGGGTTTCTGCGCTGGTGGATTTGAAGGACCAGGAGGGAATTTTCTCTATTTTTGGCACGGTCCTTGATGGGCAATATTACTTGGATGTGAAGATAAACGCACAGGATTATTTTGCTTTCAGTCTGGATTTGAATCTTTTGGGCACGTATAAGACGGGCTTTTATGCTACAGGCTCCACCTCCTGGGGTGAAAAGAGTGGTTTTGATTTTAATGCCCAGTATTCCAATGGCGTGTTTGCGTTTTATGATTCTGCAGGTAGTTTGGGTAGCCTTTCCTTGAAGGATATTGCTTTCAATTTGGATTCCGTTAATATGGCAATGCTGTTTTCATTTACCTTTGAAAATGAAGTGCAAAAGAAATTTGCTGAGGCTGCTCATCAAAGGGGAAAGATTACCCTTTCTGCTCAACTTGAATCTTTTGCAAATAGTTTGATTTCTCTTGTTACCGGTCTTGATTTTGATGCAAATTTCACCTTGGCGTTGTCTGATTTCTACCTGGAAGACGGTTATAGCATTCCTGATAATGAAGTGAAGGTTTTTTATAGTAAAGGGTTCTTTACCCTCACTGGAGATTTAATTAACGGAACTTATGACAGCACAAAGAAATATATAGATTTACAAGTGGATAAATCTTTCCTGTTCGGGCTAAAAATGAAGGGTTATTTAGGCTCTGAACTAGACCTCTACCTCTCAGACCTCTATATTCCTCTTCCTCTATTGAATCAGTTTACGAATTTTGTCTTGTTTGGATTTAATGAAGCCGATATTACTGGCTCTTTACTTATAAAAGGGGACTCTAAAGATCCAAGTTTCTACGGCATGCTTTACTGTCAGAGTTATGAAATGTGGCTTTCTTATCTTCCTTCTCAAACGCTTTCCGTAAAAAACATTGCAATTTCCGTTCAAGATCATAGCTTCATAATTGCCAAGACCCCGGTCAGCGGACATAGCGAGCTGGATGGACGATTTTTAGATGCTGCCGTTTCTGTTACGCTTGATATTAACAATTTAGCCTTAGAAAGTTATGAAATAGTTACTGATGTCTACAGCCCGGTGGATCTTTGGGTACCACTGGTATTACAAGCGTCTACAGAACTTGAAATTAGAGGTGATGCCACCGGCCTTGTTATTTACGGCGTAAAAAACGGTAAACCTTATTTAAAGTGCGATACTACAGCCTCCAACATGCTTATAGATTTTGATATTGAAGATAAACAGCCTTGGATCTACGACTTAGCCGGAGCAATAGACTTGGATATAGACCTGACCATTGGTGATGATGTTGAATTCTGCTATCCGCAAAAGGACTCAGCCTTTATTGATTTTACTTTAAGTGAAGGGGAGAAGGTTAATTTAACTTACGATACTGTAACAAAAACAATATCTACCGCAGGAAGCCTGGACTTTAAGACAGGTCAGGTTTATTACTTCCAAAACGACTTCTATATCACGGAAGGAAGTTTGGATTTGAGTCCCAAGAAAGATGGAACTACCCAAACTGGCGGATTCTCCTTTACCCTTAATCTGAATGCAAAACTCAATGACTATGACTCCAACGGAGATAAGATTGAGATAAATCTAATTCTGCAGAATGCTACCCTGGATAACATTTCTCCACGCTTTACCAGCACTCCAAGCATGACAGAAACCGAGATTCTGTCCCTATTAGGTCAGACTATTTTGCCTTCCAGTTCCTTTGGCCAGAGTGTAACGGTAGCCTCTGTGGCTTCTCTGGCTGCTGCCGCCACAGATGCTATTTCTAGGCTTGGAATTATTGAATCTAACAGTAATTACTCTCTTACTGCCACAATAAGAGATTCTTTGGGCTTTGATATTTTCTCCTTGAGGTCAAACATTCTTCAGAACATCATCATTGATGCCCTTCCTGGAGAGGAGAGCAACTCCAATCTCAGTTTGCTTTCTAAATACCTGGATGGTACTTCCTTGTTTGCTGGTAAATACCTGGCAAATGGAGTCTTTGCTCAAATGTCCTTGAGACTCAAGTCTGAGAAGAATAGTAAAAATACTTCAAACTATGGTCATTTTCTTTCAAAGGATTTGATTTTGGATATGGAATTTAGTGTTGATTGGGATAATCCGGTGGGTACGTTTACAATATTTACCAAACCACAAGAGTTGTCCGCACTCAATATTTTAGATACTATTGGTTTTAGTGTAACCAAGAGGATGCAATTTTGATTTAATCGCAGGAGAAGAATAGATGAAGAAATTAGTTTCTATTGCAATTATCGTTTTGGTATCTATCTCAATGGTCTTTGCTGCCAATGAATGGTGGCAGGGACAGGAGATTTCTAGATTTGAGTATTCTGGCTTACAGAACGTAAGTGCGTCAGACATAGACAGTGCTCTTTATACCTACAGACATAAAGAGTTTACCAATGAACTTCTTACTGAAATTGAAAATACTTTGTATCAAGTAGAAGGAATTGATTTTGTTATTGTAGATGCTGACCAAGACCAGTTCAATTTAACTGGAAAACTAGTGCTTAACCTGGAGTTCTATGAACTGCCAATGCTTTCATCTATTTCCTTTGAGGGTAATGAAAAAGTTAAGACTAGTGATTTAAGAGAGTCCTTTGCAACCCTGGTTGCTGGCTCTTACTATGACAGCTCCAGAAAGAGCCTTTTTCAAAGTGCCAAGCAGGAAGTGTTGGATTACTATGCTAATAAGGGGTTTGAATCCGTAGAGGTAAGTTATACACTCAACGAAGATACAGAAAACAATACCTTCTCCATTGTTTTCTCAATCTCTGAAGGTCTTCAGACTAGAATCATTTCTATTGGATTCTCTGGCAATGAAAAAATTGATTCTTCCGTCTTGAAAAAACAGGTTTCCTCCAAGGTTAAGTCCTTGTTCAATAACGGTTTCTTGAATGAAGAAACCCTTCAGGAAGATGTTTCTGCAATTGTTTCCTACTATCAGACCAACGGCTACATTGAAGTTATTGTAGGGGAGCCTGTTATTGAAGAACTTGAGCCTTCAACAGACAAGTACAGAGATGTTAATGTGACCATCCCAATTTCTGAGGGCTCACAGTGGTTCTACGGCGGGCTTGAAGTTACCGGAAATACGCTGTTCTCAGACGAAGAAATTGCTGCTGTTCTTACCATGGAAGTTGGCTCAGTCTTGAACCTGCAGAAGGTTCAGGAAGAATACACGGCGGTGGCTGATTTGTACTACAATTCAGGTTACATTTCCAACGGCATGAACATTACTAGTGAACCAGATGACACCACCATGCAGGTTAAGTACTACCTTACTATTGCAGAAGGCTCCAGAGCGTATGTTGAAAACGTTTTAATTACTGGTCTTACCAAGACTAAAGACTATGTAATGACTCGTGAACTTACCCTGAATGCCGGGGATGTCTTCTCCAAGGAAAAACTCATCACAAGTGCTCAAAACCTGTACAACACGGGGCTTCTTTCCTCTATTGATTACGAACTGCTCTACGGTAGCGAAGACCCAAACAATGTCATAATTGAGTTTAAGGTAGAAGAGGGCAATCAGAAGGATATTCAGTTTGGTGCTACCTTTGGAGGCACGGTGGATGGTTTCCCCGTTTCTGGCTTCCTTTCCTGGACAGACAACAACTTGGGCGGAAGAGGGCAGTCTCTTTCAGTTTCCACCACAATATCTCCTGATACTCAAAGCCTTTCCTTCTCCTTTGGAGACTCTTGGTTCAAGGGTAAGCGCTGGTCTAACTCCCTTTCTTTCAGCTTCTCTCATAAGAAGGTAGAAGATGAATTGACCAGAGCCAATACCACAGTTCCTTACTATGACGGAAGAAATTTCAACGAAACCTATCCAGCAGGCTTTGATAGCGCGGAAGAATGGAATGCTTCTGGCAATGCCTATCCTTCTTCAAAGTACTTGATGGATTACCATCTTTATAGTTTCTCTCTTGGCTATTCAACCGGTTATACTTTCATCTATGACTTTGGTAGACTTACCTTCAGCGGCGGAGTTTCTGTCAGTTTGAATAAGGCAATCTATGACAACACCTTGTATGATCCGTTTGAAAAACTTACCTATCAATACGGTCAGAAATGGCAGTTCTCCAATAAGTTTACCTTCTCCCTGCAGTGGGATGGTAGAGACTATGTCACTAACACCACCAAGGGCTACGTGCTCAGTGCAGGCATGACCTACGCTGGTGGTATCTTGGGTGGGCTTTCCAACTACATCAAGTTGACCACTAGCGCTGCAGGTTATCTTAAACTTTTCTCCTTCACCACTAAGGACGATACCACCAAGAACATCATGCTCTGTGCTTCCTCCTCCGCCAGCGTAATGCTTCCACAGCTTTATAACTATGAGGGGAAAGGAATTAAGTTCTGGGATGCTGTGCTAGGTGCAACCAAATACGAGATGCTTTACATTGACGGTATGACCATTGGAAGAGGCTTCAACACAATTGCAGACCAGGCCTTCTTATGGGATAACATGCTTGAAATCAGCTATCCTCTTGCAGAAAACGTAATCCAGGCCGAGGCCTTCATCAGCGCCACCGGCATCAACGCTTCTCTTGAAAATCTCAAGGCAGGACTTAACTGGTATTTTGCTGCAGGTGCAGGAATTAAACTCAAAATCAGCGGCTTCCCACTTGGACTTTATCTGGTCAAGAACGCCACCTACACCATGGACTCCACCGGAGCGAGCACCTTCAACTGGATTGGCGGCAGCTACTTCCACGGCAAGAGCGCCTCAAGCGGCATGAGTCTTGTTCTGGCCATCTCCACTAGCCTGATTTAACTTTTAACTTTGACTAAAAGCCGATTTTTGCTAAAATACTATTGAAGGGATTTTATGGCTGATGGACCTCTAATGCGTCAATATAAACAAGTGAAAGAACAGTATCCAGACATGGTACTGTTCTTTCGTTTGGGGGATTTCTATGAGATGTTTGATGAGGATGCAAAAGAGGTTTCTTCTCTTTTGAATCTTACTCTCACTCATAGAGGGGATGCCCCAATGTGCGGCATTCCTTACCATGCAGCCAAAAATTACATAAAAAGACTTCTTGAATTTGGAAAAAAGATTGCCATTTGTGAGCAAATGGAACTTCCAGAGAACACCAAAACTCTTGTAAAACGAGAAGTGGTACGTATTATCACTCCGGCAACAGTGGTAGATGAAGATTTGTTGGATGACAAAAGTTTTAACTACATAATTTCAATCTTCCAAAACAGTTGCAGTTTCTGTGAGGTTTCTACTGGAGACTTTCATTTAAGAAATATTGCCAAGGAAAACCGCATTCAGAGCATTAGAGCTGTTCTTGAGCAGATAAGGCCAAAGGAAATTCTAGTTTGTGAAGACGAATACTTCATGGATAGCAGCTTTAAGGCAGCCATTGACGATTTTCATGCAATGGTGACTAAACTTCCATCCTGGTATTTTGCCGTTAAAAGCAGTTATAAACTGCTCTGTGAGCAGGCGGGCGTTACTTCTCTTGCTGCCTACGGGCTTCAGAGTAACGACAAATTAATTGGTCCTGCTGGAGCCCTTTTAAGATATGTAAAAGAGACTTCTAAGAGTTCTGTAAACTATTTGACGGACTATAAGGTGGACTCTCAGGATTCGTACGTCTTTATGGACGAGTCCTCTAGGCGTAACCTGGAACTTTTTAACAATCTCTTTGACGGCTCAACCAGGTATTCTTTATATGACACCATAAACAGAACCAGAACCAGTGGTGGTAGCAGGCTGCTTAAAAACTGGATGGCTTTTCCCTTAAGAGACCTAAATGCAATAAAAGAACGCCAGAGCTGGGTTCAGTATTTGTATTCAAATTCCACGGAACTGGCCAGAGTACGCGAGGCAATTACCACCTCAAGAGACTTAAACAGACTTACCACCAGGATTTTAGTAAAGCGTGCAGTACCCCATGACCTGGTTGGTATAAAACAGACTATAAGTGCCTTCTTTGGCTTAATTTCTGAGCAATATGACAAATATAGGACATTGTTTGAGGTAAATCTTACTAATGAAGCTCTTTCCCAATGTGCAGATTATATGAATGAAATTCACAAGGCAATCAATGAAGATTGTCTTGGACAGTTCTCAGAAGGCGAGGTAATTCTTTCTGGCTATGATGAACTTTTAGACGAAAAACGTGCGCTGAAAGACCATGGAGATGAAGTTCTCAAAACCTATGTGGAAAAGGTAAAGGCAGAGACGGGAATTACCATTGTTAAACTTGGTTATAACAAGATAATTGGCTATTTTCTGGAAGTACCAAAAGGGCAGGTAAGTAAAGTTCCTGCAACCTTTTACAGAAAACAAACCTTAGTAAATGGAGAGCGTTTTACCTCTGATGAACTTATCAAATATGAAAAGGAAATGCTTAGTGCTAGTGCTACTGCTGAAGAGCGGGAAAGACAACTTTATAACGCCCTTTTAGACCGTGCCTTACAACTCAGTCCAATCTTAAATTCTATTGGTCATTTCCTAAACACCGTTGACGTCTACCAGAGTCTTGCCACCGTTGCTGTGGATTCTGCCTTTGTTTGTCCTGAGGTAACAGAAGAGGATGTGCTTGAAATTACTGACGGACGTCATCCTGTGGTAGAACAACAGTTAGGGGCTGGAAAATTTGTTGCAAACAGCCTGGATATGAAAATTAGGTTCTGCCTTATCACTGGACCAAACATGGCTGGAAAGTCTACCTTCCTGCGTCAGAATGCCCTGATAATTCTGCTGGCCCATATTGGAAGTTTTGTTCCTGCTGCAAGTGCAAGAATTGGACTTGTAGATAAGATTTTCTGCAGAGTTGGTGCCATGGATAATCTTGCAAGAGGGGAGTCTACTTTCCTTTTGGAAATGCAGGAAGCCGCTTTCATTCTACGAACCTGCACATCACGTTCTTTTGTAATTGTGGATGAAATTGGACGCGGTACCAGCACCCAGGATGGTATGTCCATTGCCTACGCTGTGATGAAGGATCTTATGACAAAAGGACCAAAGACCCTGTTTGCCACTCATTACCATGAACTTACGTTACTTGATACCTCCTCAATCAGGCTTCTCACGCTGGATGTACTTGAACAAAACGGAACAGTGACTTTTCTTAGAAAGGTCAAAGATGGAGTAGCTAATTCTAGTTATGGTATACATGTAGCCAAGATGGCAGGTCTTCCTTCAACTGTGATAAAGGACGCCCGGAACTTTCAAAATCGACACTTTGCTGACTATTCATTGAATCAAAATAGTCTCTTTACCAATGCTGCCGCAACGGAGGCATCAGACGCCCAAGAGAAGTTGAGCACTAAAGCCAGCGCCGCTCTTGACTTGGCACAGGAGCTTCTTCATGCTGACCTTGACCACCTTACGCCAATGCAGGCGATGATTTTACTTTCCACATTAAAGGAGAAGGCTTTAGAACTTGATGTTGATTGACCGCTGCCTGATTTGTGACACCGTTTGTGACTCCAATTTTCTTTGCCCGTCCTGCCTTGCCACGCTTCAAAGCGAGTCCTTTGATACGTTCATGTATAAATGTCCTTCCTGTTTTTATCCTCTTATAAGTTCTGAATATAGATGCCCAAGATGTCTTAAAGGTGAACAAACTGGCACTTCTATTTTTCCGGTTTACTGCATCTCAACTTATGACGGAGATTTGTCCTACAGCGTGCTTCAGCGTTTTAAGTTTAAAAACGATAAGAATTTGGCAAAAGTAGTTGCGCTTATGCTCCGTCAAGGTCTAGATGTACTAGACCCTGACAAAAAGGCAATTGTTGTTCCAATTCCTTGCAGCAGAACTAGCCTAAGAAAAAGAGGCTGGGATCAAATGCAGGAAGTAGCAAAATACTTAGACAGGGAAGTGCAGCCTTTACTTAGCAGCTCTAGTAATTCTAATTTACAGCAGAAGTTAATGAACCGCTCTCAGAGGTTATCTAAAAATACCAAGCAGTTTGAATTATCCAAAAAATATAACCAAAAGCAGTTGCTTTCATATGCCAAAGGGCGTCAGCTTATTCTTATAGATGATGTTTCTACTACGTTCAGCACTTTGACGCTTGCCTATGACGCTCTAAAAAAAATAGGCTTTGAGGAGGTAAGTGCCGTGGTTTGGCTCTACGACCTCAAAGCCGAAAAACTTGGTTCTAGCAGAACTTAGAAATCTGCAAGTTTAATGTCCAGGACGGTGTAATCATAATCCACGCCGTTGATGGAGAATTTGGTTTCCTCTCCTTTTTCAAGGTTATAAAGTTTCTGTCCAAGTGGTGCCTTGAAGTTAAGAATATTCTTGGCAGGATCTGATTCCCATGGTCCCAAGATGGTGTAGGTAACTTCTTGTCCTGTAGCATTATCCTTGAAGGTGGCAACGGTACCAAAGGAGACGTAGGTCAAGTCTACATCTTCTGGTTTTACTACCTGGGCAACGGAAATTTCGTCTGTGAGTTTGTTCATAAGGAAGTTGAGGTTCTTCTGCTTGTCCTTACCGTACTGGTACTCAGCATTTTCTCTGAGGTCTCCCAGTTCTCTTGCAGTTCCAATTTCCTTGGAGTTCTCAGGAATTTCAACGTTCATGATGTGATCAAGTTCTGCACTCTTTGCATCAAACAGAGCCTGTGAGCACAAAAGTCCCTTTGGAATAATCTTCTTTTTATCAATTGCCTTGTTTGGATTCTCTCCGGTGATGGCTTCCCACTCTTCTGGGTATTTTGTTGCAATAGCATGCTTTATGCTAAGTTTGTAGGTTTCAATATCAGGAATTCCTTTGAGCATGGAGTACAATTTTTGTGCCTGATATTCGTCTGCCTGGTCAAGGTAGGCGTAGACAATTTTGCCATCATCTCCAAAGAGGTTGGCTTCAAGCAACTTCTGACGGCGCTTGTTGTCAGCAACATCGGTCTGGTTGGCTATTTTGCGGTTGACTACTCCGTATAGAGATAACTTGGTGAAAAGCAGGGCTTCCTGGGTGATTTTGGCTTTGGCCCATTCTTTTTCGTTGACGTTTTTGGTCAGGTAGAGGAAGAAATCGGGGTCTTCCTTGAAGGTGGAGACGCTGTTGGCGAGGATGCGGGTCAT
Organism: Sphaerochaetaceae bacterium; assembly: GCA_963645435.1. Taxonomy (GTDB): domain Bacteria; phylum Spirochaetota; class Spirochaetia; order Sphaerochaetales; family Sphaerochaetaceae; genus UBA9732. Next base: position 19,325 of record CAVISO010000011.1, on the reverse strand, counting down.
GGCGTTCTTCTTTGGACCGTTCTTGATGCGATCTGCCATGTAGGTAGTCATGTAGAGCGGGAAGAGGGAAATGAGGACGTCCTGCCAGTTTTCCACGTTGTCCCTGATGCCGTCAATGAAATCCTTCTTGATTTCTGCATCTTGGATGCTGGAGAAGAAGTCTTTAACGTCTGTAATTCTGTTGTAGTAGTCCATAAAGGAGTTGTTAAGTTGGATGAAGGACAGGTTAAAGCGCTTTTTGAGGTCCACCAAAATGAGGTAGGCAATGATGGCTTCCTGTGTGCTGGTTTGAGCCTTGCCTTCATAGTAGTTGATCATGGCTGCAAATTCATCACTGTCTGTCTGTCCTTTGTGGGCAATAAAATCATTGAGAATCTTGGTTTTATCGTAAATATCCTTGGAATTCTTAAATAGGGTGAGTGCCTTTTCTTCATAGGTAATTGGTGTTGATCTAAGGACATAGATGTCACTTGAGGTTTCACTGATTCCAAAGTAAGGATTTGTGGTGAGTTCTTTTTTGGCGTTGGCAGACCAAGTGGTGTAGTCTCTTTCAGAGAGAACGGCTGGTACGAGTTCTGCCTTCATTTGCTTAAGGGAGGCCTGTCCGTCCATGGAGGTGAGAAGTACCTTAAGTCCCCATTTGATGTCTGTCTTAAACTTTTCTGCAAGTTTTTCCTTTGGAACGCCTGCTTTAAGTACCCAAATGTGGTTCTTTGGAAGAACTCTGAGGCTCTTGTAGGCCATGGTGCAGCTCATTGGATGCAGTCCCTTTGTAGCAAAGATAATTTGCATTTCGTCTTTAGAAATAGACTTAATTCTTCCAAGTCCCCAGGTCTCGTGATAGATGAAGGCGCCTTCTACAAATTTGATTTCTTTTTCAAATTTTTCAATGGCGGTATTGATGTTCAAGTAATCCTGAAGAATTCCTGTGTTGTTAAGACAGTAGTCCAGTCTTGGATTGTCCTTGTACTTTTCTTTCCACAGCTCAATAAGTCTGTCTCTGGCATTGAGGTCATGAGGAGCATATTTGATGATGGTCTTGAGAATCTTGATTTTTACTGCGTTATCAAAATTGTCCTGGTTATAGATGCTTTCAAGGAAGTAGGCACCTTTTTCTGAGCCCATGGAGTCTGCAATCTTGGAAGCAAGACCAATGAGGTATTCTGCATTCTGGCTCTTGATGGAAACAACCTTTGCCCAGACGGCCTTAAGGGAGGCTAGATCCTGTGCCTTAATGTGTCTTCTGATGATGCTTTTGAAGTAGTTGAGGGCAATTTGGACTTCGCCTTTCTCATTGTAGTAGTCTGCAAGGTTATAAAGGACTTCTGTCTCGTCATAGTCTACCTTTACAAGGCGTTCCCAGGTTTCAATCTTCTTGTCCTGCATATTGAGTCTATCGTAGCAGTCTGCCAGCACTCTCAGAGCATAGGAACTTTCATTGAATTCCAGAATTCTGTTGCCAAGGAAGATGACCTCGTCCCATTTGGAGGCTTCATAGTACTCTTCTAGAACGGTGAAAAGGTAGCGGTCATCCATTGGATGGCGGCCTGTGATGGTTGCAAGGTATCTTATTGCTATGGAGTTGCTGTGAGTCTCTTCCAGGAGGGCTTCACAGGTGTTGTTGAATTCTTGTTTTTCTTCAGATTCTGTCAATTTGGAGGCTGCTTCATCAAGGGTTTTGAACTCTTTTACGCCTACTGAAGCAATGTTGGTGTTTTGCCATAAATCGTTACTGATTAAGTCTCTAACTTCAATTGCGGTCATTTTTTTCTCCTTCTGCTGACATAATAAAAAAAGGGCAGACATTCGCCTGCTCAGGTTATGTACTTTAGTTTTTTTCTAAAATTCTTTTAGTTGGTTTAAAGATACCACAAAAAAAGTCCTTAGGCAAGTTTTTAAAACACTTGAAAAATGTTAAGTTTTTTTGGAATTTTTAGCATAAAACAGTTCAAAAAAGGCGCAAATAATGTTATATATTAAGTATGGAAAGAAACGTGATTTTAGCACCATCGGTATTGTCGGCGGATTTTTCAGATATTCGTGGTGCGTTGAAAGCTATTGATGAGAGTGGCTCTAGGTGGGTGCATTTGGATGTTATGGATGGCCAGTTCGTGCCCAATATCACGTTTGGGCCTAAGTTTATTGCTGATATGCGCCCGCATTCGGATAAGTTTTTTGATACGCATTTGATGATTGAAAATCCCATGAAGTATGTGGAGCTGTTTGCAAAGGCGGGCTCGCAGGCTATTACGGTGCATGTTGAGGCGTGCAATAAGGTTTCCAGGGTGAATGCGGTGGAGACGTTGAAGCAGATTCGCGCTCTTGGATGCCTGGCGGGAATTTCTATTTGTCCTGCTACGGAGGTTAGCGAGATTGAAGCGCTGCTGGATTACGTAGATTTGGTGCTGGTGATGAGCGTTAATCCTGGTTTTGGCGGGCAGAGTTTCATGCCCAATAGCCTGGATAAGGTAAGAAGGCTGGTGTCGCTTCGTTCTGGCGAGTGTGCTTACGGAAGTTCTGTTGGCTGTTCTGTTGGCCGCAAGTATCTAATTTCAATTGACGGCGGTATTAACGAGAATACTATGCCTGCGGTTTTTGAGGCCGGAATTGATGTTGCTGTTGCTGGCTCTGCCTTCTTTAAGGCCGCTGATAAGAAAGCTTTTGTAAAGAAGATGGAAATGGGGTGCCTATGAGAGTAGTACTTCAGCGGGTGAAAAATGCCCGCGTAACAGTGGACGGCTCTGTCACTGGCGCAATTTCCAACGGGCTTTTAGTTTACTTGGGCGTTGCCAATGAGGATGATGAGGCTCTTTGCGTTAAGATGGCAAATAAGCTGGCAAAGCTACGCATCTTTGAGGACTCAGAGGGGAAGATGAACCTCAGCGTTCAAGAGGTGGGCGGAAGTTTCCTTGTGGTAAGCCAGTTTACGTTGTATGCTAACCTTCATAAGGGTAATAGACCCTCCTATGATGGAGCAGGAGAACCTAAGCACGCGGAAAAATTATACGAATATTTCCTTAAGGTGCTTGAAGATATGGGCTTTGAAACGCAACACGGCTGTTTTGGAGCACACATGCACGTGGAATATGAAAATGACGGCCCTGTTACAATACTGATGGATTCTGACGAACTGTTTGGTAATAAAAATTGATTTGGATGTTTGGGAGTTTATAAAATGGCTAAAGAAAAGATTGCTGAGAAAAATGACAACCTTAGAAATAAGTTAGAGGCACTTGAGGCCGCTAGACAGCAGATAGATAAAGAATTTGGAAAAGGTTCTTTAATGAGACTTGGGGACAGCACCTATGCAAAGAACATTGAGGTTATCCCTTCCGGTTCAATTCTGCTGGATGAGGCCCTGGGAGTAGGTGGATATCCAAGAGGAAGAATCATTGAAATTTATGGTCCTGAATCCTCAGGTAAGACTACTCTTGCCCTTCATGCTATTGCTGAGGCTCAAAAAGCAGGTGGTATTGCTGCCTTCATTGATGCTGAGCATGCCCTGGATCCTACCTATGCAAAGAAACTTGGTGTAAATACTGATGAATTATGGATTTCCCAGCCAGACAGCGGCGAGCAGGCTCTTGAAGTTGCTGAATCTTTGGTACGCAGTGGCGCCGTGGACATCATTGTTGTGGACTCCGTTGCAGCCCTTACGCCACAGGCAGAACTTGAAGGAGATATGGGGGATTCTCACATGGGTCTTCAGGCTAGACTTATGAGCCAGGCGCTTAGAAAACTCACTGGAATTCTTGCCAAGAGCAAGACCACCATTATCTTCATTAACCAGATTCGTATGAAGATTGGTGTTATGTTTGGCAACCCTGAAACCACAACCGGTGGTAACGCCCTTAAGTTCTATAGTTCTGTGAGAATGGATGTGCGTAAGATTGAGACCATCTCCAAGGGTGCAGATGAGTTTATTGGTAACCGGGTGCGTGTAAAGATTGTCAAAAACAAGGTGGCACCTCCCTTTAGAAAAGTGGAACTGGACTTGTACTTCAATGAAGGCATCTCCTACGCCGGCGGAATTCTTGACGCTGCCTTGAAATACAACTACGTGGAGAAAACTGGTTCCTGGTATTCCTTCAACGGGGAGAAAATTGGTCAGGGCAGAGACAACGCCATCAACTTCCTCAAGCAGAATCCCGATGTCCTAGCAGAACTTGACGGTAAACTCAGAATTGCAATGTTTGGAGGCACAGAGGTACCAACTGAGGTACCTGCAGAGCAGCAGCCTACTGATTAAGTGGGTTGCTAAGGCTTTTGCTTGTAGTTTTTCATGGTTGATTTTCATATTCCTGCTCAAAATTTTGATGGACCTCTTGATGTTTTACTGCACCTTATTCAGAAGGCAGAGGTGAACATTTATGACATCCCAATCTCAATGATAACAGACCAGTTCTTGGAATATCTTCATCAGGCAGAAGGAATTGGCTTACAAGACCTCTCTGAGTTTTACAAGCTGGCAGCTGAACTTATTTGGATTAAGAGCCAAATGATGCTCCCTGTGGAAGTAGAGTTTGATGAAGAGTACACAGACCCAAGAGAGGAGCTGGTAGAGCGGCTTTTGGAATACTCAAAGTTTAAGAAATACTCTGAACTTCTTATGGGTACGGACAAGTCAGATGAACTTAATATTCAGAGAAAACCCTCTGAGTTTGTTGTTCCGTTCAGTGATGAAGAGCTTTGGGAAAATGTTAGTGTTCAGGATCTTTTGGAAAGTTATGCCAGCCTGATGAAAAATTATAATTTCATTGAGGAAAAGGTTTTTAACATTTACGAGGATGTTTCTGAGAAAGAAAAAGTTGCTCTTATGAATGAGCTTTTTGAGACCAAGGACACCATCCTGTTTTCAGATTTGTTTGTAAAAAAGACGCCAGAGCACGTAATTTGTTCCTTTTTGGCCGTTTTGGAAGCCGTTAAGGACAAGATGATTCTGGTAGACCAGCCGGTTCCGTTTGGGGATATGACGTTGACCAAGCGACCCATTGACTGGAATCCTAATTTGGCGGACGACTATGATAAGCAATACGACGAAATTGTGGAAAACAACCTCCAGGACAAGGACGACTTCTCCGTTGTAGTAGATGACTAGATTGGTCTTTTTACTATATAATCTGTCCTATGACTTTAAGTGAAAATGCAAGACTAATTGAAGCCGTGCTGTATTTGGAGAATGAACCTCTTTCTGTGGAAAGACTCTGTACCATGACCGGGCTCAAGGAAACAGAGGTAAGAACTGCTCTTTCTGAGATATCGGAGGTTTATTATTCAGACAACCATGGGCTGTCCCTGGTGGAATCTGCTGAGACCTTCTCCTTTGTTCCCTGTGCTAATCTAAATGACAAGCTGCGTTCTTGTTACGGCAAGCGTATTGATAAACGTCTCTCTAAAGCGGCCATGGAAACGTTGGCTATTGTGGCTTATTCTCAGCCTATTACCAGGGGCGAGATTACCAAGATCAGGGGAGTAGTTTCTGACTCTATCATTAGAATCTTGCGGGAAAGAGATTACATTAAAGTTGTGGGCAGAAAGGATGTGCAAGGTCATCCATGTCTTTATGGTACAACAAGAAAGTTCCTTTATACATTTAAGCTGGAGACCATTAGTGCCTTGCCAAAGCTTTCAGAAATAGACAGACAGAGGTTTGAAAAAGAAGATGAAGATTGAGTATCCAATTAGATTGCAAAGTTATTTGGCAAAGTGCGGAGCCGGCTCAAGACGCGGCTGCGAAGAACTCATTACCAGCGGTAGAGTTATGGTGAACAATAAGCGGGTTACTGAGCTTGGCACCAAGGTCAATGAGAACGATATTGTCTACGTGGATGATGTTCTGGCTGAGCCGGAAGAGAAGAGTTACTACTATATTCTCAATAAACCCAGGGGTTTTGTGTGTACAAATTTTGACCCTAATGAGACGGCCTATGCTAGAAATTTGCTGGAGGTTCCTGAGCGCAATTTGCTGTTCAATGTTGGGCGTCTTGATAAGGATTCTCAGGGCTTGATTATCTTCACCAATGATGGCGATTTTGCCAATCTGGTTATGCATCCATCTTCTCAAATTGAAAAAGAGTACGTGGTCAGAACGGATATTGAGATTCTGAAAAAGGATATGGATGATGCTTATAGAGGTTTGATAAAACCTTATAAGATTAAGAGTTATAAACTTCTAGACAAGAAGGATGCTACAGTGGTGCTCACTGAGGGGAAGAACCGTGAGATTCGTAATCTCTTTGGTGCCATGGGCTATGAAGTGAAAAAGCTCACCAGAGTTAGAATTGGTAAGATTGAACTTGGTGAACTTGCTCCTGGTAAGTACAGAAAACTTACCAAGGCAGAGGTGAACGGGCTTATTGAAATGGCTAAGGCCCCTGGCGCTAAAAGTGCTGAAGGGCAGAAAAGATTGGGATATAAGAGGGGTAAGTGATGATTGTTGCAATTGATGGGCCTGCGGGCGTTGGGAAAAGTTCAATTGCCAAGATGATTGCAAAGGAGCTTGGCCTCTACTACTTGAATTCTGGTAATTTTTATCGGGGTGTGACATATAGGATTTTGAATTTGGGGTTGGATCCGGCTAACGTGGATGCATGCATCAAGACGGCGGCGGGATCTGAGTTTGATGTGCGCAAGGGCAAGTTCTACCTGGATGGCGAGTATGTGGAGGATAAGCTCCATCACCCGTCTATTGACCTGTGGGCGTCAAAGGTGTCGTCCATTCCGCGGGTGAGAGAGCTTGTGAATGAGAGGATTTTGGAGCTCACTAAACGCCTGAGTATTGTGGCGGAGGGGAGGGATATGACTACCGTTGTGTTCCCCAATGCCGAGTATAAATTTTTCTTTGATGCGCTTCCGGAGATTAGAGCCAGACGTAGATATGACCAGAATCCGCAGTTGATGGATTATGAGACGGTGTTGAAGGAAATAAATGAAAGAGATGCAATTGATAGAAATAAGCCTGTTGGGGGGTTAAAAATTGCACCAGATGCCATTTATATAGATACTTCATACTTGACCATAACCCAAGTTTGTGAGAAAGTGATAGGAGCCGTAAAAGGCATAAAAAGTAGAAATATTAAGGATCAGGAGAAAGAAAAAGTGTCTGAAGAAAGAGAAATGGAAAACAAAGATACTGACATGCAGAGTGTCTTGCAGGAGGAGTATCTAAAATCTCTTGATGGAATCGAGGACGGTCAGCTCGTTACCGGTACTGTGGTTCAGGTCAATAACGAGTATGTGTTTGTTGACGTAGGTTATAAGTCGGAAGGCAGAATCCCAATGGATGAGTTTGATGAAGTCCCGTCAATTGGAGATTCCGTTACAGTTCTTATTGTCAATAAGGAAGGAAAGGGTGGTCAGGTCATCATTTCCAAGAAAAAGGCTGATGTTAAGGCTCGTGGCGAGGAACTGAAGGTTGCTGCTGAGGAAAAGACTCCAGTAGAAGGAAAGTTCGTTAAGGTTATCAATGGTGGATTTGAGGTAGACCTTGGATCTGACTATTATGGTTTCTGCCCACTTTCAAAGGCTGATATTGTTAGAACAGAAAATCCAGAGTCCCTCCTTGGACTTTCAGATTATTTCATCATTGAAAAGTTCCACGGCGGAAACAAGCTTAAGAGCGTTGTTTCAAGACGTGATTATCTTGAAAAGAAAATTAAAGAGAACAAAGAGAAATTCTTCTCTACCGTTAAGGTTGGTGACGTTGTAGAAGGTGTTGCAAAGTCCTTCACAAGTTTTGGTGCTTTCATTGACCTTGGTGGTTTTGATGGTCTTCTTCATTTGAATGATATGTCTTGGGGCCATGTAAGCAGACCTCGTGACTATGTCAAGAAGGGTGAAAAGATTAGACTCAGACTCATTAACATTGATCCTGAGACCAAGAAGATTAATCTTTCTCTCAAGCACATGCAGCAGGATCCATGGGCATCCTTTGAAGAAAACTTCAAGGTTGGTGATGTTGTTACAGCTCCTGTAACAAAAATGACAACTTTTGGTGTTTTCATTGAAATTGCTCCTGGTATTGAAGGTCTTGCTCATATTTCTGAGCTCAGCTGGACCAAGAGAATCAACAATCCTAAAGAAGTTTTGAACATTGGTGATGTTGTCAAGTGTAAGATTCTTGGTTATGACCTTGAGAAGAAGCGTGTTTCTCTTGGTATCAAGCAGCTTGAAGAGAATCCTTGGGACACCATTGAAGAGAGATATCCTACTGGTACAGTACTTTCAAGACCTGTTGTTAAGGTTACCAATGCTGGTGCATTTGTTAACTTGGAAGAGGGAATTGATGGTTTCCTCCACGTAGATGATGTTTCCTGGACAAAGAAGATTAAGAATATGTCAGCTTTCTGCAAGGAAGGTGATGTAATTGACGTAACAGTTACAAAGGTTGAGCCAGAGAATCACAGAATTAAGCTTGGTGTTAAACAGCTTGAGGAGAATCCTTGGACAGTCCTTAAGAGACAGAATCCAAAGTTCTCAACTATCACTGGTACAGTTTCTAACGTTACTGACTTTGGTGTATTTGTTAAGGTGCTTGGTGACATTGAAGGTCTTATTCCAAAGTTCGCTCTTGTTGGACCAGATGAGGTTTATACTGATGAGGTTCTCAAGAAATTCAACGTTGGTGATCAGGTCACAGCAATGGTTGTTGACATCAATGCTCAGCAGCAGAAGCTTTCTCTCTCCATCAAAGAGTTGAAGAAGCGTGATCAGCAGTCTGAAGTTGCAAAGTATATGTCAAATTCAGATGATGACGACCATGTCACAATTGCAGATCTCATTTCTTCTCGTGAGGAGAAATAAGCATGAAGAAAAAGCTGAGAAAAGATGAGCAGAAGACCGTTGAGGATAAACTCATTAACGGCATCTCTGCTTTCTTTGAGAAGAACCTAAAGACCATCATCATTGCCGTTATAGCAGTTGTAGTTGTAGTTGCTGCGGTTTTGATTATTGTCAACGTGACATCAAATTCAAAAGATTCGGCTCAGATTAAGATTTCTGAGATGGAAGAGAAGTATACAGAACTTGTTGCTGCAGAAGAACCTGACTGGGATTCTTTTGAGACAGAAGTTTCCGCTCTTGTTAGCGGCTCTTCTTACCCATCTGTTAAGGCTTCTTATCTTCTTGGCTTGGCTCACTATGATCAGGCTGAGTATGAGGCTGCTAGAGATGCTTTCAAGAAGGCTTACGAGTTGAATTCAAAGATTTATCTTGCTCCACTTGCTCTTGCAAACGAAGCTGCCTGTGAAGAGGCCCTAGGTAATACTAGCGCAGCCCTTTCTATCTACGCAACAATTGTTTCAGATTATGCTGAAAGCGGCGTTGCTCCAAAGGCATTGTTTAACGCTGGAAGAATTTACTACGAGCAGGGTAATACAGAACTTGCCAAGTCTTACTTTGAGCAGGTTTCAACCGATTATCCAAACTCTGAATACGGCAAGCTTGGTAAGAACCTGGCAAACGTACTCTAGGTTTTCACTTTAGAGGTTTTACTGGCATGAAAATGTCAAGCAGACACCATTTACTAACTCTCAAGAAGGGCAGTATGGTGTCTGTTTTTTTATTCTTTTTCCTTGCACTGTTTTGCCTATCTTCTTGTGGTATACCCACTTACTGGCAACCCAAAAACTCCACCGTCCTCAAGGCAGGTACCAGCACTGACGCGGAAATTTCCTTCAACGTCAACGTCTCTTTTTACGCCGGAGATGATCTCTCCAACGCCCCGCAACTAGGCCTTGCACTACTTTACGTCTACGCAGACGTCCCTAACGCCAATCTTTTCTCCACATTAGACGACGAGTTCAACGCGGAGTATCGCGGCACCATCCCCAACGGCATCTCCTCGCTTTCCAGCGAATACAACACTGCCATCTGGAACTTCACCGTCAACGACACTGAATATGGCGTCTATGCTTTTACTGATGCCACAGGTAGCGCCATCTCTGCCCCATACTACAACTTCAACCTCACCTCCAATACCGATATTTCTAAGTCCTTCACCCTTAGGCTAGTTACTGACCCTTCGTCTCCTAGCTCTTCTAGTGAAGGGGCATCTGGCGTTGTTGGCGTTGAGCTAAGTGACGGGACTACCAAGGCTACTTTAGGTTTTGGTCTTGATACTTCTAATCTAACTTCTTTACAGGATAGCTCTTATATTCATGTCTATGCTGCCTTAAGTGCCCAAGGAGCCCAGTACAGTAACATCTATTGGTCTGACATTACCTACGTGGGCAGCCTCAGCGTTGCTGCCGGTGGCTCAGGCTCCGGCGCTACTGTTTCTGGCTCTGCCTCCGGCACCGGCGCTACTGGCTCCGGCTCCGGTGCTGCTGGTTCTGGCTCTGCCTCTGGCACCGGCGCTACTGGAAAATAACCGTTTTTTTGTAATTTTGGATTTTCCGGTTAAAATTTAACCGTTTTTTTCAGTTTTTGAAAATTCCGGTTATGACTTACTAGATTACAATCAAGGGAACGAGCATTTCATCGTCAGTTAGGCCTGCATGAACAGCAACAAATTCATGTTCAGACTTGTCTAGAGCCAGCGAGTACTTATCTTTGGCTATTAGAATGATATCCCCTAAAAGTTCGTCTACCATTGGATGAGGTGTGCCATGCCCTAAGAGTCCACTTGCTAAGAGGCTCTTTCTATCATACAGATCAAAGTAATTGGCTAAGTCACACTTGGCAAAGTAAGCCTTAAAACGCTCAACATCTGTAATAAACAGGTTTGCCGCTCTGTTTTCCATGGAGTAGGAACGTTTAAGCAGCGAGTAGAGACTAGGGTAGTCCTTCAAATATACGTATTCTGTGTCTATTAGACCGTGATCTGCAACTAGAATAAAAAGGGTATCTTTTGGTTTGTTTTCTGTCAGTTCTTGGACGAACTTATCAAGGTTTTGCTCAACTGCAAGGGTAGCTGAGTCTTGTACACCAAATTCATGCATGGTAGAGTCCGGATCTGGCCAGTAACAGTAGATGTAATTTCTTCCAACACCAGAGATTACTGAAGTAATGGTTCTCTTTATCTGTGCTAGAGTGAGGTTTTTGTCTAAGTAGGTAGCAAGGTGAGTGAACTTTACATCAGGGTTCTTTTGAACAATCTTGTCTCCAATATTGACGTAGGGCATGTACTTTTGGGCAAGAATAGTTTTGCCTACAGGTTGTCCGTTCTTTTGACTTAGGTTAGTGAAGGTGGTGACAATATCGTCAATTTCTTTGAAGTAGCTGAACCAGCCTAGCCAACCGGTTTCCAAGGGGGTTAAGCCACTGGAAACAGAAGTGGTGGCTGCAACTGTAGTAGGAGGAAAAGTGGAGCTTAGACTTCTAACTAAATGTTGGCGTAAGTAACTATTAGGCTTTAAGTTACGCTTAATTAGATTATAACCAAAACCATCAAAGAGCATTAGTACTACGTTGCGGGGCTTTTGTACGGCGAGAATCTCATCCAACTCCTTGAGACTCTTGTGTCCAGGATTATCTACATTAAAATACTTAAGTATTGAGGTGCTTACCGATACTAAACTCTCAGCATAGTTTGGAAACATTTTGGCTCCTTAGAAGCTACGGAATGGACGGACAAAGTAGCTGGAAGAACGTTCATTAGGACCTGAAGCGTATCCTCCTCCTGAAAAAATACTACCAGAACGTGCTTTTGTTCCATCATATTCAGTACTCGACCAATAACAGTCTGAAGCTTCCGTTTTAATATTTCCTTTGCCTAGTCTTTCAAGCTCATTTAATATGGCAAGTTCATTGTCACTTGGTAGGAACCAGTCACTATAGCCACCTCCATTGTAATAGGCGGCTGCAAGAGCGGCGTATCTGGTTTTATCGCTGCCAGTTTCTTTGCTGTAGGCCTCTGAGCCCATCTTTGCTATGAGACTTGCAGTATTTGTTTTTCCGCTTCCAATCTTTTTGTGATTATCGTCCTCTTTATTGACATACGTGTTTTCACCATCGTCTGATGTGCGATAATAGCCAAATACAAAGGTCACAGGAAGGTCACTTGCAGCTATTTCCAGATAACGGAAACCAAGAGTTGCTGAAGAATAGGCTTCATGATGTGCCGTTGAACTAGAAGTGCTATCGGCATCAAAGACTATGTAGCCACCGCCAGGTCCAATGTCGCCAATTTCATATTCCAGGTAAGTTCCTTTCTCTGCTACTTTTATTGTGGTTTGAACTTCTGTAATTGTGACGGTGTCATTAGATATCGGGATATCGTTGCCGGCGTCGTCTGTGCATTTGAGGACGTTGTAGCCAAGTCTGGTGGAAAGTTTGTAGGTGGAGTTGTAGGCAACTTCGTCTATGCGGATGATGTTGCCGGCGCTGTCTTTGAGGGTGACGGTGCAGTTTGCTTCTTTCCAGATGGCGGTTATGGTGAGGTCAGAGGTGACGGGGGTTTCAAAGTTGTATTCGTTGCCGTCTTCGGTTTGCCAGCAATCAAAGACGTAGCCGTCTTTTTGCGGATCCATGGGGCAGTTAAGTGTTGTGCCATCCTGGACTGTAATTTGGATGGGCTGCAGCCAGTCAATGTCGTACTCAATGGTGACGGTGTGCGCAATTGGCTCGGAGTTGCAAGAGCTTAGGGCGACCAGTGCTATTAGAAGTAGAGTTAGTAGGTAAAGTAGGGGGAGAGTTTTCTTCAAGGTTGACTCCTTTATGGTTTATTTATTTGAAGAGATATAGCAAAAACCTCATAAAATTATAAACTTTGGCAGCATATGCGGTCAACAAAAACTGTTTTTGGCTGGGGGTAGAGATTTATTATTTTTGGATATAATACATATTCTGTCAAATCAGAGTAGTAGAAAAAATCCAAATTAGCAAAATAGCGCTATTTTGCTAATCAGGATTATTGAAACTTAAAGATTTGGCATAACCAATGCTTTAAAGCCAAGTGAGTTAAGATCGTAGGTGTGACTGGATTCGTAAGCAACAAGTCCCTTGCCGGCAACATATTTCTGATGACGGTTAAGTGTTATATCTCCATAGTTAAGTTCCTGGATTTCGTAAATGAAATCACCACCGTCTTCAAAACTATAGTCACCAGTGCTGAAAAGCTGCATTGAATCGTCAAGGATGGCAAATTGCTCAAAGGTCATGTCATCATAGTAAATCCAGATGGTGTCAATTTGATCGGCTTCATAGTTTTGTTTATCCAACCCATAGAATACCGCTTCAATCTTTTTAGTGCTTTCCTGGTTGGGATTTTCTTGGTAAGAGTAGATTTTTTCAAAACCAAGAGCTTCTGGTTCGTAGATGTGTTCAGATGAATATTCTGAAAGTTTGCCTAACTGATATTTTTGGCTACGCTTGACCAGAAGTGAAATCTCATTTTCTGTCAGTTCATAGGTTCCGCTACTGAAAAACTCCAGATTATCCTGAAGCTCTGCATATTGTACAAAAGTACCATTAGAATAATAAATCCAAATTGTGTCTAGCTGTTCTTTATCACCATCAGTACAAGTGTATGGTTGTGCATCTTCCTTGGTATAGATGGCTGTTACAAAGTTTTTTGTTTCTTCTTGGGTTTTTGATTCCTTTTCAAGACTAATCTTGTTTGAAACACTTGAGCTTATAACACTTGAGTTTGTAGCGCAGGAGATTGTGAGAGTTAAAATTAGTGCGACCACAAAGATTAACAATGCCGATTTTTTCATTTTTTACCTCTATGTACAGACAATATACCCTTTTGAGTTTCTCTGAACAAGTAAGTTTCATGCTATCAATTAGCAATAACTTTATACTTTAATATGTATGGCAAAAAAGATATAATTGGCGAAGAACAAAAATTGCAAAGGACAAAGAATATGAACGACTATCAGTACATAATTCACAACAATGGAGATCTCTCCAAGAAAAATCAGGAAAATGCAAAGAAGATGTTTCCAGTGGAAATTGCGCGGGAAGCAAGAAAGTTCCACAGACAGATTCCGGGTTATAGAATGACGCCTCTTGAGGCAATGCCAAATTTGGCTCATATGCTTGGCTTGGGCGGAATTTACATCAAAAATGAAGCCATGCGCCTTGAACTAAATTCATTTAAGGTCATGGGAGGTTCTTTTGCTATCTATAGATTTATGAAGAAATTACTTGGAATGGAAGATAAGGAACTAACCTTTGAGTACCTTACAAGTAAAGAATGCCATGACAAGGTTGGAGACATTGTATTCTGCTCAGCCACTGATGGCAACCACGGACGCGGACTTGCCTGGGCCAGCCACATGCTGGGTCATAAGTGCAAGATCTACGTGCACTCAGAAACCAGCAAGGCCAGAATTGACGCCATCAAAAAGTACGGCGCAGAGGTCACAGTAGTCAAAGGCAATTACGATGATGCAGTACGCCAGGCAGCACAGGATGCCAAGGACAACGGCTGGTACGTAATTTCAGACACCTCTTGGCCTGGATACTCAGAAATCCCAACCTGGATTATGCAGGGCTACACCTCCATGTTACTTGAGGCACAGGAACAATTTGCGGGCATGGGCATCCAAAAACCAACCCACGTAATTGTCCAAGCCGGCGTGGGTGCTCTAGCCGCCTCCGTAGTTGGATTCTACACCGCCCTCTTCCCCAACGACCCTCCACTTTTCATTGTAGTTGAACCAGACAAGGCCGCCTGCGTCTACGAATCCATCAAAGCCGGCGACAACCACTGCCACAGCGTCAAGGGCGACCTGGACACCATCATGGCCGGTCTAGCCTGCGGCGACCCTTCCCCTATAGCCTTTGACATCCTCAACAGCAATGCCGATATTTTCATCAAGGTTCCTGACTATGTTGCTGCTCGTGGCATGAGAATCCTCTCCTGTCCACTTAAGGGTGACCCGTTTGTCATCAGTGGTGAAAGCGGCGCTGTTCCCCTTGGAGCCCTCTACTCTCTTCTTACTGAAAACGAGGATCCAAAGCTTAAGGAAGTGCTTAACCTCAACGAAGACTCCTTAGTCTTCATGGTCAACACTGAGGGAAACACAGATCCAAAACAGTTCAGACAAATCATCTGGGACGGTTGCAATCCTGTTCCAAAACGTTATGTTACAAAAAGATAGTTTATATAAGGAGAAAGAATTATGAAGAAAATTGTAATTGCTGTTTTAGCTGTTTTTATGGTTTTGTCACTTGTTGCATGTAAGAAGGAACCTACTGTTGATGAAGTTTATGAGACTTATGCTGAGTATGTAAAGGCTGAAAGCGTGAATGGAAGTGTTCATAACGTGTTTTCTGAAATGATTTCAATGTTTCCTGCAGCAGATTCAGTTGACATTTCCTTGTATCGCTCATACATAAATAATGATAGAATTAAAAGACTATGGACGGCAATTGAGCCTTTAGAGGTATATTGCCAATATGATAACATTAATGTAACAGAAGTCAATGGCAATATTACTGTAGAAAATTATGTTGCAGAAAACAGTTGGGATGTAACTCTTGATAATGTTGTTTTTAAATTTACTTATGATGTAAAGGAGTTTACAACTCAGTCAACTACTACAACAACTGTTTTAGAAAACCAAGAAGGAACAATTACAATTAGTGGTACTTATTCCTTTAGACAAGAAGAAAACATTCAAACGAGTTCGTATAACCTTACAGCAAATGAAAATACCTACAATACTTCTTCTGTTTTAAACTCAAAAATACGGAGATTGACATCAGGAAAAGTTAATGGCAAAGATGTGGATGTAAGATTCTGTAATGTCATTGTTCAGATTGTTTAATAAATTTATGAGGACAGATTAATATGAAAAAAGTTTGTGTAGTAACCGGTGGTGGCTCAGGAATGGGTCTTGCGGCAGCCAAGTTGATGCCAACTGATAGGATTATGATTGTTTCTGGAAGAACTGAGGCTAAGCTTACTAAAGCGGTTGAAGAATTAAAAGGTATCGGGTTTGAAGCGTATGCAAAAGCGTGCGATACCAGTGACCGCGAAAGTGTGAAGGCCTTGGCGGAATATGCTGCCTCCTTGGGTGAGATTACAAATGTGATTCACGCTGCAGGTGTTTCTCCTGCAATGAATTATACGCCGGAGCAGATTTTGAAGATTAATGCTATGGGTACCGTTTATGTGAACCAGGAGTTTTCAAAACTCATGCATAAAGGTAGCGTAATCATTGATATTGCGTCCATGAGTGCCTATGCTATGCCTGAAATGATGCTTCCAAAGAAGGCGTATCCACTTGCTGAGACCAATGAAGCTCTCTTTTTCAAGAAGGCTTTAAAGATGGCTGGTCTTATCAAGGATACCTATCAGAAGAATGGTCTCGCCTACTCGGTTTCTAAGAATTTTGTCACTTGGTATGCTGCAAAGTGTGCATTTGAATATGGTCCTAAGGGTATTAGAGTTGCTTCTCTCTCCCCAGGTCTTATTGCAACTGACATGGGAAACCTTGAAACGGAGCACGGCGGAAACATGCTTGCCACCTCCTGTGAAGAAAGAATGGGCAAGCCTGAAGAACTTGGTTTTGCTATTGCTACTTTGGCAGATGAACGCAACGGCTACCTTGCTGGAGTTGATATCCTTTGTGACGGTGGTACCATTCGTGGACAGAAAGAGTTTAAGAAGCCTAAAAAGCACTAAACTTCATAGACATTTCTAAGTAAAGGCAACTTTTAGGGTTTCAAAGGACTTTAAAAGTTGCCTTTTTTACATTTTGCGCCTGAGACGGTTTAGGGCTTATAGGTTATCTTTGCTGTTTCAGCTGTCAATTCAACTACAGGCTTATTATTCCAAGGAAAGCAAGAGCGCCATCTTGAACTGGCCGTTTGCCTTGACGCTGTGTTTGCCGCCTTTTGCAAAGTGGAAGTTCTCTCCTGCCTGGATTGGATAATCCTTTCCCTCGTAACCAATTATTCCCTTACCTTCCAGCGCAAATACAATTGCATCGCCAGGGGCGGCATGCTCACTGAGGGCGGTGCCTTCATCAAAGGCCATCACTACAAACTTTGTTTTGGAATTTGAAAGAATATCGATATTTACTATGCTATCCTTCCTGTAGGGAATTAGGTCTTTTAGTGAAAATACTTCGCCTGCTTTTACTTTATCAGAAATCATTGTGTCTCTCCTTAGTGCTACTTCAACGTAGACTGCTCCCTTCTCAGTTTTTGTTCCAACTGGAAGATCTGTTGGTGTTATTATAGCACATCCTTTGGGTATCGGTTTAGTATAGGCAGGAGAATAGAGGGAGAAAGTGCCGCCGGCGGTCAGGATGAGTTTTTTGTAATCGTAGGCCTCCGGAGAGATGTCGGTGCCGGCGCCCAGAGAAAAGTAGTAGATGGAGTTGTCTGCACTTACCTTGCGCGATATTGTTAGACCTTCTAGCGGGAGGTTGTCTGCGGCTATTGAGAAGACGGTTCCGGTTTTCTCTTTCATGTATTTCTCCTATTACTGTCCTATTAATTGGAGTGCTTGGCGCGCTTTAGGCAAGTAAAATTGTCAAGGCTATGAGCAGCTGACCTACATAGTAAGAAAGCAGGTTGATAGCTCTGAGGGGCTTTAATTTCTTGCCAAAACTGTAATAAATCATGATGAAATCGCTGACTACAAATAACAGTGCACCAATTGCAAATATTATGTTCAGGCTACTTGTATTGCCTAAGAATAAATGTGTCAGTGCACAGGAGAACATGCAAATAACTACTATGAGATAGACCCAGCCAAAGATCTTTAAGCCTTTATTTGGTGCTGTTATGTGTTTCATTAGCTGCGGTATTGCTAAAACTGAAAGTACAGCAGTAATGGCTAAAGCAATTAGCAAAATGGAAGCATCTAAGCCAATAAGTGCTGCTATATAAAGAAAATGACCTGATAGGAAGAACAGAATTCCAAGGGCAAACACCTTCATACTTTTGGAACCTTCATAGAGGTTTCGCATATTTAAGAAGATATCTCCCAGCATACCTAAGGCTAGGCCTATTAGCACCAAGGTGCCAAAGCTGCTCTTGTTTTCAAGATAGCAAAAGACTCCTAACAGGACAAAGAAAGCACTGGCGCAGCCTTTCAGTACTGTTGCCTTCAGCATCTTCTTAGCAAATTCGGTTTTGATGAACCAAATATCTATTAATATTCCAACACAAGCAATAATTGCAACTTTTGTAGCCATTTCTTGGCCTCCTGGCTAAGATGTTATCACAATTCTAAAACTATGTTTTTCCAAAAATCTAAATTTGACAACTTTTTGCAGAAAAATTCATTTCGTCTCCCCTTTTTTGCCCTCTCTTTGTGTCCTTTTGCGCCCCTCTCACCCCTGCGTCTACCATTTTTGCCCCCAAACAGGTCATTTGGGTAGACACCCGTCTCCCCTTTTTGCCCAAAACCCCTCTTTTGGGTAGACACTCCTCCAAATCTGGTTTACTAACCTCTGGAAATCAACTAGACCTCAGTCATTTTTCCAGGGGGTTACTGTCTACTTTTAGAGTAGCACAATAGACAGCTTTGTATTGTGGGTCATGGTCCACGAGTATCTTGGAGCATTCGATGGCGCTGGGAGCAATCAGTACTTGATGCTAAGAAATTCGGATCCGGAAACAAAAATTGAAATGACCACCACTTGGGACTTTGACGGCATAATGCATTCCAGCGAGATAAATAAGCATGCAAATATCAACAGATGCGGCTTCTTTTTCTCAAATAAACTGTTGGCAAAGAAATCCTTCCATGCCTTGTGCTCAGAAAAATACCAGAAGACAAAAGCAGGCCTTGCAAATGCCATTAATGCAAAGATCGATGCCCTCAATTCTACCGCCATTGATGCAGCAAGACAAACCGATTCCCTCCGTTGGAGCACTACTGCCACTACCGTTGCCTCCCAAAAAGCCACAATTAATTCTTGGCTTGATAAGAGATTAACCTATTTGGAAAGCGAATATTAAGCGGCTTTGAGCCTGGCTGCATGGTTGCATTGCGTCCGTGAGCAGCATAGTGAGCGTAGCCCAAACCGTAGCAGCTGTGAGCACCGTAGTAACCGTGACCCAAAGCGTGTCCAACGTGCCCTAAAAAAAATCCTCCAGCCCTTCAGCCAGAGGATGTTGTAACGTATTTTGATGTAAATCTTAAGATTTCTCTGAGACTATAGACATAACTTCGTCAGCACTTAGCGAGACATACTGGACAATTTTGTTCACAGGAACGTGGTCAGCGTACATGTTCCTGACGGTTTGCTCTTCTTTTGCCTTAGCCTGAGCCTGGGCTTCTGCTTTGCCTTCTTTAAGCCCTTCTGCTTTGCCTTTTTTCTCTCCTTTCTTTTCGCCCTCTGCTAAGCCCTTGGCTAGACCATTTTTATAGTTATCTTGCATCAGTAATTCAAGTGTCATGTAACCTTTCCTCC
>CAVISO010000010.1:0-32460 GCA_963645435.1 Sphaerochaetaceae bacterium | reverse complement strand
AGGAATTAATTAAAAATAGTCCTATAAGAGTTTTTGAACAGTCAATCAATGGTGGTCTTGGTCGTGGTAACCTGGGCGTTATTGCTTCTCGCAGAGGCGTAGGTAAGACCGCCTGCATGGTTCACCTTGCTATTGATAAGCTCTTGAGAAATGAGAACGTCATTCATGTTTCTTTTGGTGCCAACGTTGAGCACATCATGGGCTGGTACAAGGAAGTTTTCAAGGAAATCACAGACTTTAAGAGTATAGATGATGCTTTTGATGTCTACCAGACCATCAGAACCAACAGGGTTATGATGAACTTCTCTCAAGAGAACGTTGGGGTTGATAAAATCCTTCTAAGCCTCAAAACCTTAATTGAGCAGGGTTCCTTTAAGGCTGACGCTGTCTTCTTTGATGGATACAAGTATACTCTTGCCTCCTCTGAAGATATTAAGAAGATCAAGAAATTTGCACAGGAAATGAATGTAGAAGTTTGGTTCTGCGTTTCTCCTGATAGCAAAGACACCAAGTGCAACGAATATGGCATTCCAGAGGGCTTAAATGCTTATCTTGAAGACATTGATGTTCTTGTAGGTCTTCATTACAACGATGAAAAGAGTCGGGTCATCATGACGGTTGTACAAGACCACCACAAGAAGTTGCCGCACCCAACTGGGACAGCATTGGATCCAAAGACCATGTTAATCTGTGAATAGAATTTGAGCGCATTACTGCGTCAATGCGCTTGGGCCGTGCGCTTTAGCACTGTCCCGCGCTTTTTCCTTGTACTGCATCTCAAATTAAAATTTGAGCGCGTTACTGCGTCAATAAAAAAAGGACTGTAACACTTTGTCAGAAAAGTCTGACTTTTGTTACAGCCCTTTTTTCTTATGCTCTGCCGTAAAGCGTGATGTACTCTTTCAGTCTATTTATTTTCCAGTCTTCCAAATCTTTTGGATTCATTCTCCAAGACCAGTTGGAGGAGCCCACTGTGGAAGGCTCATTCATTCTAGCGCTATTATCAAGACCCATGATGTCCTGCATTGGGAAAATGACATATTTTGCAGAACTGGCAAGCAAGGTTCTAATCATTTGCCAGACTACCTCATGGTCTGGACACTGGAGGTATCGTCTTATAATGTCCTTGTAGGCATCATTTTGCCAGTTGTACCAGCCTTGAGCAGTCTCGTTATCATGGGTTCCCGTGTAGGCAACACAGTTCTTATCGAAGTTGTGTGGCAAGTAAGCGTTAGCAGTGTCAAAGTAGCCCTTTGAAAGATCAAAGGCAAACTCGTAAATCTTCATGCCAGGGAAGCCGCTATCCTCTCTGAGCTTTTCTACAGCCGGAGTCAGGAAGCCTAGGTCTTCTGCAATGATGTTTTTACCCTTGAAATGACCAAGTAGCTTCATTCCTGGCCCTGGCATCCACTTTCCATTGATTGCTGTTGTCTCGCCTGCGGGAGTTTCCCAGTAAGACTCAAAGCCCTTGAAATGGTCAATTCTCAAGATGTCTACCAACTTTAGAGTGCTTTCAACTCTGCTTCTCCACCAGGCAAAGTCATCTTTTTCATGTTCCTTCCAATCATAAACTGGATTTCCCCATAGTTGACCAGTAGGAGAGAAGGCATCTGGTGGGCAGCCGGCAAGGGCTGTCTGATTGCCTTGGGGATCTAACTTGAATAATTTCCTGTTTACCCATACATCTACGCTGTCGCCAGCGGCAAAGATTGGAATATCTCCAATAATTTGAATTCCTATGCTATTTGCAAATTCATGCAGGGAGTTCCACTGACTAAAGAAGAAATACTGCAGAACTTTGACCTCTTCAATTTCAGAGGCAAGAGTTTTTGTCCACTTGTTTATAGCCGTCTTCTTTCTGTTCTTAATGTCATCGGGCCAGAGGTACCAGCGAGAGTCGTTGAAGTGTTTGTTGAGGGCTTGGAATAAAGCATAGTCGTTTAGCCACCAAGCGTTTTCTGTGCAGAAGGCGTTGTAGGCGGGATCTGAACCATGTTTTTGGATAAATTGTGAGGCTATCTGTCCTAAGTAGGTACGTTTATTGGCCTCTACAGAAGTATAGTCAATACGGGCGTAGGGATCCTGACAGAAGTCAGGGTAATCCAAATTGATGTCAGAAAACAGGATTTTCAGAGACCTAAGGTCAATTAGTAGCTCGTTACCTGCAAAGCAGGAAAGAGAGGAGTAAGGAGAGTTTCCAAATCCAGTAGGTCCAAGAGGTAAAATTTGCCAGAGACGAATGCCTGCTTGAGACATGAGCTTAAGAACTTTTCTTGCTTCAATTCCTAAATCGCCAATCCCATAGGGGGATGGAAAAGATGTGGGATGAAGTAAAACACCACAATATCGTTTAGTTTCTTGCATATCTGTGACTATACTCCAAGAGGAAATTTTTTTCCATATCCTTGTTGTTAACTCGCTTAATTTGGTGTATAATAAGGATATGGCTTCAGAAATTAATACAGAGTTTAAGATAGGTGAACACGTTGTTTATCCTTTGCAGGGTGTTGGAATTGTGAAGGATATTAAAGAACGTGTTGTTCGTAATGTCCCAGTGCTCTGTTACGTGATTTACATTGATATATCGGACATGACGGTAAGTATTCCTGTGGATAAGGTTCATGAATCCGGAGTTAGGGCTATTGTTCCAGCAGAGACCGCCCTTCAGGCTTTGGAAAGCATTTCTGCTAAATATGAGCCGGTTGCAGTGGATTGGAAAGCTCGTTATCAAATGAATGTAGATCTGATCAAAGAAGGTTCTATTTTCTCTATTGCAAAAGTTGTGCAGGGTTTGTATCACAGAAGCAAGATTAAGGAACTTCCAGTTCAAGAAAGAAAGCTCTATGACAATGCCATAAGACTTCTGATTGATGAATGCTCCTTCGCTTTGGGTAAAGATCAAAAAGAAATTGAAAAGACCGTTTTCAGTTGTTTGGAGAAGTGATTTTCATGCGCCATGCCGTTATTGTGACTGCGGCAGGCTCCTCCAGCCGCTTTAATAGTGATTCTCAAGGTTCCTCAGACATAAAAAAAGAGTTTATTAAGTTACAGGACGAGACGGTCCTGGCAAGTGCTATAAGACCTTTTGTTTACGTGGAAGGCTTGGTGGCTGTGGTTGTTACCTACAGAGAAGGGCTACGAGAAGAAACAGAGCAGTGTCTCAAACAAATTGAGATTCCTTCTAGGATCAAACAGTATTTAGTTCAAGGCGGGGCTACCAGGCAGGAAAGTGTTTTTAATGCTCTTCAATTGCTTAGGAATTTGCAGACTAAGGAGTCCTGTGATATTGACCTGGTTAGCATCCATGATGGAGCCAGACCTTTTGTAACTAAAGAAGTTATTGAAAACTGTCTGAAGACGGCTTATGAAATGGGGGGAGCCGCCCCTGGGCTTCCAATGAGTGATACTCTTGTAAAAGTGGAAAATGGACTTATTACAAAGCGGCTTGACCGCTCAAATATCTACGGGGTGCAAACCCCTCAGACCTTCCGGTTTCCTGAAATTTACCAGGCTCATGTGGCTGCTAAAAAAAAGACCAACGATGGTCTGATTTATACAGATGATACTCAAATTTTCACAGATTATGGCTTTCAGGTGGCTATTGTGAAAGGGGATCCCAAGAATAAAAAGATTACATACCGTAGTGATTTGGAGAAAATATGAGAGTTGGAACCGGGTGGGATTTACATAAACTTGCTTCAGAAAGAAGACTGATTTTAGGCGGAGTTGAGATACCTTCTCAAAAAGGATGTTTAGGTCATTCTGACGGAGATGCTCTGCTTCATGCCCTTATAGATGCTCTTCTTGGGGCTTGTGGGCTAGAAGATATTGGAACACTTTTTCCTGATACAGATCCCACTTATAAAGATGCTGACTCTGCAAAACTTTTAAGGCAAGTTGTGGATAAAATCAAAACCCTTGGTTTTAGAATTTCTAATGTGGACACTACTGTAATCCTACAACAGCCAAAGCTTGGCCCCTATAAGGTTCAGATTAAAGAAAACCTTGCTTCTCTGTTGGAACTTGCTCCTGATTGTGTTGGTGTTAAGGCAAAAACTGCAGAAGGAATTCTTGGTGAGTTAGGGCAAGGAGATGCTGTTATTGCTCAGGCGGTAGTGTTAGTAGAGCAGTTTTAGTTAGACGTTTTGATTAACTTTAAATCTTTAAACGGGTGTAAATCCAATGGGTTTGACTGCCAGCCTTCAAGTAAATCTTCCCTGACAAAGTTGGTTGCAAAGGCTGTTGAAACCGGAATTACAACGCCATCTTCTAAAAGCAGTTTTTCCGCCTGTAACAGAAGTTCTGAACGTGTGACTTCATCAGCCTTTTGAGCTAACTCGATTAACTGGTCAAATTCTACATTGGAGTAGTTTGCAAGGTTGTAAGAACTGGAAGACTCAAACAAGCTTAAAAAAGCCATTGGGTCAAAGTAGTCCCCAATCCAGGTCATGGTGCAGAAATCAAATGGATTTTCTTCTGGCTTTGAGGCATATACTGAGATAGGAACGGTGTTGAGAGTAACTGTAACCCCTAGAGTCTTTGACCAGATTTCAGCAATGAGTTCTGCTGCGGTAGCATTCTGGGAGCCTCTGGTAATGCCCATGTTTATAGTTGGAAGTCCTTCTCCGTAGGGATAACCACCAAGCATTAGGAGCTCAACCGTTTCATTGCTTATGCTTGCAGTTACTTCGCTCTGTGGAACTAGAGAATCTGATTCAAGAAGACTTCCTTGAATGTATCTGATTATGTCCCAAGGAATTAGGGATATGAGAGCCTGCCGAACATATTGGTTTGCGTAGGCGCCTTCTTTTGCGCTGAAGTAAAAGAACGTGGTGGCATAGAGTCTAGAAATTACCATGTAATCTGCTGCATCTTGTAGTGCAGCCATTGACCATTGAATTTCTCCTTTTTTGAAAGCGCTGTCAAAAGTTGAGCCTAAATAAATTACAACCTGGTCGTTTTTAACTTCTCCCCAGTAATGTTTATTCCGCTCTAGAACAATGCTACTATCGCTCTGACTAACCAGGGTGTAAGCACCACTGTAAGAAGTAGTGTCTTTTATTGCAGCCAAACAAGGCTGACATAACAGGCTGGGAAGATAGGAAACCGCATGATCAAGGTTTACTATTAAAGTGTAATTATCTGGAGTTTCCAAACTTAAAGTACCATCTTCCTTTTTGGAAACAAAGTCTAAATTACTGGCTAGTGGTCCTCCTAGAAGATAGTTCCAGGATTCAACAAAAGTTTTAGAAGTGATGACCTCTCCATCAGAAAAGTTTGTTTTTTTTAGGTGAAATGTCCATTTTAGGCCATCATCTGAAACTTCATAACTTTCAGTCAGAGCCATCTCAGCTTCGCTGGTGTTCCCGCCATAGGAGAAAAGTCCATCATATAAATTCTGCATGATGACAATGCTGTTGCTGTCTGAAGCAGTGTAGGGATTGAGGTTAATAACCTCCTCTCCTGGATCCATTCCAAGGCTTATAACTTCCTTTTGTGCATTAGCAAAAAGAAGAACAGGAAGGATTATTAGCAGTGTCAGAGCAAGAATTCGTTTTTTCATACTTTTCTTCATACGTCATCGCAAGTCTAATCCAAAAAGCCTTTAATCTCAACAAGTATTGGCAATTGTGTTATTATGAGTGCCATGAATATGATTCTTTTTGATGAGTATCCGCAGATGGGTCTTATTCCTGCTGCGGACGAGAGGGCAAAACATATAGCAGAAGTTCTCAAGCTTAAAGTGGGCGATACTTTTCGCATGGGTATTGTAAATCAAAGTGAAGGACAAGCAAAGGTAGAAGCTTTCACTTCAGATGGTATAACAATTTCGTATGAAGCACTTGCTAAGCCAGAGCTTTATCCTGTCACCCTTTTGTGTGCTCAGGTTAGACCTATTTGTATGAAAAGAATCCTCAGAGAAGCCGTAAGTCTTGGCGTAGGAAGAATAGTTCTTACTGGCTCTGACACGGGAGAAAAATCCTATCTTTCAAGTAATCTTTACAAAACCAACGAGTATAAGGAGTATCTCTTGGACGGAGCAATGCAGTCCTGTCACGCAGGTATACCCTCAATTTTTTTCACAAATAGCGTTGATGGGGCATTAAATAAGTTAAAGGAGCTTGGTATTAAGGCTTCAGAAGATTGCTCACTAGTGATTTTGGACAACGTAGTAGGTGCCGTTCCTCTTAGTTCCAGTACTATAAAGAAAAGTGCAGTGCTTGCAATTGGTCCTGAGCGAGGCTGGTCTCAACGAGAACGCAATTTATTCATTTCAAACGGTTTTGCTCCTATGCTTTTGGGGTCTCGCGTGCTACGTACAGAGACTGCCTGTAGTGCTGGAGTTGCAGTCTTACTTTCTCGCATGAATTTTTTGTGATAAAGCGTCTGTAATCTGTTATAATCCGCATAGGTTGTCCTGTGGGAGGGATATAAAATGGCCATATGCGTTAAAAGCGAAATTGGTAAACTCAAGAAGGTTTTAATTCACAGACCGGGCGGCGAGCTGGAACATCTTACCCCCGATTATCTTTCAACTTTACTTTTTGACGATATTCCTTATCTTAAGCGTGCTCAGCTAGAACACGATTCTTTTGCTCAAACTCTTAGAGCCTGCGGGGTTGAGGTGGTCTATCTTTGTGATCTGGTTGCCCAGGCTCTGGATACAGATCCAAACATAAAGAAACAGTTTGTTCGCGAATTTCTAATGAATGCAGGAACCCGGGTTTTGGGTCATGAGAAGGAACTTTATGAGAAACTTCTAGACCTTCCCACCACAAAAGATATGGTACTTGCCTCCATGCAGGGAGTCTTAGATACCGGTTTTGACTTCAAAAAGAGCAATCCGCTTTTGAACCTCACCCGCACCAAAGCAGGCTTTTTGATTGACCCTATCCCTAATCTCTACTTTACCCGCGACCCGATGGCCTCAATTGGTAACGGTGCCAGTTTGAATCACATGTCCTCTGTTACCCGCAACCGAGAAACCATCTACATGAAGTATGTCTTTGATTTTCATCCTTCCTTCAAAGGCAAGGTTAAGAAATACTATAATCCTCTCTGTCCGTACAGCATTGAAGGTGGCGATATTCACAATCTAAGCGAGACCACCTTGGCAGTAGGTCTTAGTGAACGTACCTGCGCAGAGGCTATTGAGCTCCTAGCCAAAAATATTTTTGCAGACGAAGAAAACACAATTAAGAATATCCTTGCTATTGATATTCCAAATACCAGAGCTTTCATGCACCTTGATACCGTTCTAACCCAGGCAGATAAAAACGTTTTCATTGTCCATCCGGGTATTCTAGATAATGTCAGAGTCTTTAGAGTTTTCCCTGGTACAAAAGGCAGCGTTAAAGCGGAGGCGCTAAAAGGAAACCTAGAGTCCATCTTCTGCCGCTTCTTGGAATTAGACAATGTTAAATTTATTAAGTGTGGTGGAAACAGTGCCATAGCGTCTGAGCGTGAGCAGTGGAACGACGGCTCCAACGCTCTTTGCGTTGAGCCCGGTAAGGTCATAGTTTACGATAGAAATACCATTACAAACTCAATTTTAAGAGATAACGGACTTCAAACCCTTGAGATTGCAAGTTCAGAACTTTCCAGGGGACGTGGTGGGCCAAGATGTATGAGCATGCCCCTTGAACGCTTACCTCTTTGAGAATTCGCAATCTTTGCACTAAATACTGCGTCAAGGCACTAGGGCAATCTTCGCTAGATAATGAGCCTTCATATCTGTTTCAAAATTGGCGTTTGAGGCGTATTGTCTCCCTAGGCAGGGTTGCCACAAAGAAGGGTCTTCCATGCAGAGGTAAAAGAAAACCTTCTCTTTCCAATCAGAGGGAAAAAGGCTGTAAACATAGGAGAACATCTCTTGTTTGATTTCAAGAGGGTAGGAGAATTTTCCGGCTGCTGGGGTTAGTTCCATTTGAGTAACTCTAGTTGGACGTCCGCTTTCCCTCAGAGCCTTGAGGTTTTGTTTTGTAAAGGTAAGGGCTCCAATTCCAATCATCACTACGTTATCTGGATTAATTTCCCTGCAAATCTCTTCAACGAGAGTTTTGTATTCCTCTTTCCATCCCATGAAATAAACCATTGGGTGAATATGAAAGCCCACAAGTCTTTTTGCTTGTGTGCACTTTTTTGCCGCAGCAATTCTGCCTTTTAAACTTGCCGTCAGATGTTCTTCCTTTTGAACAATGGTTGGAGCATTAACAGACCAGGTGGCGATTATATTTTGAGGAAGATTTAGAGAAAGCCAGTCCGTTCTCGCACTTTTGGTTTTAAGCTCTATTACAACTTTAGGATTTTTTCTTGCAAATTTTCCTAGGGCAGTGAGAGTTCCATAGTCATCGCTTAAAAGTAGAGAGTCTGAAGCCTGTCCAGTTCCAATGTGCCAGGTGCCTTCTTCAAGCGTTAGCGTGTCTAAATATTCTTCCAGATTGGATACCACCTTAATCTGGTCGTTTGCATAAAAACTTTGAATGGAACAGTAGGCACAGGCAAAGCCACATTGCTGAACGGCGTCTAGCGTTTTAAGGTTGCAACAGCGAGTCAATTCTCCGTCCTTAGGACAGGGACAATTGCCTATTATTGTATCAGGAGCCTTAAAATCTGGCATAATACTAGGTTTCTGGCTATCAAAATTGAAAGTAGGGTTGAAGTCTGAATAATCGGTTGGGGCTTTGCGTAGCTTGGAAATTTGTGCAATTACCTTGTTATAGACCTGTTTTGCTTGGTTCTTCTGAAGTGCGGAGAATTCCTCAAGTGAAGGCATTAAATCTGTAATTTGCACGCCTCCCCAAAGCTGTAAATCCTGGGCTTCCTCCTTGAGAATTCTCTTTTGCTGGAAGGAAAGATGAGGCAGGTTTTCAATGTAAAGGTCCAAGTCTTGGTGGTTCATAGCCTTCTCCAACTGTTACTCCTAGGGATAACTTTATCACACAACAACTATAAGATTCTATGAGAGTTTTTAAGTTTGTGCTATTCTACAGTCATGGATAAGGAAGCATTTGAAACTGGGATAAGTTATGCCGTTGATAAAACACAATCCCAGGAAGAGTTGAAACAAAGAAAGGAAAACTTTGAGAAGGCAAAGGCAAAAGCACATGCACTTCCGCTTAACTCCGGCTGCTACCTTATGAAGGATGCTGAAGGTACAGTAATTTATGTAGGCAAAGCCAAGAGCCTCAGAAAGAGGGTTAGCCAGTATTTTCTGCCTAACAGAGACAGAAAAACCAGTGCGCTGGTGGAGAAGATTAGGGACATAGACCACATTATCACTGGCAATGACTACGAGGCATTGATTCTAGAGAACAACCTGATTAAGAAATACAATCCTCATTACAACATCCTGCTGAAGGATGGCAAAAGCTATCCTATGATTAGAATTTCAAAGGAAGATTTTCCAAAGGTTTTCAAGACAAGGCGTATAATCAAAGATGGCTCGGACTACTACGGACCCTTTCCTGATGCCTCTCGTATGGCGGAGTATTTGGACCTTATTGACCGGCTTTTTAATCTTAGAAAATGTTCTACTCCGTTAAAAAAGCGTGAAAAACCGTGTCTCTATTACCACATAGGCCGTTGTTCGGCTCCGTGTTGTGGAAAAATCACCAAGGAAGAATATGGCAAAAGCATAGAGAAAATAAGAAAATTTCTCTCTGGTGGAAGTGATGAGCTAGAAAAGCAGATTCGTGACGAAATGCTGGTGGCGTCCAAGGCAATGGAATATGAAGTGGCTGCCAAAAAGCGTGATATGCTAGCGGCAATACAGAGCGTAAGCAAGGCACAAATGGTGGAAGACCACTCGGCACATGCTAGTTTGGAAAGTCAGGACTATGCTGCTATTGAGATGCGAAGTCCTCTTTGTACCGTTTCCATCATGCAGTTTAGAGATGGAAAACTTATTGGGCGTGCTCTGTATAGAGCCCAGACGTTTGGGGATGAATCGGAAACGCTTTTGAACTTCCTTACGCAGTACTATGAGGATGGAAGAGAAATTCCAAGTCGCATTTTCATCTCTCACGAAGTAGACCTTGACCTTATATCCCGATACTTCAAAGAAGCCTTAGGTCATGAAGTAACCTTCCAGGTTCCAAAGGAAGGCAGAGACTTCAGAATTCTCCGTATGGCAGCGGAAAATGCTTCTAGGGATGTAGAGAAACGGCTTAAGAGCAGGGATAATACCAAGGCACTTGAGGTTCTTCAACAAGAGCTTGGGCTTGAAGAACTTCCAGAGCTTATTGAAGGTTTTGATATTGCCCAGCTTTCTGGTAAGTACACCGTAGCAAGTCTTATTTCCTTTGTAGATGGAAACCCAAACCCGTCTGGTTACAGACGTTTTAATATTAGATCTCTAAACGGAGCCATTGATGATTATGGTGCTATGCATGAAGCCGTTTACAGACGTTACTCCAGGGTGGTTGAAGAAAACCTGAGAAGACCTAATTTAATTCTCATTGATGGTGGTAAGGGACAGGTTAATGTTGCCAGAGATGTTCTGGACGAGCTTGGACTTGCAGATGTCCCCGTGGTTGGACTTGCAAAGGAATACGAAACCATTGTCTTTGATGACGAAAGAGCAGACCTAAGACTGGATCATAGCAATGAAGGCTTAAGGGTGCTGATTGCAGTAAGAGATGAGTGTCATAGATTTGCTACCGGAGCCAACCAGGCTATGAGAAGTAAGGAAGCCTCTTTTCATCTCCTGCAGAGTATTCCTGGTATTGGAAGTAAAACCAGTGACAAAATTATGAATGCCTTCACCACGCTGGAGGATGTGATTCAATGTACTCCTGAGGAAATTTCAAAACGTGCAGGAATCTCAATAAAAATAGCCCAAAACCTTATTAACCGTCTAAAAGTTTAGGGTTTATTTAGGTTTTAGGCTATTGTTTACTGAAAACTAAGCTGCGGGTTTAAAAGAATTAAACCAGTTCAAGGAAGGCCTTGTAACCTTCATAAGCCTGTTCAATATCAAAGCAGGAAGTAACTTCCCATGGTGCATGCATGCTGAGAACTGAGACGCCACAATCTAGTACCTGCATACCGTACTTTGCAGCAAATCTTGCAATTGTGCCACCGCCACCAACATCAACACGAGCCATTTCAGCCATCTGGTAACTTACCTTGTGTGCCTTTAGCTTTCCTCTGACCATTGCTAGGAACTCTGCGTTTGCATCTGATGCTCCGCTCTTTCCTCTGCTTCCGGTGTACTTGTTAAAGACAACACCTCGGCTGAGGAAGGAAGAATTCTGCTTGTCATAAAGAGAACTGTTCAGTGGATCAAAAGCGGAGTTAACATCGCTTGAGAGCATGTAGGAATTTGCCATGGCTCTGCGAATTGCCAGTTCTGGATTATCAACGCCAAGCTTGAAAACAACTTCTGCAACCGCATTCTCAAAGAGCATGGAATCCATACCAGTTGCACCCTGGCTACCAATTTCTTCCTTATCCACGAGGATGCAGCAATTGGTTCTTGAAGCGGCTGGGGTCTCTAACATTGCAATCAAAGAGGAGTAGGCACAAACCCTGTCATCCTGACCATAGCCCAAAACAAGGGACTTATCAAAGCCAATGTATTTTGACTTGCCTGCAGGAACCACTTCAATTTCTGCCGAGCCAAAATCTTCTTCTTCAATGCCATACTTCTCTTTAAGTATTGCCAAAATCTTCTTCTTTCCTGGCTCCTTTTCATCATCGGGATTTGAGGAGGAGGGGAAGCAGCCCAAAATCAGGTCAAGCTTTTCGCCTTCAATGAATTCTGAAGCAAGTTTTTTCATCTGGTCCTGGGCAATGTGCGGGAGGATATCGGAGATGGTGAAGACAGGGTCGTCTGGACCGTCGCCAATCTGAATGTCCACCTTTGTGCCATCTGTGAGAAAGACCACGCCATCAATTGCAAGAGGCATTGCAACCCACTGATATTTCTTGATTCCGCCATAGTAATGCGTGTTGAGGTAAACAATTCCGTTATCCTCGTAGATTGGGTTCTGCTTGACATCCAAACGGGGTGAGTCAATGTGTGCGCCCAAGATATTCATACCCTTACAGATACAATCTGTCCCGATATTAAACAGAATTACGGTCTTACCCATCTTGCTGTAGTAGACCTTATCTCCAGCCTTGAGGGAAGAAACCTCCTCAAGATTTTTGTAGCCGTTGGCTGTTGCCATTTCAACGACTGATGCGGCGCATCGGCGTTCTGTTTTGTTATTGTCAAGAAAGTTCATGTAGTTCTTGATTAGATTTTCCATGATGATCCTCCATATAAAATGCAACTTAAGAATACTCTAATGCGTAATTTCATTTATTTATAGACATTCCCGCGGAAAAGACAAAAAAATTACATTTTGGGTCTTAACTTTTGGCAAGTTATATATTATCATAGTTTAAGTAGAAGAATTAAGCAGAAAGTTAATTGCTTGGAGGACCCAGGATGAAAGGACTTACAGAACGCCAGAATGAAATTGCAAATTACATTGAGTACTTCTTTGACACTAATGGATATGCCCCTAGTCTTAGAGATATTGCAAATCATTTCCAGTTTTCGCCAAAAGCAGCTTATGACCATCTTAGGGCTCTTGAGAAGAAAAATATCATCAAAACTGCTGATAATCTACCAAGAGGTATGGCTCTGCTCAGGAGAACCACTCCAGAAGGAACCAATATCATTAAGGTTCCAATTCTTGGTGCTACTGCTGCAGGAAGCCCTTTAGTTTCCAATGAAGTCTTTGACGGCTTTGTTGATTTGCCTCAGAGTCTGGTTGCCTGTGATGAGTCTGAAAAACTCTACGCGCTCAGAGTTAAAGGTACCAGCATGATTGATGATGGTATTAATGACGGGGATCTTGCCATCATCAAGAAAACCAACCATGTGAACAATGGAGATGTGGTTGCAGCCAGCATTGGAGATGATTACGGCATTACCCTCAAGCACTTCTATCACATTGGTGATAGATATGAACTTAGACCTGCAAACCCAACGGTACAGGTGATTGTGTCTACTCAGTGTCACGTCCACGGAAAACTTTTAATGATTATCAGACAGTACGGAAGGTAATCCATGGCAGGCACCTACCTCCTCTTGGGCCCTGAAAAAGGGCTCAAGAATGATTATATCAAGGACTTAAGAGCCAAATTAGAACCCTGCGAAGTCTCAAAGTTTTATGACATTGAAGACTATGAAGCAGAGATGTTTGCCCAGCTTAACAATAATGATCTCTTTGCTGATCATAGACTGGTTTTGTTTGAAATTACCCAGGAATTGAAGGGTAAAGACAAAATCAAGGCTCTTGCTGATTACATCAATAAACCTTCAGCCTGTGCCACTTTGGTTATTACTTCAACAGAACTTAGAGTTGCACCTGAGATTATGAACGCAGTCCCTAAAGATAACACGGTTACCTTTTATGAGATGTTTGAGAACCAAAAACCTCAATGGCTAAACAACTATTTCAGAAGAAACGGGTTCTCAATTTCCCAAACTGCCTGTGAGGCTATTATTGAAAAGGTAGAAAACAATGTGCATGACTTTGAGAATGTTTGTTCTCAGTTTGTAATTTTTCTTAACTCAATTCCGGATAAAAAGAACATAACAGAAGAGGATGTGGACGAATATCTGGCTCATACCCGAGAGGAAAATGACTTTACTCTTTTCTCCTATGTTGCCAGAAGAAAGTTGGACAGTGCCTTGGAATGCCTTCATACCCTTCTTAGAACAAAGGACACTGCCCTTGTGACTTCAATGTGTGCTTCTCGTCTTGCTGCTAACTTCAGAAGAATGCTTGCCGTTGAACTACTTAGACAAAATGGAACGGAGGCGGAAAAAAGTTTTGCACAGCAATATTTTGGTTCTGAATATCCTATCCGGAGGAAGAAGGATAAGGATATTTATAATGACGGAATGAGAAACTACAACGTAAGGGACATTGAGAGAGTTTTGGTGACCCTTGCAGAGTATGATATTAAAATTAAAGAAGCACCCGTCATTGTGCAGCAAACTATGATGGAAAAGTGTCTTATGGACGTAATTGTTCGCAAGGGACGGCATGCAAAGCCGTTTGTGTTTGCTTCTTTGTAAAAAAAGGACGATCCTAGTAAGAATCGTCCTCTTTTAAAGTTAAAGGTTTATGAAAAGTTTAGCCTTCTATGACTTTGCCTTTCTCCTTCTTTGCTGCTGCTTCAATCTTGTCCGCTATTAGTTCAATGCCCTCATAGAGTTCATAGCAGTCATAGCTTACAACCTTTACAGTTCCCCAAGAGAAGTGCAGTTTTGCATCTATATGAAAACCTTGTCCAAGGGTTTCTCTCTTAATTGTAATGTCTAGGTCATGCAGATAGGTTTCTGCAAAATCCAGTTTCTGAAGTTTTTTGTTCAAAAACTCCTGAGTCTCGTCACTGATTTGATACTTGATACCTCTAACGTTAAGATTCATTCGCGCCTCCTTGTTTATGAATGTTTACACTTTAATATTAAGAGCGATTTTCCTAAAAGTCAAAAAATAAATTACTTTCTGCTTTAATTAAAAAGTCTTGTGATAAAGTAATTGAAGGTATAACATTAAAAAGATAAATCCATATAAGCAGGGGAGATTTTAGGATGGGGATTAGAAAAACTGCAGGACAAAAGTGTCTGTTTGCCTTCATAATGATTCTTTTCCTCTTTTGTCTTGTTGCCTGTAGAAAAGAAGTAAATTCCAAAACTGACAGCGCACGTCCTGTTATCACAGTAGGAAGTGAGGACTATCCGCCCTTTACAGACCTGGACAATAATGGAGATCCCACAGGTCTTGATATGGACATTCTCAGAGAGGCTTTTGACCGTCTTGGTTATGACATAAGGTTTGTTGAAATCAGCTGGGAGGACAAGGATAGGCTTCTTAAATCCGGTGAGGTTGATTGTGTGACGGGAGGCTTTACCATAGAAGGCAGAGAGGAAGATTACCTTTGGGTTGGTCCATATTTGCAAAGCAATCAGGTTGTAGTAGTCAATGCCACAGGCGATATTCACTGTCTGCAGGATTTAGAAGGCAAATCCATTGCGGTTCAGGCTGCCTCTATTGCGGAAGAGATATTGCTTGAACATAAAAGTCCAAATATTCCGGCAGATGTCCAGGTGTATAGCTATGAGGACAATTCGTTGCCGTTTGCCACTTTGGGCTGCGATTATGTGGATGCCATTGTGGCGGATGAGCCGGTTGTGATTCAGTACATGAAGGACTATGACACGGTCTTTACAATATTGGAAGAGCCAGTAATTTACAGCTCAGTGGGGACCGCCTTTGCAAAAGACGGAAATACAGAGTTGTGCGAAAAAGTGAACGCAGCAATCAATGAGATGCGCCAAGACGGAACTCTAGAAGAGATTATTGACCAATATCTAGGAGGTAACAACCTTGAAAAGTAAAAGCCTAGGTATTGTGCTGGCAATTGTTATGGGTGTGGTGTTGGTGCTTGTTGTAATGCTTTTATCCACCCAAATAGCCAAGTCTAATAAGGATGCCTTACTTGCTGCTGAGATAGATTATATCAAGCGGCAGTACAGCAATTATATTGAGTATAACGACACTGAAGCGGCTAAGAGCCTTATGAAAAAGGCTGAAAGTGCAAACCTTATAAGGGATTGCGACGATGCAGTCACTCCCCAGGATTTAAAGGTACATGCAGAAGAATTGGCGGCTACCGGCATTACTGTATTAAATCACAATTGTAACGTGATAGCAGAGTATACCAAGGATGATTTTGGCTATGAGCAATTTAAACAATTCCTAAATACAGATACTCTCTTGAGGGCAATGCAATACGAAAACTACATCTATATGAGACGTCTTCAGTTGGGGGATGCTTCCTATCTTGATGTTGCTATTGAACAATGTCCCTCTGGGGCTTTGTTGGTTTATAGACATACCACCAAGGAGTTTGCGAAAAAATCGATACTTTCAATACAGAATCTTTTGGATGGTTATGACCCAGAGCAGAACGGCACCTTTGTTATCACAAACGGTGCGGAAATTGTTGCTTCCAACGACAAAAGCCTGCTTCAAGAAGTAATAAATGAAGAAGATTACGAGCTCGTATATAAGATTAGGCATAGCGGTCAGGCGGATAAAATGATTACGCTAACAAAAAGCGGCGAAAATCAGCGTTATTTTGGCAGATTCAGTCATGGACGCGAGTTTTATATCTGTGCCTTCCTGTCTGAGAGACAAATCTATAAAAATACGCTACCAGTTGTGGTGACATTTAGCGTTCTTTATGTCTTATTTCTTGCAATTGTTCAATTTATAAGAATGCACTCAACTAACAAGCTAAGAATGGAACAAAAAGAACAAGAAGACCTTTACAAGCATGAGCTAGAGAAGAAGAATGCAGAACTGACTCATGCAGTAGATATTGCAGAAGCTGCAAACCGTTCTAAGCGTGTCTTCCTCTTTAATATGTCCCATGATATTCGCACTCCTATGAATGCCATTATTGGCTTTACAAATTTGTCAGAGCAGAATATTGATGACAAGGTTAAACTGAGGGACTATCTTGGCAAGATCATGAAGTCCAGTAAACATTTGTTGTCTCTGATTAACGATATTCTTGATATGAGTCGCATTGAGAATGGCAAAGTGACCATAGAGACTGTTCCTGTGTGTATAACAGATCAGATGCAATTGGTAAAGGATGTTGTTCATTCGGATATTGAGCGTAAGGGATTGAATTATGTGGAGAAAACAATAGCTTTAGAAGATTCCTATGTTTACGCTGATGCGCTTCATGTTAACCGAGTGCTCATAAATATTCTGTCCAATGCAGTTAAGTTTACCCCAGAAGGTGGTACTATAACGTATACTATGCGCGAGAGAAAATCAGAGCATGCCGGTTATGCGTACTATGATTTTATCATTGAAGATAACGGCATTGGCATGAGCGAGGATTTTGTTGGGCATATTTTTGAGCAGTTTGCCAGAGAGAGAACCTCTACTGTGAGCCATACACCAGGTACGGGTTTAGGAATGTCCATAACCAAGAGTTTGGTAGACCTTATGGGCGGCTCTATTAAGGTGCAAAGTGAGATAGGTAAGGGTTCTACCTTTACCGTAACACTGGAGTTTAAGCTTACCACTGAAGACATGGTGCATGGGAACGCAATTGAACAGGAATATAGTCATGTAGAGCTCTCAGGTAAGCGAGTGCTGCTGGTAGAAGACAATGAACTTAATATGGAAATTGCAACCACGCTACTTGAAGCCATGGGCTTAGACGTTGAACCTGCAACTGACGGTAGTGAAGCTTTAGATAAGGTTACGGCTAACCCAGCAAACTATTTTGATTTAGTTCTCATGGACATCCAAATGCCTATGATGAACGGCTATGAGGCAACGCGAGCCATCAGAGCCCTGCAGGATTTGGACAAGGCTCAGGTTCCAATTGTTGCTATGACCGCCAATGCTTTTGAAGAGGATAAGCTAAATGCCTATGCTGCAGGCATGAACGGACATATTTCAAAACCGCTGGACGTCAAGGTTTTAACTAAGGTTATTGTTGAGCAACTTATCTAAAGATTGCGTAGGAGTAGGGCGCCAAGGTGATAGTCCCGGTGGTAGCATCGTAACTGACAGCGCTGTTTGCGCTGGCACAGAGAAAGTCTGTCATTGAGCTTATACCTAAGGCTTGTGCATCTAATACAAGAGTCTGTTCATATTCTCGGTCTAGGTTTACAACGGCAACAACGGAACTGTCGCTGTAAGTCCATTTGCAGACGCAGCAATATTTGCTTTGATTATAGTAGGACTCAAGAACCTCTACTTTACCACGAGCAATCTCCGGGTTTGCATTACGGATTTGTAGAGATTTTTTGTAGTAGTTTAAGATGCTGTTTTCATCTTCTTCCTGCTCTTCAACACCAGAGTAATAGTAGTTGTCCTTGGTGACTGTAATGCCTTGAGGGGTGGTATAACACCAGCCTTCATAGACGTTTTTGTCACACCATTTCATGGCAATGCGTTTGTAGGGGTCTGAACCGTCAGCAGTACTAATCATGCCAATTTCTTCGCCATAGTAGACAAAAAGACAGCCACTTTGAAGGGACAAAAGACCCTGGGCCATTTTGATTTTATCGGTCTGACGCCTTCCCATAAAGGAGGCAATTCTTGCAGTATCATGGTTGCTTAAAAACGGTGCATAGATGCCTATATTATAGATATCCTGTGCATTTTTTAGCATATCTCCCAAAACTACGCCATTGTTTGCTCTAATGTCCTTTAAGGCATCATAGATGTGACCAGAGGCCATTGCTAGTGGAAAGCAGAAGCAGCTGTCAATTCCGCTGTCATAATATTCGCGCACCGCTACGTCATTGGTAAGCCAGGCTTCTGCTACTAGATAGCAATCTGGTTTTATGCCTTTTGCCTGCTCAGTGAGCCAGCCTAGGAACTGAATTGTCTTAGTTTTGCTATTGGTGTAATAGCTTGTGGTTGCGTCCAGTCTGAAGCCATCTACACCCATATCTAGCCAAAATTTCATAATAGAGACAATCTGGGCTCTGACTTCTTCACTGTCCAGGTTCAGGTCTGGCATGGTGCTGGTAAAACGGCTTTCATAGTACCAGTTGGTACCAGGCACCTGGTTGTAGCCGCTTTCTGATTTTTGCTGAAAGTTGTAGTAGCTGCCATAAGTTCCACCGGGCTGACCGTGCTGACGAATATAGTCACAGGCTTCCTTAAACCAAGGGTGAGAACTGGAACTGTGGTTTACTACAAGGTCAATTAGAACATGAATATTGCGCTTGTGGGCTTCTGCCAATAGGTTTTGGAAGTCTTCCATTGTGCCAAAGTCTGGGTCTACTGCGTAGTAGTCTTCTACATCATATTTGTGGTAACTGGTACCTTTTGTCATTGGCATGAGCCAAATGCCGTTGAAGCCCATTTCCTGAATGTAGTCTAGTTTGGCGGTGATTCCGTTAAAATCTCCAATCCCATTGTTATCGGTATCAAAAAAAGACCAGACGAAGATTTCGTAGTAATTGCGGTATTCGTCGTCCAGTGGCGCTATCTGGGGTTCTGTAAGGTCAGAGGTAGTGTTGCCAACTGTGACGCAGGAGGTTAAAAGAAGGGCTAAAAGGCAGAAAAGAAGGATGCGTTTCATAAGTCAGCCCTTGACGCTACCGCCGGCAATGCCTTCCACGTAGTATTTCTGAAGCCACATGAAGAGGGCGGTGATTGGGATTGCAACCACAACTGCAGCGGCGCAGAAGGTGGTGAAGTATTGCTGGATTTGTTCGCGTTCAAGCCATTTGTACATCCCAAGAGAGACGGTGTAGCGGCTTATATCGGGCACTCCGCTCATGATGAAGGAGACAAAGATGTAGTCGCACCAGGGAGAAATGAAGGAGGTGAGGATGGTGTAGATGACTATTGGCTTACTCATTGGGATGATGATTTTCCAGAAGATTTGGGCTTTGGTGGCGCCGTCAATTGTGGCTGCCTCGTCCAGTGCTTTTGGAATGGTATCAAAATAACCCTTTGCAATGTAATAAGATAATGCGGCACCCGCGCTGTAGACAATAATTAAGGATAACAGGCTCTGGAAGTTGTTGGGAAGAAGAATCTTCAAGAGAAAGTAAACAGCGGTCATGCTCATGAAGCCCGGGAACATGCCAAGTACCAGCATGATGTTCATAAGAGGCTTACGGGCGCGGAATTTGATTCGGCTGAACGTATAGCCCACTGAAAGCACAAAGGCGGTGGTGATGATACAGGAGCAAGAGGCTACCAGTAGAGTGTTTAAAAACCACTGTATAAACGGGGTGTTGCTGAAGAGGTTCTTGTAGTTGTCCAGTGTCCAGGTCTTTGGGAAGAACGTGGAACTCCAGGCACCGGCTTCTGCTCTGAAGGATTGAACTACTAAGTACAAAAGAGGGATGAGCCAAAGAGCACTTAGGACAATTAGAATTATATACACGAGGGCGTTTACTGTTTTTGTAATAGCCTTCTGACTGCGCTGCTTAGCAGGTTTTAGATTTGCAGGTTTTGCTGCTGTGATATTAGTATTAGCCATTCTGGAATTCATCCTCCTTCTTTACTGAAGCGGATCTGTTATAGACAAGTAGGGATAAGGTGGCAGAAATGATAAAGACAAGAATACCAATTACGGAGGCTAGCTTGTAATTTCTGTCTACGCCAAGAGAAAGTTTATACAGCCAGGTAATGAGCAGGTCTGTGCCCTTTGCTCCTTCTGTGTACTTGAGCAGGTCTCCGGGTCCTCCTCCTGAAAGCAGGTAAATAACGTTGAAGTTGTTTATGTTTCCAACAAACTGAGTAATTAAGTAAGGACCTGTAACAAAGAGCATGTAGGGTAGGGTAATCTTGAAGAACTGGGTGATAGGGCCGGCTCCATCAATTCTTGCACTCTCGTAAAGGTCTGCTGGAATGTTCATGAGAATTCCTGAACAGATGAGCATGGTGTAGGGGATTCCAATCCACATGTTAACCAGGATGATTGCAATTCTGGTTTGAGTAATGTTAATTCCAAATTTGAAGTTAAAGTGAAACACTTTAGCAAAAAACTGAGTAATGATGCCACTCATTTCAAGACTGTCACCTGCGGTTAGCATTTTGCTCATAATCATCAGCGATACAAACTGAGGAACTGCAATGGTCATTACAAAGATGGTTCTGAAAACCTTCTTAAACTTGATGCCTTTTCTGTTGATCAGCATTGCGAGAATCATGCCGCCAAAGTAGTTGCTGAAGGTGGCAAAGAAGGCCCAGACAAGAGTCCAGCCAAGGACTCGCAGGAAGGTGGCAGACAGAGCAGAGTTGCCGCCAAAAATATCGGCAAAATTCTTAAAGCCAACCCAGCTGAAAAGATGCTGTGGTACCTCCGTGGAGGCGTCATAGTTGGTGAAGGCTATGAGAATCATTGTAATCAAAGGTACAAAGGTGAAAACAAACAGCCCTATCATTGGAAGGGAAAGCAGGGTGATGTGGAATTTGTTATCTACAAAACCAGCCAAATCTTCCTTGATTTTAATGATGTGTTTGTTGCTTTTCTTCTTTTCTTCTAGGGCTATGCTTTCTTTTACACTGTTGGTGTAAAGAATTATGAAGAAAATAATTACGAAAATTGTAAGAATGCCGTATAGAACAATCTTAAAGCTGTTATCTCCAGTGATTTTTTCGTAGATGCCTAGATTCTCGTTCCAGTAGTCGTGCGTTTGGGTGATCCCAACCGTACCGTGATTAAAAAAACCGTAGAAAAATAGGTGGAGGTAGTTGCCTCCAAAGAAAACTAAATAAAGGGCAAATAGAACTTCTATAAGAAAATAGAACAAACCCCTGACAATCTGTCCCCTAGAGACATGACCTAGCCCCATTACAAGATAGGAGCCTTTGGTCCAAATATCGCCTTTCTTAATTCCAGAGAAGAACTTTTTCATTCTTTCAACCTCGTAAAGAGTAAGGATAAAGTAAAAAGGGCGGAGAGAAAGCCTTGTTTGCTTCTCGCCCGCCCAAAACCATTGAATAACTAGTTAAAGTTATTTTCTAATCTGTGCACACAGAGAATCCAACAGAGCCTGAAGTTCGCTATCAGTAATGGTCATTGGATCTTCTGCATCCAGGAACTGCTTGGTTAAGCTGGCCATTGGAGTCCAGTAGGTGCTTGGAACGCCCTTCTGGGTTCTGAAATAGGAAGCTTCTTTAAGCACAACGCTGAGAACTGGATCACTCTGAACTTCACTAGATGCCATGACGTTCTTGTTAGTTGGACCAAAACCGCGCACTTCATAGCGGCGCTTCTGACTCATCTCGTTGGTGAGCCACAAAGCCAGCTTATGAGCCTCAGTCTTGTTCTGGGAATAGCCATTTACACCAATGAGCTTGTAGCCAAAATATCCATTAAGAAGAACTTCTTTTCCACCAATGGTTGCACTTGGAAGCACTGCAACACCAGTATTCTCGCCCCAGACCGCCTTGATTGCCGTCATATTCCACGTGCCAGTGACAACTGCAATGAGATTTCCACTGGTAATGCCAGCGATAATCTTGGAGTCATCAACATTGCCGGTGAAAGCGCTGTTTGCAAAATAACTTCTCAGAGCCTTCATCACCTCCAAGCCATCTGCACTATCATAATTGATAGAAACCGATGTCTCTGTGAGGTCATCTGAATAAGTAACTTCGTACTTCAAATCTGGATCTGCGAAGAAGAAGGAGCTGAGGTACCAGCCGTCATCATAAAGTCTGAAGGCTACCTGTTTACCCTTTTCTGCTGCAACAGCAATAATCTTATCAAGGCTCTTAACATCTTCTTCTGAAAGCTGTGACTTGTCATAGCAAAGGAAGTAAGTGTTGTCTCCTGTGCTAGGATAAGCAAAAACCTGCTCTTCACCGTCAATAGTAACGGTAGCAGCATCAACGCTTTCTGCACTGTTGTTAGCCTTGACCTCCTCAAGAGCGGTTCCACCTACACGAGCAAGAGCACCTGCCTGAATGAGCTTGTTAATCTGGTCACTTGCAAAAGAGAAAACATCTGGACCTGACTCCGGGTCATTGAGAACCTTGTCAGCAGCATCGGTCTCAGCCTGAACTCCGTACAAGAATTTGTAGTCGTTTTCCGGATGGGCTTCTGCGTAGGCATTGCAGAGTTCTTTCAGGAGAGCCTGGTCATCCTGTGCGCCCCAGACAGTGAGGACGTACTTGGTACGTTCCGTTGTCTGGGTTGCAGTTTCAGAACTCTTGTCTTCGCTGTCGCCACCTGCAAAAACACAACCTAGTGTTAAAGCAATAAGCAAAACAAAAACCAGTAGTTTTTTCATAAATACCTCGTTAATTACTTAACGGTGACAACACCATCGGCAAGTGTGATGGTGTAGGTGCCGGCTGCAGGAACCATGACGTTTCCACCATCTGCTGCGTTGCCGTACCAGGTCACGTTTCCTGCTGCATCAACATCAATAATCTTGACTGCTGCAAAATCAGGTGCGCACCAACTGTTGCTGTCTTTTTCTTCAAAGGTATAAACAACAGAATTTTCGTCCATCTTGAACTGAGACTCCGCTCTCCAGGTGTTTCCATTTTTGATGGTTCCAGTAAGGAAGAGACCTTCAAGTTTCTCTGCTGTTACGTAACCAGTTCCATCTTCGTTGAGGTGGAGAGTGATTTCATAAAGACCATAGTCATCAACCATGTAGTTGTCACCATTTTCCTGGTTACCAAACCAGAGATCTGCATCACAGCCACTGTAACCGGAAACAACCTTGAAGGCACCCTTCTTACCTTGCTCAGCAATCCAAGAAGCCGTGTCAGCTTCTGTGAAGGTGTAGTAGCAAACATAGGTGTTAGGATCGTCAGTTGCTTCAAGCGCAATACCGGACTTGCAGTTCCAGAAATCAGCACCATTTACAACGCCAGCAAGGAAATAGCCCTTTTCAGAAGCGGTAACAATTGCTGTGTTTTCTGTTGCATTGTAGGTAACATTGTACTGACCAGCCTTGAGAAAGAGGTTCGCATCGCCAGCAGGAGTAAGGGTCCAGCTTGTTGCTCCAAAGTTTTGTTCGCTTACGCCGTACCAGGTTCCGTTAATATCATTCAAAACCTTAAGAGCAGCGCACATCTCGCCGTTTTCATCCAGTGCATATTCAACGTAGCTGTCTTCTGTGATGTTAACGGTTAAAGAGAAGTCCTCTCTGATAGCGTCTGTTGTCATCTGACCTGCTTCTGTTGCGTTCCACTCAAAGGCAGAACCAACAACGTACATGTCATGGGTAATGGAAATCTCTGGAGCATCGCCAATTCTTTCCATGTAAATCTTGTCGTATGCGCCTGAGCCCGGGTTAGTCTCAAGGGTGATGTTGTAGATACCGCTCTTAGCTACGTTTACGTTCCAGCCAGTTGCCTGTTCACCAAAACCGCCGTTTGCATAGAAGTAGCGCTCGCCATCAACAAGAACTTCACCAACAATGTCGCCTTCCGCTTCAGCAAGAACGGTGTAGCCGTCAAGATAACCAACACCATGCTGATTTGTCCAAGTTCCCATTACACGAATCTGGAAAGCATCGCCTTCATAAAGAACAACGTTTTCAACCTTGAAAAGGTTTGTGTTTGGAGTTGTGTCCTTTGTGAGCTTGAAATTTTCTTCAACTTCAGCAGCTTCGCTCCAGTTAGAACCTTTGAGGGTTCCTGCACCAGAACCAATGAGACACCAAGTATTGGTATCTTCTACGAAACCGCCCTTGAAACCTGCAAAGAGGTCTGTGTCTGCTGTAATCTCTGTCTCAAAATCAAAGAGCTGAGTTTTTGAAGCTTCTGCATACCAAGCCATGAAGGTTGAGCCTTCTTTCTCTGGTGTCCAGGCTGTAAGCTTTGAGCCTTTGATAACCTGTTCTTCTTTGAGAAGTTTGCTTCCATCATACCAGCCAACAGTGACTGT
Organism: Sphaerochaetaceae bacterium; assembly: GCA_963645435.1. Classification (GTDB taxonomy): domain Bacteria; phylum Spirochaetota; class Spirochaetia; order Sphaerochaetales; family Sphaerochaetaceae; genus UBA9732. Next base: position 8,037 of record CAVISO010000010.1, on the reverse strand, counting down.
TTCTGGAGCGGCGACAGGTTCTACATTCACTTTTGCTGTAGTGCAGCTTGCAAGAAGTACCACTAGAGCAAGAAGAGCAATTGATAGTTTTTTCATTTTGTCCTCCACTATGTATTGCGCAAGCCAAAAGACTAGCGCGGAAGAACATTATACCATATATAAAGTGGAGATGTTAAATTTTTAATTGTAAAATAACAGTAAAGGCTGGAACGCAAACTCTTTCCTTTATAGAGGGAGTTTGTGGCGTGTAGTTTTCTCCATCAAAAATCTGGCGCCAGGAGCCAGCAGGAAGTGAAGAGAAAAACGAGTGTGCTGTTGGGTTTACAACGGCAAAGCCAACGGTTTCTCCGTGGTGCTTATAAGTTACTTCAATAGCCTGATTCCCAAGGATTGAGCAAGAAATATCGCAATTCCAAAGTTTTGGGTTATCATTTCTCATTTTTATCAAGGCTTTGTACCAGTTAAACAGTTCCTCTTCCTTGGAGCCTGGTTTTAGACTTTCCCAATCAAGGTTGTTGATTTTGTCGTTAGATTTGTAGCTGTTGGAATCTCCATCTTTGCTCTTAAGAATTTCTTCTCCGGCAAGCATGAAGGGCATTCCTTTGGAAATCATTATTATTGCAATTCCAAGTTTGTTCATTTTTATTAGGTCAACTTCAGAGGCACGAGGGTTGGAAAGTCTTAATTTATCCCAGAGTGTATTGTTGTCATGGGCACTCATGTAGTTTACTACCATGCCGTGTTTAACAGACCAAGAGATGCCAGCCGTGCCATAGCCGCCCTTAATTCCAAAAGCAACCTTGTTGGCATTTTCTCTGCTGGCATTTCCGTTAATGTAACCCTTGGAAAGATTGGTAAAAACTTCTCCCTTAAGTCCATCTCTTGTGACATCATTGAAGATGGCAATAGAGCCAGCGGCTCCCTTGCAGGCTGAAAGATTGGTGATGTTGTTTTGAGTTGCAAGAAGATTGTAGTCATAACCACAGGCTCCGCCTGCCCAGCCTTCCCCGTAGATAAGACACTTTGGATTTATTTTATGCAACTCTCTTTCAATCTCCTGCATGGTCTGTAGGTCATGAATAGCCATAAGATCAAATCTAAAGCCGTCAAGATGATATTCTGTCATCCAATACTTTAGACTGTCTAGCATGAACTTTCTGAACATTTTACGGTTTGAGGCTGTTTCATTTCCACAGCCACTTCCGTTGGAATTGTCTCCGTTGGGAGCATACCTGTAATAGTAGTAGGGAACAATTCTGTTTAAGGAGGAATCTGAGTGATAGGTGTGGTTATAAACAACATCCATCACAACGCCTAAATTGTTTTCATGAAGGCTTTGAATTGCACATTTTAGTTCTGTGATTCTTACTTCTCCATGATAGGGGTCTGTACTGTAACTACCTTCAGGGGCATTGAAGTTTTTAGGATCATAGCCCCAGTTGAACTGTGCTTCTGAAGAAGCCTCGTCTACAGTGGCATAATCAAAGATAGGCTGAAGCTGTACATGAGTAATTCCAAGTTCCTTTAAGTGGTCAATGCCAGTTGCAAAACCACTTGAGTTTTTAAGGCCTGTTTCTGTGAAAGCCAGGTACTTTCCTGGAAATTTAGACTGGGGGTTCCTATTGGAAAAATCCCTTACATGAACTTCCCAGATGGAAGCATTGGAATAAGTATCAATGATGGCCTGAAAAGCGTCTGAAGTGAAGTTTTTGGGGTTGGTAGTAGTTAAATCTACCACCATTGCTCTATTCCCGTTGACTCCAACTGCTTTTGCATAAGGGTCAACTGCCTGGGCATTTCCTACTGCGGTAGTAACTTCATAAGTATAGTAAGTGCCAGCACCTTCTGAAAGCTCCGCCTGCCAAATTCCTTTTTCTTTTCTTTCCATCTCAACGGTTTTGAAAGGAATGCTATCTTTGTTGCCAGAATGAAAGAGGTTAAGCTGTACTTTCTTTGCCGTAGGCGCCCAAAGTTTGAAAACCGTCTTGTCTCCAATTATTGCGGCGCCAAGGTCGTTACCATCATAGGTGTAGTTCTCTATGAACCACTGGCTATCAAAGACCTTGGTGGGGACAATATTCTTTATGCCGTAGCCTTCAATTTCAAGAGTGTTAATGTCGCAGATATTCAGGGGCTCTTTTAACTTTATTGTACCAGAGGAGGCAAGACGCCCTAAAGTGGAACAGTCTTCAAGCTCATAAAGGTGTCCCGAACTGTCTTTAATTTGAAGTTGAGACAAAGCTGTGATTTTTTTTGCCGGTTCAAGAATGTAACTTACTAGATCTTTTGCTTCCATGCCTGCAAAGGTAAAGACGGTTATTGGTTGCAAAGACTTGCCGTTGTTGTTGCTTTGATACTGAGTTGAGTCCCCAGAAATTAAATAAACTGTTGTAGTTTTGCCAGTAATTGTTGCATATCTGTCGTAGGGAAAGTCTTTTGTTGCAGTTCCCCAGCTGGCAGCCCCAGGAGTAGAGCAGTTGGTTCTGAAGATAAAGCCCACTTTGCGGACTTTCTGCGGAACGTTAACGCAGCAGGTAAGCCCGTATTCGTCCTTCTTTACAGTATAGGCTTTTCCTGTGTTTCCGTCCCACCAAAGCCACATGTCACATTTATTTGTATCAACTGCAGAGCCCTTCCAGTGAAAGGTCAGCTGGTTATATTTGTTCTCTTCTGTATTCAGCATTTCAATTCAACCGCAAAATATTTTCTACTTTCTGCACTAAAAGCGCAATGATTTTTAATTTTTTTTTGAATTATTTAGTAGAGGGTTTATGCAAGCCTTGCAGGAGGTCAAAATGAAGAAAGGAATAAAAAAAATGGGCTGGTTGTTTCCGCTTTTGTTGTTACTTGCCATAGCAGGTCTTGTTTTTGCGTTTGCCATTGCCTGTGCTCAGCCAGAGGAGGAAATGGCTCTGATAAATGTGTTTTTAGACAAGGACAGCAAGCCTCCAACGCTTCTGGCTATAAATTCAGTGGCAAGTTCCATTGTGAGACTGGATTTTGATGAGCAGGTCAAAGTCTATGGAAAGTCCTTTAGTCCGTTCTCTGCTAGAGCGGATGGTAAGAGTGTTTATGTTACTTTGAATTCTTCTCTGAAGGGCGGAAGTCAAACTCAATTAACTGGTAGAGTTCAGGATTTTTATGGCAATACTACAGGGCTTGAGCTGACGGTCTGGGGCTACAATCCGAACCTTCCAAAACTGGTGATAAATGAATTTACCACCAAGGGAAATGAGGATAATCCAGACCGGGTTGAGCTGCTGGCACTTACTTCAGGAAATCTTGCAGGAATAGCCTTATATAGCGGTATACCTGATAATTATGATGCCATATACGTGTTTGAGGACATTGTTGTTGACAAGGGAGACTTTGTTGTTGTGGCTTTCGTTGATGAAGATGCAGAGCAGGATTCTTCTAAGGCGGGATATTTTGTTGTCTCTGAAAAAAGACTTCCAAATGATAACGGGGTGCTTACTCTTGCCTCTTCGCCCTCTCCTGGAGCAGAACTTTTGGATGTGGTGATTTATTCTAAGTACAGGGATGGAGAAGAGTATTTTGGTACCAATATAAGTAAGGAAAGAGTACAGTGGGCAAGGGCGAATGGTAGCTGGGAAGGCAGTGCAATTGACTCTACTAAGAGCACTGCAAAGCGGTCTATGGCACGCCACGTGAACAGCGAAGATACTAATAGCTTAGCAGAGTGGTACATTGCAGACTATGCCAGAAAAGAAGATGGTTTTGGGAAGATAAATGATGCAAAAGAGTATTGAATCTTTGAAGTTGCTTAACCTATAATGTGCCCAGCATAGCGGTCTGTCTTAGGAAAAAGACTTCATGCGAGTGTACTGCCACTTGTGGGTTTGGCCGTCTATGGAATTAGGATGCGGAGATGGGAAAAGCCATTTCCAATTCCAAGGAGCGTTTATGAGCATTATTAAGCCTCACAAGCTGGGGGTTATCACCGGCTTAGGGTCAGAGTACCTGGCGGGGAAGGTCGTAAAGCATTTGAGAAGGCTTTACGTTGAGCGTTACAACAAACTAGCAAAGACGCTGGTTAGCAGGTACGATATTCCTGAGGACAGGATCCTCAGAGAGGTTAGCTTCATAGATGACCTTGGAAGTAAGAAGATTCCTTCTGGTAAGTGTCCTACTGAATATCAGTGTCCAAATTTGGATATTGCCGTTAAGTACACGAGATTTCTCAACGGAGAGGTAAAATCTGAAATTCTTGACCCTGTAAGAGGTCTTAAAGTTTATATCGTTTATGATGTGACCAACAGCTCCCCAATTAAGATGCCAGGCTATGACCAGCCTGTCAGCTTTACCTTGAATGACCATATCATGATGCTGTTTACCCTTATCAATGCAGTTAACCTTGCTGGAGCAGATGGGATTACCTTGGTCCTTCCTACTTATCCGTATGCAAGACAGCATAAAAAGAGTTCAAGAGAAGCGCTCACTGCCGCCGTCTTTGGCAGAATGTGTGAGAATCTTGGAGTAGAGAGAATCATTACCTTGGATCTGCACTGCAAGGAAATTGAAAACAGCTTTACCTCCCTGCACATGGAAAATCTCCATGCTTCCTATCAAATTCTGGTGGAGCTGAGAAAGATTATTGATATATCGGATCCTGACATCACCGTTGTTTCTCCTGATACTGGGGCGGTTGCCAGAAATAAGTTCTATGCACAGGTGCTGCATAGGCCTCTTGCAATGCTTTACAAGGAAAGAGATTATTCAATTGTTACAACGGGTGCTAAAAATTCTAACATTAAGAGCATTAGCTTGCTTGGCGATGTAAAAAATAAGACGGTTCTTATTGCAGATGACATGCTGGCTTCCGGTGGAACCATGCTTATTGCAATGAAGCATCTACGCTCAATGGGCGCCAAGAAGATTATTTGTATTACAAGTCTTCCTTTCTTTAACGGTAACGCGGTTGAGACCTTTGACAAGGCTCACGAAGAAGGTGTCTTTGATTATATTATTGGAACCAATGCTGTTTATCACGGCGAAGACCTGCTTTCCAAGTCTTGGTTTATCCAGACCGATATTAGCGAACTGTTTGCTCGTGTCATAAGCAGACTTCACCATGGAAGAGCAATTAGTCCGCTTTTGGATAACAGAAAGGTTGTTCAGAAGCTGGTTGATAACGTACAGAACGCAAATTCTGGTAGTTCTGAAAAAAATTCGCAGAAGGACGAGTAAGGGGGTATAGATGGAAATATCGGCTAGAATCAGAGGTTTTCAGGCATCACCAATTAGGAGGTTGTCTCCTTATGCCCGTGCCGCCAAGGCAAAAGGCATCAAGGTTTATCATCTGAACATAGGTCAGCCCGATATTAAAACTCCCCAGCAGGCTATTGACGCCGTCCATTCTTACCCCTATGGAATCATTTCCTACGGTGAAAGCGACGGCGACCTTCCTCTGCGCCAGGCTTTGGTGAAATACTACAAGGGCATTGGTGTAGACATTGAAGCAAAAGACATCCTCATCACTACCGGTGGCTCTGAGGCTTTACTTTTCTCCTTCATGACCGTCTGCGATCCAGATGACGAGATAATTGTTCCCGAGCCTTACTACACCAACGTTCACTCTTTTGCTGGTATGGCTAACGTGAAAATTGTGCCGGTTACAAGTGTTCTTGAAAACCACTTTGCCCTCCCGCCTCTTTCCACAATTGAGTCAAAAATTACCAAGAAGACCATGGCAATTCTGCTTTGTAGCCCCAACAACCCAACCGGTCACGTCTACACTCCAGAGGAATACAAATCCATCCTGGATCTCTGCGTCAAACATGACCTATTTCTGATAGTGGACGAAGTCTACAGAGAATTCTGCTACGACGGAGAAGTCTTCACCAGCATCCTCAAATATACCGATTACGCTGACCGTGTTATTTGTGTAGACAGTTTTTCAAAGCGCTTTTCCATGTGTGGTGCTAGGGTTGGTGCAATCATCAGCCGTAACAATACCGTCATAACAGAAACCTTAAAGCTCAGTCAGGCTAGACTTTGTCCACCATCCGTTGAGCAGTATGCTGCCCTTGCCGCCCTCAGTGCTCCTGCTTCTTACATGACAGCAGTACATGATGAATATGAAAAGCGCAGGGACTTCATAGTTGATGCTCTTCAGAAGATTCCTGGAATCAAGTGCGTAAAACCAAAGGGAGCCTTTTACCTTATTGCTGAACTTCCAGTAGAGAATGCAGAGGATTTTGCCATCTTTATGCTCAGAGATTTTAACTATAACGGCGAGACGGTCATGCTGGCTCCGGCCGAGGGTTTCTACGAGACTCCAGGTCTTGGAAATAACCAGGTTCGTATTGCTTATGTTCTTAATACTGAGGATTTGGAAAAGGCTTGCATTTGTCTGAAAAAGGGCCTAGAAGCGTACAGTAGCCGCAAAAATTCATAGTTTGTCCAGGTTTGGGGCATCTGTTTGTGCTGAAGCGTAAAGAAAGTCTACGGAAAAAACTACCGGTGTAATCTTGTTTCCAAGATCAAAACCAATGGTGATTTTCTTGTGGTGTTTGTCTACTTTCAGGACACTTCCATCAAAGCCCATCAGTGGACCTTCGCAAATGTGAACCTTCTGACCTTCTCTGTAGATGACCTTAGAACGTTTGATGTTGCCCCTGTGCATGTGAATCCATTTTGCATATTCCAAATCCTTGCCTTGAAGCGCACAGGATCCAGAATCATAGCGCAGGAATTTCATTACATTGGTCATCCTGCGAATATCTATCAGTGGAAAATCTTTCTCGTTTTCGCCTTCCCAGTAAATGAAAAGGTAACTGGGGAAAAGAGGCTTTAAGACGTTGGTTTCTAGACCTTTTCTTTTTTCTCTGTTTTCTTTTGTAGGAAACCAAACTATAGATTCCAGTTCTTCGTTTGCCAAAAGCTTTTCTATTGAGGTTTTGGTTTCCAGCTCTTTTCCCGTAAGTACGTTCAAGCAAAAGTACATAGCACAAGGATTATACAATAAAATTCGTAAAAGTGTCTTTATGACTATTTAAAAAAAGCCCGATATGCGATACTAATCTAGTTAGGAGTTTACAAATGAACTGTTACCTTCAATGGAATTTAAAAGACATGACAAACATTTCAGCTGAGAAGCTCCAGCGAAATTTGAATCAGCAGGTTTCCTATCTTGATATGTATCGCAAAGAACTTATCAAAGAAGCATATAGGTTTAACCTTGCCAGTATTCTTAAATACACCTGTGCTCATAAGTCCTCTCTTGGAAACGATTCCTTTTCCAAGCTGGCAACTGACTGTCTGATTGTTTTTCTTCATGCTATTTCTCTTAGAAAAGAGGCGTTCTTTGCACCAAGTGATTCAGAAAATTCTGTTCATGCCAAAGGCTGTAAGAATCTTCACCGCCTTATGCTGGAAAACGTAAAGGCTACAATGAAGTATATTGACTATAGCGTGCTCCTTAAACGAGCCTTGGGAAAGACTGATCTTCAGGAGATGTTTGCTCTCAGAGAAGAGATCTATGGCAAGGTATTTCCTGAAGAAACGCTTTTGGACGTATGTGGGCAGGAAAAGATAAATGATGGCTTCTTTTCAATTATAGACCGTGAAAATTCATGGCAAGGTCCATTTTCAGGCTACGATGTTCAAAATATTTTTCAATTGGATCCGTCTGTTTGTGAGTTGTTAAGCTGTCAGTGTCGTAGCTTAGAAGCCTTCCCTGAATCCGAATATGGAATTCTTGGCAGTATCCTGGAGAGCCTGCAAACTCCGTTTATAAAGCACTCTGGCAGATACTACAGTTTTGTTACCAGATTCAGCCTCAAACGAATTCATGAGAAGATTGAGATTCTGTATCCGGAGGAGCCGGCTCCTGCAGAAGAGGAAGTGGCACCTGAACCAGAGGTTGTAGCGAATGCTGAGGCTTCTGTTGAAGAGACGGTGCCAGAAGAGCCAGAGCCAGAGACTGAGACTTTTGAAGAAGAGGAAGACTTTGGTCCTGAGCCTAATGAGATTGAAACAGAAGAAGAACTGGAAGATGATTTTGAAGAGCCAGTC
>CAVISO010000009.1:0-33841 GCA_963645435.1 Sphaerochaetaceae bacterium | reverse complement strand
TTGCTTCTGAGCCAGACTATCTTGACCCAGCTTTGAACAGCTCAGTTGACGGTGCTTGTCTTGCTGCCGCTTCCTTCTCTGGTCTTTATTCTTACGATTCAGAAGGAAAGCCAGCTCCAGCTTGTGCATCTGGTTACACAGTATCCGCTGATGGACTTACTTACACAGTAACCCTCAAGAGCGGACTTAAGTGGTCAGACGGTTCAGATCTCACCGCTGCTGACTTTGAGTATTCCTGGAAGCGCGCTTCTTCTGCAGCAACTGCAGCTGACTATGCTTACATGTTCAACGGCTTTGAGGGCTTCAGCGAAGACGGTTCAAGCGAAATTAACGTAGTAGCAGTTGACGACACCACTTTGGTCTTCAAGCTCACCGCTCCATGTGCCTACATGGAAGACCTCATGGCTTTCCCAACCTTCTTCCCTGTCAAACAGAGTGCTGTTGAGGCTTATGCAGATTGGCAGACAAGCCCAGGCGGCTGGTGTCAGGAAGCTGGTTTTGTCTCCAACGGACCATTTGTTTGCACTGGCTGGAACCACGATGTATCAATGACCTACGAGAAGAACCCGTACTGGTACGATGCTGACAACGTTTCCATCAACAAGATTGAGTTCATGCTCTCAGCAGACGACAACGCAATCTATGCAGCCTACAATGCAGGCGACCTTGACCTTGCAGACTCCGTCCCAACCGACGCAATTGCAGATCTTATTGCTTCCAAGAACCCAGAGTTCTACGTTGTAGACGAGCTTGGAACTTACTACGTTGCTTTCAACTGCAAGAGTTCTCTCTTTGACGGTATGACAGCAGCACAGGCAGCCTGCGTAAGAGAAGCCTTCTCCATCCTTATTGACCGTGACTACATTTGTGAGACCATTGGTCAGACAGGACAGGTTGCAGCCAACTCCTTCATTCCACTTGGAATGGCAGATGGTAACGGCGGTATCTTCAAATCAAGTGCTGAAGATGGATACTTTGATGCATACGGCATCAACAATGACCCAGCAGGCACAACAGCTAAGGCAATTGCTCTTCTTGAAGCAGCCGGCTACAAATTTGTTGATGGTAAGCTTTCTTCTGAGACTCCAATCAGCCTCACCTACCTTACCAACACCACTTCTGGACACGTTGCAGTTGCAGAATCCATCCAGCAGGACCTCGCTGCTGTTGGAATTGAACTTAAGATTCAGCAGCAAGACTGGAACGTCTTCCTCCAGGAAAGAAAGAATGGTAACTTCGACTTCGCACGTGAAGGTTGGATTGCAGACTTCAACGACCCAATCAACATGCTTGAGATGTGGACTACCACCTCTGGTAACAACGACTGTCAGTTTGGAAGATAATTTATTAACTATGGTAAATCAAAGGGGCTGCAACTTTAGTTGCGGTCCCTTTTTTATGTCAGGTCTTCTTTAATTACGGCTTTTTCAATTAGGAATTTTTTTACGTCTTTTATCAAAACTTCAACTTTTGCGATTAAATCCTCGGTTTCTTCTTTGTTCGCCTCATAGAAATCTTCATAGTCAGATTTTTCTCTGAGCATAGAAGCCTTCCTGATAATACTTGAAGTTGAAGCAGGAAATATTTGGGTTTTCACATATTCTTGGTTGAAGTGTGCAATGACTCCACTATGCTTACTACTATCGAAACCATCTAGTGCATTTACAGATCTAATTGCATCAAAAACCGAATAGTAGGCTCTGTTTAAGGCTACTTCATACTCCTCTGCCTCATATAATGCTCTAGCTATACCGATATTTGAAAGAGCTTTTTCAAATCTAAATTTTGACAAGTTTTTTATTCTTTCGTTTTCCATAGCACTATTCCCTCCTTCTGGATATTTTTATAGAAGGGCAAACTGTTCTTCCATTGATTGTATTTCTTATGGTCTATATCAATGACGGATAGAACCTTTCCACTTTCAAGCTCATAGGAGGCAACACACTCTATCATACTATTGGTGACTTCTGAAGATGGTCTTTCTTGTAGAATTAGAGCAATATCAACATCTGATTCTTTTGTCTGTGTTCCTCTTGCGTAAGAGCCATATAATATCACCTCTAACAGAGAATTAGCATAAATAGTTCTAAGAGATGAAACCATTTTTGTGACGGTGCTCATAAGATCTTTATTTTTATTTAAAGCAACTCTTTTCCTCCAGTTCTTATATTCCCCATTAGTTTCTCTCTTGTCCTTAGGATATTTTGCATTCTTTGGAATTATCCACTGGTTTCCAACTTTTTGCCCCTTCAGTCGTCCTGAAGCAAGAAGCCTGCGAATGTTTCCCGAGTCTTTCATTGTAAGTTTTGCATATTCGCTAACTGATAGATAATTATTCATACGTATAAACATTGCCACAGAATCGTGTAAATGTCAAATTAAATCTAAGTATTTTTACAACCGTAACTTTAGTTGCGGTCCCTTTTTTTCTGTGATAGACTGAAGAAAATCGCATAAACAATCGTGTGGAGGATGTGTTTTATGGCAAAAGAGAAAGAAGCAAAAGCTGTTAAAAAAGAAGCTGTGGCAGCAGCCCCCGCTCCAGCAGAAGCGGTAGAGACAAAAAAAGAACCTAAAGACGTTCATGAGCTGCTTTGGGTTCAGGGTAAAGGCTGGGGTGTAAAGCGCCAGGGAAGCGAAAAGGTCATTAAATATTTTAAGACCAAGGTAGAGGCCACAGAGTACGTTGTAAAGGTAAGCGGCAACATGGGAACCAGAGTTGTCATTCACCTTAAGAATGGAAAATTCCAGAAGTTTGACAATGCAATGAGAGCCCTCTCTTATGCAAAGGATTCAAAGGAAGAAGAATAATTCTCATAACAATAGAATAAATGGGGCTGTAACAAAAGTCAGGTTTTTCTGGCAGAGCGTTACAGCCCTCTTTTTTTTGTTTACAGCTTTTGAATGCTGGTGTATGATTGAACGGATAAGATAAAACCTTGGAGGTTTCAATGGCAGAAGTATTACTTAAAAACATCTGCAAGATCTACGATGGAGGCGTAAAAGCTGTCAATGATGTCAACATTGAGATCAAAGACAAAGAGTTTGTCGTACTCGTTGGCCCATCAGGCTGCGGTAAGTCAACTACCCTTCGTATGGTCGCCGGTCTGGAAGATATTTCCAGCGGAGAACTTTACATTGATGGAAAGCTCGTAAATGACGTTCCACCAAAAGACAGAGACATTGCAATGGTCTTCCAGAACTATGCTCTGTACCCGCACATGACCGTCTATGACAACATGGCATTTGGACTTAAGATCCGCAAGTTCCCTAAAGAGGAAATTGATGCCCGTGTCCGTGAAGCAGCAAAAATCCTTGACATTGAGGAACTGCTTGACAGAAAGCCAAAGGCTCTTTCTGGTGGACAGCGCCAGCGTGTTGCTGTAGGACGTGCAATCGTTAGAAAGCCAAAAGTCTTCCTGTTTGACGAACCACTTTCAAACCTTGATGCTAAGCTCCGTGTTCAGATGAGAGCGGAGATCTCTGGTTTGCACAACAGACTTCAGGCAACAATGATTTACGTCACCCATGACCAGGTTGAGGCCTTAACCATGGCTGATAAGATTGTCGTAATGAAGCTTGGTGTCATCCAGCAGATTGGTGGCCCACTTGAGCTGTACAACAATCCAGATAACAAGTTTGTTGCTGGCTTCATTGGATCACCTCCAATGAACTTCATGATTTGCGACGTAGAAGCACAGGGAGAAGATGTCTATATTAATGAAGGCGACTTCCGCATTAAGGTCACCCCAGCACAGGCTAAGCTTCTTAAGGCTTATGCTGGCAAGAAGGTAACCTTTGGTATTAGACCAGAAGATGTTTCCTATTCTAAGGAAGCTGTCGCAGATGCAACCATTAACGGAACTGTCAGTGTTGTTGAACCTCTTGGTTCAGAAACTCACGTTTTCGTTTCAACCTCTAAGAACCAGATTACAGGTAAGATTGAACCTTCTGTAATTGTTAAGGTTGATGAGAAGATTTCCCTTGTTCCAAACATGGAAAAGGCAAAATTCTTTGATATTGATACAGAACTAGCTATTCGCTAAAAGTTAGGTATTACAATAAAAGGGGCTTGGACTGCTGGAGAAAACTTCAGCAGTCCTTTTCTTTATGTCTTGATGTCTTGTTTATAAAAGGAAAAATAAGGATAATTACCGCATGCTGTCCCGATTGATTTTACTTAATTTCTTTTTACAGACTATAATTAGTGCAGTTGATCCCTATACCCAATTATTCTTAAGAAACAAAGGGTACTCTTATAGTCTAGTAGGTATAATTTATGCTGTAGGGCAGGCTGCTTCCATTGTCTTTCCCATTCTTTTTTGCATGCTTTCAGATAGGACCAAAAAGACAAAAGGACTGTTTTTCTTAATGGCTCTTGGAACCTTGGGCTTTATTGTTGCGGCATTAAACAATAGCCTATTTCTTACATATATTTGTTTTTTTATTGCCTCAGCCTGTTTATGGACCCTCAATCCAATGAATGATGGTTATCAGAACAGAGTGCTGCATGGGAACACTCAAAAATATGGAATTGCTCGTGCAATGGGAACTGCTGGCTATGTAATAACTCTTGTTGTCTTTGGATTAACCGGCTTTCCAGATGAAACTAACAATAAATCTATATCTCTTGCAATTGCTATTTCTGTTTTGCTTTTTGCTCTTGCTGCAACATTTGCACCAAAAGAAAAAAAGCAAGAAGAAACAAAAGATAGAACAACCAAGAAAGCAAGTTTCTCCTTCAAATGGTTTAACTCAAAATTCTACATTGTAATGGGCATTGTCTTTATCTCAAGAATTGCGGAATCTGTCATAGACAAGATGCTTTCATCTTATTTAATAGAACATCTGAATCTAGGAAGCAAATTCTCCCTTTTAGTGGCTCTTGGCGCTGCTTCAGAATTTGTAATGATGATTGTTGGAGGAAGACTTCTTCAGAAGGGAAAAGTCCAGCCCTATACTCTAATGACCTTGTCTGCTTTGGGTCTGACTATAAGGCTTTTAATTTACCGCTTCTTTCCAACTACAATGGCTTTTGTTTTTGCTGCAATGTTTCATTCCTTCAACTTTGCAGCACTACATATTGGACTTACTAAATTCATGTCCCAAAACGTTAGTGAAGACCATTATTCTTTGGCCATGAGCCTGTATTGGGCTATTGCTACTAATTTACCAGAGATGCTGGGAACTTTGGCAGGAGGCTTTGTAATTGATGCCTTTGGCTATCCAACTTTATTTGCTTCTTATACTATATTCCCTGCAATTTCCTTTGTTTTGTTCTTGGCTTTCAAGAAAAAACTTACCAGTAATTAGGAGCTAAGGAGTATAAAATGACAGCAATTTTGGTAACCATGGTGGCAGGACTTGCAACAACTCTTGGTGCAGTGTTGGCAAGCAGAGTTAAGGGAAAAATCTTTCAATCTTTTTCCCTCGCTTTTGCAACTGGTATCATGTTAATGATTTCTCTGGGAGAAATGCTCCCTGATGCCTTTGAAGCAATAGGGATTCCTTGGACTCTTGTCTTTATGGTAGTTGGAGCCTTCTTATCCTTAGCCTTAGATTTGCTTTTCCCTCATCATCATGATGAAGAGGAAGAACCCGGACACTACATTAACGAATGTGAATGCTCTCACAGTGAAACAATTTCTCACGGCATGGTTGTTGCTTTGGTATTACACAACATCCTTGAAGGCATAGCTACTGGAGTCGCAGTGGAATCGGATTTGAGGCTGGGGCTAAGTATGGCGCTTGGTATTGCAATCCATAATGTGCCAATTGGTGCTACATTATGTGTTTCTCTCATGTCTGCAGGAGAGGGCAGGGGTAAAGCAATTCTTAATGCTGTGTTGGTGGGGCTTTCACAGCCACTTGGTGCTGTGTTAGGGCTTTTGGTTCTGACGGGAAATTCTGCTCAAAGTGCCCTTAATGTCTGTATGGCTCTGGTAAGTGGAATCCTAATTTTTATTTCGTTTGACGAGCTTTGGCCTGCTGCAAGAAAAACAGGTTCAAGAAACATGACAATTGTTGCTCTTCTTTTGGGAATTTGCTTCATCCCAATTTCCGAAATTCTGTTACCTTTTTAAGACTTTGTTGTTTTTGTTTGCGGACGCGCATTTTATATGCAATAATTTTACTTGGAATATGACAATAACCCCTTACATTTCATTGGGAGGAAGGTGATGAAGAAAAAAGTTTTATTGGGAGTTTTGACTATCCTGTTGATGGTCGCACTGGTCTCCTGTGATGACGCTGGTTTTGAAAAACTTGGTCAGTTCATGGGTGGCATGGGCAACAATGTTTATGGTATCAAGCCAAACATGGAAGAAGTTGCTGAAGTTTCAAACACAATTGACAATTCTGTTTCTACAGAGACGAGTGAAACTGGCGAAACTACAATTAAGATTGATTTGGATGCTGCCAGTGACATCATTACAAAACTTGGAGAGATTGGAACTTCTACTCAAAAATTAAATCAGGCTAAAGAAGATTTAAAAGCAAAAGTTGAAGTTAAAATTGATGGTAAAACAGAGGAAGAAGCCTCAAAGGCTGTTCAAGAAGCCCTCCAAACTAAAATTGGAGATGTTGCAACTGACTTAGCCAACGTTACAATACCTGATACCACTGATGCAGCTACAAAGGAAAAACTTCAGAGTGCTCTTAGTGAAGTCAAAGATGCTTTGACAACCATCAAAGACAGTATTCCAGAAGAACCAACCCAGGCAGACTTAGCAACTGTTGTTATCATTAACTCCCTTGCAACAGAGGTCAAGAACCTCAGCGGAAGTGACGTTGATACTTCAGACATGGATGTTATGATTCCTATTGTAGACAAGGCACTTGCCGCCTTGGATGCCCTTAAGGTTACAACAGAAGCGGCTGACATTGATGTTCTCGGTGAGTTTAACCTTACTTCTCTGATTCCTACAGGAAGTTCTTCTTCAGAAGAAACTGGTAAAGACCTGACAAAGGAAGAGTACATGGTGTATGTTAACCAGCTTCAGCAGAGCATGATCAAGTTTATTTCTCTTTTCTCTGAAATGGATAATGGTGTTTATAAGTTTAATGACGTTAAATATCAGAGATTGTTGCTTCAAATGAAGGCTCTAAGAAGTGCTTATGAGTTAGCCTCCCTTGGAACAATGCCGTCCTTTACAAGGCTCAATGCAAATATTACTGAAGATACATACAACAAGCTCAGAAACGCAGATGAAGAAAATAAAGTAAACGCCTTCCAGGGTATGGATGACTTTTTTACTGACTTGTTTAAAATCAATTATGAAGATTCCTTGAATCTCAATGATCTTACCTTGTATCTTCTTTCTGTCATTGTAACTGAAATGGACGAACTGTACACCCAATTGTTTGACGTAACAAATCGTGCTGATGTACAGGCTCTTTTAAAACAGTTCTTGATAGACAACGAAGATAACCTCAAGAATTATCCAATTGAGGAACTTGATTTCTCTGCCTTTAATATCAAGATTAAAGATGAGTTGGAGTTTTCAACTGATAAGATAATTTCTCTTTGTAAGGAAAGCCTGATAGTTTTCAGAACAATTTTTGTCATTACTTTTGAATCTGGCTTCAATGAAGATTGGCTCTTTAAACTTGCCTTTAATGGACAGAAGGTTGAGCCTGGTCAAGCTTTGTCTGACACGCTTCAGTCCTTCATTAAGATGATTGACCCACCAGATGCTGAACCAGCAGAATAAGAGGTAAGCAAATGAAAAAGATAATTACTATTTTACTTACAATAATGCTTTGTTGCTCTTTCGTGTTTGCAGAAGATGCAGCAGAACCTGCAATTAGTTATGCTGACAAGCTTGATTTTGCTTTCCAGCCAACTTTGAGCCGCTACAATGCAATGGGTCAGAGTGGTCTTGCAGTTGCTGGCAGACTTGATAGCTTTTATACAAACCCAGCCGCTCTTGCAGAGGGACGCTTCAATCTTTCTTTGCCATCTTTAGCTTTCACTTTGTATAATGCACAGAAGATTGTTTCTGACTCTTCTCAGAGAGAACTTATTTCCACGGTTCTCTCCAAAAAGGCAACCCAGGACGATACTCTTCTTCTTGCAGAAAAGCTTGTGAAGAACCTGGGCAATGGTTATAACGTCCTGGCAAAGGCAGATGCCTCTGTTGGCTTTACCGTTGGCTCTTTTGGTGTTGGTACAAACGTTCAAGCCAAATTCCACACTCTAGCAAATGGCACCTCAAACCTTACAAATACCACAATTATTCCTGAAGTAAATTTGGCTGCAACTCTTGCTTATGGCATGAACATCATCAAGACCGATTCCTTTAAGCTTCAGGCTGGTATTTCAGTACACGGCGTTTATAAAGCATATCTTCAGGGACAGAATGCAAAAACTGTTTCTAGAATTCTTGCAAAAGAAGAAAGCTCAGATGTTGCTTCCCTTCTTTTGTGGGAAGCTCCACTTATGGGTGGATGGGCAATCCCATTTGATTTAGGCACAACTATTACCCTTGCTGATGATGCAGTTCGCTTTAGCGTAACAGCAAATAACCTCAACGGTATTTATTACATGAAGAGCTTCTCAAGTGTTGGAGACTTTATAAACACAACGGCAAATAAAGAGTTGATTACTGATGCTCCAGAGGGTCACACCTCTAAAGCCTCAACAGATTTCAAGATTACAACTCCTTGGACTCTCAATGTAGGTTTTGCCTTTGCTCCAAACGTTCTCTTTCACCCAACCCTTTCTGTTGATGTGGTTGATGTTATTGGTATGTGTGCCAATATGGGTAAGAAAGGCTTCAAGGCTTCTGACCTTCTTCTCAATCTCAACGTGGGTGCAGAAGTTACCTTTGCTGTTCTCAATCTTAGAGCTGGAATTAACCGTGGTTATGCCTCTGTTGGTGTTGGCTTAGGTATCATTGGTGTCAGAATTGACGCAACCTATGGCTGGCAGGAATTTGGAGTTGAGATTGGTGACAAGCCAGTTGATTCCTTTACAATCAGAGTCAATCTTGGTTATGACAAGTAACTGAAAGTATGTTAGAATAAAATGGCAGGTGACCACCTGCCATTTTTTATGCCTAGAGGTCAACCATGGAAAACTCCAAGATACAAGCAATTATAGAACTACTAAAAAAAGAAATGGTTCCTGCTATGGGTTGTACAGAACCGGCAGCAAGTGCTCTTTCAGGGGCAAAAGCAAGAGAATTGCTTGGAGAGGAGGTTCAAAAGGCTACTGTTTATGCCTCTCGAGACATGGTAAAAAATGCCATGGGAGTTGGCCTTCCAAACTGTGATCTGAAGGGTATTTTGGCTGCAGTTGCTCTTGGTATTTGTGGCGGAGATACAAAAAAGAATTTAAGCATCTTATCTGAGATTACAGCAGAGCAAAAGGCTAAGGCTGCTAAGGTTAAGGCAGACCTCATACTGGTAGATAAAGTTCCACCTCTTTTTGTCAGTGTTAAAGTTCAAGGAAAGAACCATGAAGCCCTTGCAACCATCTCTGGTGCACATGATAGATTCTCTCATCTGGAAAGAGATCAAAAGGTGCTTATAGACCTTCCTTTGGAAGTAGAAAACGCTCAGAAAAATTCTGAAACCAAGAGCAACGATAACGAGTTTTTAAAGGCACTAAAACTGGATGATATTATTGCTTTTGCGAATGAAGTTTCCTTAAATGATGTCCTATATATTAATGATTCCATTAAAACCAATATGAATATTGCAAAAGAGGCTATCAACGGAGAATATGGACTTCAAGTTGGAAAGACTACCTTAGCTACAACTTTACTGGATAAGGAAGAACCTAAATCTCTTGCAGAAGCCTTTGATTCGGCCGCTAGTTTTGCAGCAGCCGGAAGTGATGCAAGAATGAGTGGTTGCTCTATGCCAGTTGTAATTAACAGTGGCAGTGGCAACCAGGGGATAACGGTTACAGTCCCGGTTTATCTTGTTGGTAAATTTCTAAAGGTCAGTCAGGAAAAGATAGTCAGAGCCGTTTGTGTCAGTCAGTTGGTAGGACTCGCTCTTACGGCAAGAAAGAATAGACTCTCTGCCCTCTGCGGTGCTTTTACCGCCTCAATAGGAACTGCCTGTGCCTATGTCTATCTCTTAGACGGAGACCGTCAGACTATGGACAGAGCGGTGAATACCATGGTTGGAAATTTAACAGGAATTATCTGTGATGGAGCAAAGAATACCTGTGCCTTGAAGATTTACTCCTGTCTTCAGGCTGCGGCCTTGAGTGTAAAATTGGCACTTAAGGGTTTTGCTCCTGGTTCTGAAAGTGGAATTGTAGGAAATGATTCCTTGGAAAGCATGGTGCATCTTTCAAGAATTAGCAGCGAAGGAATGGAACAGACGGACAAGACAATTATGTCTATAATGTTGGATAAACATTGCTAAGGATTATTTATGAACTTTGTTACAATAGATTTTGAGACTGCAAATCAGTCTCCTTTGAGTGCTTGCTCTGTTGGACTTGCTCGTTTTGATGAAAATGGGCAGGTAATTGATACGTTTTATTCTCTCATAAAACCACCAAGAGGCTATGACCACTTCTTTGGACGTAACATTGATATTCATGGTATTAGACCTTCTGATGTGAAGGATGCACCAGACTTTGCCTATATCTGGCCAGAAATTGAATATTTTATTGGAGAAGACTTTTTAGTAGCCCACAATGCTCCGTTTGATATGAACGTGCTTTCTAGTCTAATCAAGTATTTTAATATTGAGATGCCGGATATAAGTTATTTGTGCTCTTTGCAAATCTCAAGAAAAGTATGGCCTCAGTTTAAAAGTCATGCTCTAACTTCCCTCAGCGAACACTTTGGGCTTGAATATAATGCCCACAATGCCCTAGATGATGCCATCAACTGTGGAAAAGTATTTATCAGAGCGTGTAACGGTAGATTATACGAACTGCAGGACTTGAGAAAGTTCCTAATTGTCAGGGGTATTGAGCTAAAAAAAATATCGTAAGTGGCAAGAAATTATTTCTCGCGGTATGTGATGCGGCCCTTTGTAAGGTCATAAGGAGACATTTCCACTCTAACCTTGTCACCAGGGACGATTTTAATATGGTTTTGTCTCATTCTACCTGACATGTGCGCAAGAATCACGTGCTTATTTTTGAGTTCAACGCGGAACATCACGTTTGGAAGCGCCTCTTTGACAAGACCTTCAACCTCAATCGCCTCTTCTTTAGCCATCATTCCTCCAAAATAGTGCTGTGTAAAGCGTTAATACGTTAACTCAAATCTTTTTTGGTTGTCAATATTGTTTATATTGTTTGACGTGCTCACTTGATAGGTTGTATCATAATAAGGTCATTTATATGGCAATTATTTTGATGGAGGTTTTCTATGGCTAGAGGTGAAATCAGAAAAGAAAGTAAAGGCAGAAAGTCAGAGAAATCAGGCAAGGAAAAGGTCGCTCAGCAGCCTGCATACATTGCTCCAGAGGTAATTTCTCGTAAGAAAGACAAGGACAGATAATAGGGAGAAGAGGATGGCAAAGGAATCGGTATTGAAGAAGTATCTGGCAACGCACGGGGAGGACCTGAGTGAGGTTATGGTGGCGTATATCGCCCAGTTGGAGACCATAAGTCAGGTTAGTCCGCTTGTGGCGAGCAGAATTGTAGGTGAACTGGAAAATCAGAGAAGTCATCTTAAGCTCATTGCAAGTGAAAATTACAGTAGTCCTGCGGTGCATCTTGCTATGGGAAATCTTTTGACCGATAAATATGCAGAAGGCTTTGCCTATCATAGATACTACGCCGGTTGTGAGAATGTAGATGCCATTGAGGACTACGCTTGCAAAACGGCGTGTAGTCTTTTTGGTGCAGACCACGCCTATGTTCAGCCGCATAGTGGAGCAGATGCAAACTTGTGTGCCTACTGGGCAATTTTGAATACAAGAGTGGAGATTCCTGCCCTTGAAGAAATGGGCGTGACAAATCCAGCAGCCCTGACAAGAGAACAGTGGAATACCATCAGAGAAAAGACAGGCAATCAGAGGCTCTTGGGGCTTGATTACTATAGCGGAGGACATCTGACCCATGGATATAGATTGAATGTGTCGGCACAGATGTTTGATGCCTATTCGTATTCTGTAGACGAAAAAACTGGGCT
This sequence comes from Sphaerochaetaceae bacterium, assembly GCA_963645435.1. Classification (GTDB taxonomy): domain Bacteria; phylum Spirochaetota; class Spirochaetia; order Sphaerochaetales; family Sphaerochaetaceae; genus UBA9732. Next base: position 21,728 of record CAVISO010000009.1, on the reverse strand, counting down.
GTTGGACTATGATGCTATTGAGGCTCAGGCAAAGGAAATTAAACCCTTGATTCTTCTTGCTGGTTACAGTGCCTATCCAAGAAAGATTAATTTCCGCAGAATGCGCGAGATTGCAGACTCTTGTGGTGCAGTTCTCATGTGCGACATGGCTCACTTTGCAGGTCTTGTTGCAGGAAAAATCTTTGAAGGAGATTATGACCCCGTCAAGTGGGCAGATGTTGTTACCACTACAACTCACAAGACCCTCAGAGGACCTAGAGGCGGAATGATTTTGTGTAAAGAGAGGTTTGCAGAGTCTGTTGACCAGGGCTGCCCTCTTGTAATAGGTGGACCATTACCACATGTTATGGCAGCAAAAGCGGTGGCTCTTGAAGAGGCTTCTAAACCTGAATTTAAGACCTATGCCCAAAAGATTGTTGAAAATGCTAAGGCTTTAGCAGATGCCTTTGTAGAACAAGGAATTACCTTGCAGACAGACGGAACAGATAACCATCTTATGTTGGTCAATGTTTCCGGCTTTGGAATAAATGGTAGACAGGCAGAAAGTGCTCTAATCGATTGCGGAATTACTCTAAACCGTAATGCACTTCCTTTTGATCCTAACGGTCCTTGGTATACCAGTGGGCTTAGAATTGGAACTCCTGCGGTTACAACTCTTGGAATGGGAAAAGAGGAAATGAAGGAAATTGCTTCCATCATTACATTGGTTTTGAAAAATACGAAACCAGCTGTGATTTCTAAGGGACCTAAGGCTGGCACCTTAAGCAAGTCAAAGGCGGTAACCGCTAAAGAGGCAAAAGAACAGGCTATTAACAGGGTGCATGCACTACTTTCTAGGTATGTGCTATATCCAGAATTGGATTTGGATTTTCTTAAGCAGAATTTCTAAAAAAACATAAAACATAAAAGGGAGAGTTGAGATGAGCAAGATTCTTGAAGACAGAATGTACAGTAAGGATCACGAGTGGGTCAAAGTCGTAGATGGAATTGCAGTTGTTGGAATTACGGACCATGCACAGGATGCTTTGGGAGACATTGTTTATGTAGAACTCCCAGAAGTTGGAGATTCCTTTGAGGCGGGAGAAGAGGTTTCAAATATCGAGTCTGTAAAGGCCGCAAGCCCAATTCTTTCTCCTGCAGCGGGCGAAATCTGCGAGATTAATGAAGAGCTTGACGGAAGCCCAGAGCAAATTAATGAAGACCCTTATGGCGCCTTTATCTTCAAGCTGAAGGACGCAGTGCTTGCCACTGACCTTATGGATGCCACTGCCTACGAGAAATTCCTTGAAGAAGAGGAGAACTAATGAATCCTTACATCTCAAATACCAATGAAGACAGAGCATTAATGCTCAAAGCCATAGGTGTTGAGTCTGTAGAGGAACTTTTTGAAGACCTTCCTCAGTCTGTAAAACTTAAGGACTCCGTGCCCATCTCTGAAGGAATGAGTGAGTACGAGGTCCTTGAGTATATCAAGGCTCTAGCAAATAAAAACACCAAGGGCATTTCCTTTTTAGGTGAAGGTTGTTATGACCATTTTATTCCTGCTGTGGTGCAGGCAATAAGTTCACTTCCTTCTTTCGTTACCGCCTACACTCCTTATCAGCCAGAAATTTCTCAAGGTGTGCTTCAGACTATTTTTGAATATCAGAGTATGATTTGTCGTCTGACGGGCATGGATGTTTCCAATGCATCCTTGTATGACGGGGCAAGTGCTGCTGCTGAGGCTGCAGCCCTAGGAATTTCCAATAGAAGAAAGAGTAACGAGATTGTCCTTTCTTCAACAATGCATCCTTTTGCAATCTCCTGTGTGCAAACCTGGGCAAAGGGTAGAGGTCATCTTGTTCATCTTGTTCCAGAAAAAAATGGAGAACTTGATATCTCAAAAGTCAAAGAAGTTTTAAACCCTGCAACAGCCATAATGATAGCCCAATCTCCAAACAAATATGGAATTATTGAGGATTATACCGGCTTAGCGGACATTGTTCATGAAGCAGGAGCCCTATTGGCAATCTCCTCTGACCCGCTCAGTCTAGCCCTCCAGAAGAGCCAGGCAGAGTGGGGTGCAGACGTTGCTATTGGAGATACCCAGCCTCTTGGAATCCCAATGGGCTTTGGTGGTCCTTACTGTGGTTATCTTGCTGCCAAGCAAACTCTCATGAGAAAAATCCCGGGGAGAATTGTTGGACGAACTTTGGATACTCACGGAGATACCTGCTATGTTCTTACTCTTCAGGCTAGAGAACAGCACATCAAACGTGAGCGCGCTACCAGCAATATTTGTTCTAACGAAGCCTTGATGGCATTGACCAGTGCAGTGCATCTTGCAACGCTTGGAAGCCAAGGATTAAAAGAGGTGGCTGACTACTGCTATGCAAAGAGTCACTACTTAGCAGGAGAGTTGTCAAAAATAAAAGGGCTTTCTCTTGCTTATGACAAACCCTTCTGGTGTGAATTTGCTGTTAAATTTGAAAAGTCTGAAAAGCTTGATGGTTTTATGGCAACACTTCTTAAGGAAGGTATCTTTGCTGGTGTAAAACTTTCAGAAATAACAAGAGAGCCAAAGGATGAAGGTGTCCTAGTGGTTGCAGTTACAGAAAAGCGAACAAAACAGCAAATGGACAGCTATGTTGAAATAGCAAGGAGGGCTTTGAAATGAGCGTACCTACCATTTTTGCAATTTCAAAAGAAGGTAGAACTTCTTTTAGACTTCCAAAGCTAGATGTCCCAAAGCCAGAAGCAGAACTTCCAGAAAACCTGCAAAGAATAGAACCAGTAGAACTTCCTCAAGTATCTGAGTTAGACGTTGTAAGACACTACACAACCCTTTCAACAAGGGCTTTTGGTGTGGATAATGGCTTCTATCCGCTCGGTTCCTGTACCATGAAGTACAATCCAAAAATTAACGAGGTAGTGGCCTCTCTTGACGGCTTTACTTCTGCTCATCCACTTCAGCCAGTAGCCTCTGTTCAAGGTTGTCTTGAAGTGATGTATGATCTTTTGGAAAAGCTCAGTGCCATCACTGGAATGGACTGGGGAACCTTACAACCCTGTGCCGGAGCACATGGAGAGTATACCGGTCTAAAGATTATTAGAAATTATTTTCTTCATAAAAAGGACTTTGCTAGAACTAAGATTCTGGTGCCTGAATCTGCGCACGGAACAAACCCGGCAAGTGCTGCGGTCAACGGCTTTGAAGTGGTTCAAGTGCTTGCAGACAAACGAGGGCTGGTGGACCTGGAGGACTTAAAGTCAAAGTTAAGTCCTGAGGTTGCAGGAATCATGCTTACCAACCCAAGTACTTTAGGGCTTTTTGAACAGGACATCTTAGAAATAGCAAGGCTAGTGCATGAAGCAGGTGGCTTACTTTACTATGATGGTGCAAACCTCAATGCAATTTTAGGAAAGGCTCGTCCTGGAGACATGGGTTTTGATGTGGTGCATCTGAACCTACACAAGACCTTTGCAACTCCCCACGGCGGTGGTGGACCTGGTAGTGGTCCTGTACTTGTAAAGCAGGCGTTGGTTCCATTTATTCCAAGACCAAATGTCCTTAAGAAAGAAGATGGCAGTTATGACCTTGACTGGGACTTGCCTTGTTCAATTGGAAAGGTTAGCACCTTCTGGGGTAATTTTCTTGTGTTCTTAAAAGCCTATGCCTTTATTCTTTCAATGGGAAAAACAGGACTCAGAGAATGCGGAGAAAATGCAGTACTGAATGCTAACTACATTCTAGCAAGACTTAAAGAGACCTATCCAGTTCCTTATGGAGACCGCTGCATGCACGAGTTTGTAATGAGCCTGTCTAAACTAAAGGATGAAACTGGCGTCACCGCTATAGATATTGCTAAGGGATTACTGGACAGAGGCTATCATCCTCCAACAATGTACTTCCCAATGATTGTGCATGAGGCTCTAATGGTTGAACCAACGGAAAGCGAAGCAAAGGAAACTTTGGATGCCTTCTGTGACGCAATGCTGGAGCTCCATGACCTGGCCTGCAAGGAGCCGGAAAGACTTCATGCTGCACCGGAGAAAACCGTCATTGGAAGAGTTGATGAGGTAATGGCAGCCAAGAATCCAATAGTTAAAGAATAAGAGGAAATATATGTCAGAACTACTAATTAAGAATGGTTTAATTGTTGATAATGAACAAATGAAAAAAGCAGACCTTCTCATAAAAGATGGTCTAATTTCAAAGATTGCTGAAAAAATTGACACTTCAGACTATAATAAGGACATCAAAATTGTGGATGCTGAAGGCAAAATTGTCATGCCAGGTCTCATTGATGCCCATACTCATTACCATCTTGTAAGTAGAGGAACCGTCACCTGTGACAGCTTTGTTCAGGGGTCAAGGCTTGCAGCCTTTGGCGGGGTGACCACCGTAGTAGATTTTGCTGACCACAACAAAGGTATGGGCTTAGTTGAGAGCGCCAATTATAGACTGGATGAAATGCGCCCAGGTATGGCAATTGACTACACTATCCACCAGGGCGTCTATGGTCACGGCTACAACAGCACCATTGGAAAGCAACTGGAAGACCTCAAGAAAATGGGTATTAAGACCCTGAAGATCTTCACTACCTACAGAAATACAGGCTATCTGATTGAGAACCAGGATGACCTTTTGGACCTTTTCCAGAACGCAAAACGCCTAGGAATGCTGGTCTGTGCGCACTGTGAGTTTAATCCTCTGATTGAAGAACTTTCTGACCACTGGCAGGGCGATTTTTCTCCTGCCTCCCATGCAAAACTGAGACCGGCAGAGGCTGAGGGTAAAGCAATTGACCTGTTTGGTTCAATTGCCCTCAAGGCTGATTGCCCGCTCTACGTGGTACATGTTTCTTCAAAATGCGGCTTAGACGCCGTCAGACGCCTACGTGAAAAAGGTCTTGAGGTCTACGTGGAAACCACCCCGCACTACCTTTTCCTGGACAGAAGTTATCTTGAAGGACCAGACGCTTCTCTCTACGTGATGACTCCACCACTTAGAGACCAGGAAGACAACTCTGCACTACAGGAAGCGGTGAAAGACGGCGAGGTTCAAGTCATTGCAACCGACCACTGCGCCTTTACCCGCGAACAAAAACTCTCCAGCTCAGACTGTCGCACTATTTACCCAGGAATCCCTGGCACAGAAGAAATGTTCATCCTGCTTAACACCTTCCGCGAAAAACAGGCGGTAGAGGGCCTTGATTTGCCTCTGACCAAGCTGGTTGAGCTTATGAGCACCAATCCTGCCAAGCTATTTGGTATCTACCCGCAAAAGGGCTCTCTCCAAATAGGCACAGATGCCGATATTTGTATATTTGACCCCTCTATTAAATGGACGCTTCAAGATAACAACGTACATTCTGCTTCCCTTTATACCCCATACAGAGGTTTTAAGGTGGAAGGTAAAGCCGTAATGACCATCCTCAGGGGCAAGATTCTCATGGAAGGTGAAAACTACTACGGGGTTCCAGGTGAAGGACATTTCCTTAAACAGTGCTGATGGGCTCAAACTAGAGGTATTGAATGATTAAAGCTGTAGTTATTGATTTACAGAAAATAGAGCTCTCTCAGACCTGTTCCTTTCTTGAAAACATAAAGAGGGCAGGGATAAAAATAGCCTTTATCCCAAAGGAGGCATCTCCGTTTAAGGAAAGACCAAATCCAGAGCTGTATCAACAAGCCTTCTTGGCTTTAGGTGCCGGTTGTGAGGAAACAGTTATTCTCAGCGATACTTCTGAAGCTCAAAGAACCGCAAGAAAGGCAAAGTGTGTTTCTATTGGTCTTAGCGGAGGTGTTAATGAAAGTAAGGAGAGCCTTATTCTGAAAGGGGCTGATTTGGTTTTAGCTTCACTTGACGCTTTTCCTTCTTTTTCAACTATAGAAGAGTTTGATACTGTTCTAACTAAAGAGGTGCAGGCTTTCTATGAGAGAACCATCATTGGTACGTTAATGCAAACGGCAATTAAAGTAAGAGAAAATGCCTATGCTCCTTATTCTAATTTCAAAGTAGGAGCAGGGCTTTTGACTGAAACGGGTAAAATCTATGCCGGCTGCAATGTGGAAAATGCCTCTCTTGGTGCTACAATTTGCGCAGAACGAGGAGCCTCAATGGCCGCTATTGCTTCAGAAGGCAAAAAGCAGTTTCAAATGATTGCCATTGCTTCTTCTGCAGAAGACCCAGCCCCTCCTTGTGCTATTTGCAGGCAATTCCTTTCTGAGTTTATGCCACCGGATGCGCAGGTCTTTATGATATCGGTATCTAGCGGGGTGATTAAGCATTACTCGTTTGAAGCGCTCCTGCCCTGTACTTTCACTGAGTTTTAAGAGGCGCTAAGATGAAATCTAAAGTCGCTTTGGGGTTGTTTCTATTGTCTCTGGTCTTTGCTGTGTCCTGTTCTACCTCTGCAGGTATGATGAACAAGGTTTCAATAGATTCAAGTCTAACACTAGAAGAAAAACTAAGCACGCTTGGCTATGAAAGCGTTGAAGTAACCTATCCCCAGGTAATCTTTGATGGAGAGCAGTGGAAAGAAAGGCTTATTCAAATGCTCAAAGATACCCAGGATTATTTTATCTGCACCGTTTTTTTGGGCTCTGAGTGCGATGAAAACCAGGAACTCTTTGATGTAATGCGCCAAAAGGCTCAAGAGGGAGTGGACATTTACATTGTTACGGATGGCACCAGCTCTTTGGATATGACAGAGTCCAAATATCATCTTAGAACCCTCTATGGTCTTAGAGAATATGGGGTTCACCTCTTAGAGTATAATCCACTTAACGTAAAGCGAATTCCTTGGGCAATTAACCTGTTTTACAGAGAGCACAGAAAATACTTTGTTTCAGATGGTCTTCATGTTGCTGTTGGTGGCATGAATCTCAATTATATCTCCACAAGTTCTGTTGAGAACGGCGGAGACAGAGATTCAATGTATGTTTTTGATTCCTACTCTTGCGCCAGGGTTTTAACGGAAGCCTTTACTGAATTCTGGAATAGATACAGCTGGGAAACTATTCAAGAGGGAAGTCTAAGTGCTCCTTATGAAGGATTAGCAGAAGAGGGAACCATCAAGGGCTGGATTGAAAACCAGGTAAATGGTGGCGATATTGCCCCTCTTTATGGCAGTCTTTTAGCAGAAGCAAAAGAAGAAGTTTTGATTCTTCCTTTCCTTCCAACTATGGATTCTGACATGTTTGAGGCTGTAAAAAACTGTACGGAACGTGGTGTTAAGGTGGAGATGATCCTCAGGGCAGACGACCGTGAAGCCCTGCGCAATGCCTCAAAATACGCAGCAAAGGATCTTCTTGACGCTGGTGTAGTGGTGTGGATGGAAGACGAGACGCAGTACACAAACGGCTCTCTGTTACACGAAAAACTGGTAATCCTTGATGAGCGGTACATAATTTGCGGTTCTTCTAATTTCAATCATAGAAGTATGCATATCTCCTCTGAGGTGACTCTTGTTCTTGATTGTCCAGAACTGGCAAAAGAAATGAAAGAGCATTTTCTTGAGATTAAAGACTACTCAAGTGAAATTACCTATGAACAGGCACAAGAGTGGCATACTCTGCTTAAAAAGTTAGACTTCCTTTTGAACTTGTACGGAGGTTGAGAACTATGAGAATGAAGAAATTAGTAATACTGCTACTGGGTTTAGGTTTGACTTTTTCTCTCTTTGCTCTTGATACCTCTTATTTTAATTTTGGAGTAGGTATTTCTGTTTCAGGCAGAAGTGATTCAGTCTCTTCCTTGTCATTAGATGCTGTCTACATTCCTTTTGACTTTGATTATTGTAATCCTTCTCTTCTTGCATGGGGTACTGCTTCCTGGGACGGAGCAAAGAGTGTCTCCTTTAAGAATGTTGGTTTTGGGCTTTCTGTTGAAGTTGGGCGGTTTAAGTTTAATCCTCTGCAATTTACTACTAACAATCCAAGCCTTTGGGCTCCAAGTTTTACTGTTGGACTTGTGTGCAGCCAGCTACTAAAAGATGAAAAAGATATGACCGCAAAGCTCTATGTAGAGGCTTCAATCTTTAGAGTAATTGAGAAAGATTATATGTATGAATGGTTTTCTCCCTTTGTCTTAATCAACAAAGAGTATAAGCTTTGGGGGGTTACAGTCTTCAGGTTTACTCCGCTCTACCATCTAGGAAAGGAGGTTAGAATATGAAGGCTAAGAAGTTTATAATTGTAATTCTGCTATTTGCCATAACAATGTCCTGTATTTGTGCTGAGGATACAAAAAAATCCTCATCAATGCTATTTAAGGACATTGCAATAAGAATAGGGACTGGAAGGTTTTTCTTTGATAAACACTCACAGATGGGTGCAAATTTCCTTGGTGGAGTGAGCCTTGGTTTAACAAAAAGAAGTGAGCTAGCCGTTGAAGCAATAACACCACTGGTTCCAAACCCCTTCTCTGAAGTGATAGTAGGTTTTGAATTAAGTTACTCGCTTTTGGGTAACAGAGTCAGTGATAAGAACAATGCTGGAAATGGGCTTAATACGCTACTCAGTCTAGGGCTTTTCTTTAGTGATCATAATGATAAAGGACAGTTTTTGCCTACCTTCTTAACCTTCAGAGTAAGCCCGCTTACGGTGGGAAGTTCTTATTCTGGAAGACGAGAACATTTGTTGCCATTAGGTCTTGCCTGGAATTTCCAGGACAATAGCGTTAGTCTTTTTGTTAGTCTTGTTCTGTATGACAACTACATCAAAGGTACCTGGCGGGATTATCAGTAAAAAGTAGGAGGATTAAATGAAAAAAGTTGTTGTTGCCAATGATCATGGAGCGGTAGAGCTTACTGCCTTAATTGTTAAACATCTTCAGGCTAGAGGCTATGAGGTAAATTATCTTGGTGTAGCGGAGGAAAAAGGGGTGGATTATCCTCTTATGGCAAAGGCTGCCTGTGATGAATTCAACAAAGGCGGTTACGACTTTGGAGTTTTGTGCTGCGGTACAGGTATTGGCATTTCAATGTCTGCAAATAAGCTTCATGGTATCAGATGTGCACTTCCTCAAAACTGTTTTGCTGCCAAGATGGCAAAAGAACACAATGCTGCAAACTTCATTGCTTTTGGAGGAAGAATTGATTATTCAGAGCCGGTTATTGATATGCTGGATGCCTATCTTGAGGCTGAAGTTTCTACAGAAGAACGTCATGCTAGGCGCAGAGCAGAGCTGATGGCGCTAGAAAACTAATTCAGAATTAGTTCATTGGTGCTGGAGCAATCTTAATGACATTTGGAATGTTTCTAATGGATTTTACTACCTTCTTAAAGGACTCTTCATTGTCACATTCCATTGTAAAGGTGCCTACCAGGTTTCCAATTTCATCGTCAATAAGGCTACCTGCAACTAGATGACCTGCGTGGTTTCTAATGGCACCTTCAATCTCACTGAAAAGATCCTGTGTGCGTTTACTGGTAACCATAAAGCGTCTGGTAATTGTCTCTGCAGCAGTTTCCCATTCAACTTCAATCTTGCGCTGATCAATTTCTGACATGTGTACAAGATTAGGACAATCTGCCTTGTGAACAATGATGCCGCGTCCTCTAGAGATGTAGCCAACAATGGCATCTCCAGGAGCAGGGTTGCAGCATTGAGCAAGGCTGATCATTATGTTTTTGTTTTTGGAAACAGTGACAGAACTCTTCTTGTAGTCATTGTGCACCGTTCTGATAATATCGCTATCCTGTAAATCCTCTGGAGCAACTGGAACTGGAGGTTCGCTGGAAATGGCAGCCTCAACATCCTTCTTGTGAGCAATGATGTTTTTCTCAATGAGAAGGTTTTCATCGTACTTGTTTAGCCAGGCACGAATCTTTCTCTTTGCGCTTGTGGTATGAGCATATTTGAGCCAGGTGACTCTTGGGTGGGCATTCTTCTGTGTAAGAATTTCTACCACTTGAGTGTTTTCAAGAGGCTGTCCAAGGGGGATAATTGAACCATTTGCCTTTGCACTTACTGTATGATTTCCTATCTCGGTATGAATTATGTAGGCAAAGTCAAGGGCAGTGGAGCCAATTGGAAGTTCAATCGCCTGACCTTTTGGAGTGAAAACATAGATGGTATCCTTTAATAGTTCGCTCTTGATGTCGTCCATGAAGGACTCGCTCTGCTCAATTTCTGAGTTCCAGCTCTTTAGTTTTGTAGCAATTCTGGAAAGTTGCTGGCTGTCCATGTTGACCCAGCTGGAACTGCTCTGGGCACCCATGTTTGCCTTGTAAGACCAGTGGGAGGCAACACCATATTCTGCAATCTGATCCATCTCATAGGTACGAATCTGAATTTCTAGAATGACTCCGTTCATTGCCATGATGGTGGTGTGCAGACTCTGATAGTTGTTTGCCTTTGGCATGGCAATGTAGTCTTTAAATCTGCCTTCCATTGGTGGCCAAAGCTGGTGGATGATTCCAACAAGGGTGTAACACTCAGGAACCGTATTGCAAATAACGCGTACACCAAGGATGTCAAAAATCTCATCAATTTCCTTTCTGCGTTTTTTCATCTTCATGTAGATGGAGTAGGTGTGCTTAGATCTTGTGGTAATTTTTATATTCTTGATTCCCGCGTCTATACAGGCATTGGCAATCTTCTTTTTAACCGTTTCCAGATATTTATCAAATTCGCTCTTCTTGGCAAGCAAATAATCCTGAATGTACTGGTAGGTATCGGGCTTGAGCATCTTCAGGCTGAGGTCTTCCAATTCTGCTTTCATCCAGGCAATACCTAGGCGGTCTGCAAGAGGAGCGTAGATATCTAGACAGTCGCTTGCAATTTCCTTGGCGCGGGTGGGCTCCATGTACTGCAGGGTGCGCATGTTGTGCAGTTTATCGGACAGCTTGATGATGATAACCGGCATGTTCTTGCTCATGGCAATGAACATCTTTCTTATGGTTTCCGCTTCCTGAGCACTCTTTGAAAGGTTCTTGATGTTGGCAATCTTTGTCACACCCTGTACCAGTTCGCATACGTTCTTGCCAAATAGCTGGGTGATATCTTCTTCTGTGGTATTTGTATCCTCAATCACGTCATGCAGCAAGCCTGCACAAACGGTGTCTGCGTCCATGTTCAGCTGAATCAGCGTTTCAGCTACGGCAAGCGGGTGAATGATATACGGTTCACCACTTTTGCGTTTTTGGTTTTCGTGCTTAGTGTTGGCATAGTAGGCTGCCTTCTCAATTTTGGCATAATCCTCAGGTGAGTAGGTTGTGACCTTTTGTAGAAATCGTTTAACTAGTTCTTCGTACATGATATCCCTTCAAAGTTGCCTCTTAGTATATATATCAAAATGCCCCAATTACAACACGGTCTTGTCCACCAAGGTCTTTTTTTACCTTAACTTGATGAAGGCCAGCCTCTTCAAAGAGCACTTTCACCCTAGCGCCTTGGTCATAACCAATTTCCATAAGCAGCCAGGAACCTTCTTTTAAGTGGGCACTCACAGTAGCAGTAATCTTCCTTATAAGCTCAAGCCCGTCTTTTCCGCCATCTAGCGCAAGAAGGGGCTCTCTTTTTACCTGTTCTTCAAGCGTTTCAATTACTGCACTTGCAATATACGGGGGATTGGTAAGTATCAAATCAAACCTTCTGTTCTCAACTGTCTCTAAGAGGTCTCCCTCTAAGATTTCATATTCTACATTCCCGCTTTTAAGTAGCCTTTGACAGTTTTCCTTACAAACGCTTAGAGCCTCTTTTGAAAGGTCGCTTAAAACAAGACATACGCTTTTGCCTTGCTGCTCAAGAGCCTTAGCAACGGAAATTCCAATACATCCAGTACCACAGCACAGGTCTAGGATTTTCAATTCTTTTTGTTTATTTGCAAGTCCAATGGCAATAGCTTCTTCTACAAGAATTTCTGTGTCTGCTCTAGGAATCAAGGTGTTGTTATTTACTAGAAAGGTGTCCTCATAAAAGTCCCTTTGGCCCACTAGATACGCTACTGGTTCTCCGTTGGCCCGCTGGGTTGCCAAAGCAAGAATTCTTTGTTCGTCAGATGGACTAACAATGTCCTGAGAGTGAAGTATAAATGCATTATATTCAATGTTGAGTACGTTTTGGGCTATTATTCTGGCATCTAAAGCTGGAGTGCTACTTGCTGAACCAATGATTTCAGAACATCTTCTATGAAGTTGCTTTAGTGTCACTGTGCTTCCCTTAACGCTTCCTCTCCGGCAGCAATCTTAAGAGCCTCCACCACTTCTTCCAAATGTCCTTCCATGATGAGATCCAACTTATAAAGAGTAAGATTTATTCTGTGATCTGTAAGGCGGTTCTGTGGGAAGTTGTAGGTTCTGATTCTCTCGCTACGGTCTCCGCTTCCAACCTGGCTTTTGCGTTCTTCTGCTCTCTCTTTAGCCTTTCTTCCGGCTTCAAGATCATACAGACGGGAGCGCAAAACCCTCATGGCTTCTGCCTTGTTCTGCAACTGATTTTTCTGGTTTTGGCAAATGACAACGAGTCCGCTTGGAATATGAGTAATTCGTACAGCACTCTCAGTGGTGTTAACACACTGCCCACCAGGACCGCCGGCTCTCATAACATCAATTCGTAAGTCTTCCTGACGAATTTCAACCTCAGTCTCTTCTGCTTCAGGAAGTACTGCAACGGTGACCGCAGAGGTATGGATTCTTCCACCACTTTCTGTTTCAGGAACCCTTTGGACTCTGTGTACGCCACTTTCCCATCTAAGAGAGCCATAAACGTCCTTCCCGGAAATGGAAACAATGATTTCTTTATAGCCTCCCAGCTCTGTCATGTTGGAGCTTATCTCTTCCAGCTTCCAGTGTCTGGCTTCTGCAAAGTAAGAGTACATTCTGTACAGGTCTGCAGCAAAAAGGGCAGCTTCTTCGCCTCCTGTACCAGCTCTGATTTCCATGATGATGTTTTTGCCTTCCAGTGGATCTGGTGGAACCAAAAGCATCTTACAGCGTTTTTCAGATTCTTCTATCTTTGCTTTTAGAACTGGAATTTCTTCTTTTGCCATTTCTGCCAGGTCTGGGTCGTCTTCTTTTGCCAGAGCCTCGTTGTCCTTTAACTCTTCAGTAAGAGAGCAGAGATTTTCCAGTTCCTCAACTATAGGAACTAGGTGGCTACGTTCTTGCATGAGATTTTTGTAGCCTGCCATATCCTTCATAATGTCAGGATTTGCAAGTTTTGCATCCAGTTCGTTAAGCTGGTTTTTAAATTCAGCGAGTTTCTCAATCATTTTTTTCCTGCCATTATTTTTTAGTGTATCTCACAACCATATGCACTTCTGCAGGCTGGTTACCTATGTTTTCAATTGTGTGGTCTACGTCACAGTGATAGACAAGGAAGTCTCCCTTCTTGAGGTTTGCAGAATTTTCTCCTGCAGTAACACAAACCTGTCCTTTGAGAATTGTAAGAAATTCTTGTGTGCCAGGGTAATGTGGGTCAGAGGGGAGTTTGGTTCCAGGGGGAAGAGTCACAATGTACATTTCCAGCTCTTCTACCATATTCAACGGGGAGAGTACCTTGATAGTTACGCCATGCTCTACCATTTCCAAAGAAGCGGAGTTCCTGGTTTCATTAGGGTTTACGGAGAAAACCCTCTTTGGTTGGGCGTCAACGTTAAGAAGCTCGTTAAGGTCTACTCCAAGACCTTTTGCAATCTTCCAAACGGTAGCAACAGTAGGATTAACCTTGTCCGATTCTATCTGGCTGAGCATAGCCTTGGAAACTCCGGACTTTTCAGACAAAACATTGAGAGTAAGACCGCGGTCTGTTCTCATCTTCTGAATATTTTTTCCTATCATTGGAGGCGTATCCATGTTTTTCTCCTAATAGCCTAGTATTTCTTTATTGTTTTGACATATTAAACTTTGTTCAATATACTAAACTTTGTACGGCTTTGTACGGTACCTTTTAATGGTCCAATTCTAGTATCAACAGCATTTGCTGTCAATGAATTACATGGAGGCCCGTTTGTGAAGAACATTCTGGTTGTTGGCTCTCTTGGTCAGCTGGGCTCAGAGATTGCCATTGGATTGAGGAAGAAGTACGGTAATGATAACGTTGTCCTTACCGATATTAGAGATGATGTTAACAGACCCCTTGTGGAAGGTGGTCCCTTCTACAAAATGGATAGCAGAGATGGGGAAGGACTCCTAAAAGTGGTCCAAAACCACAATATAGATACAATTTATCACCTTGCAGCCATATTATCGGCTACCGCTGAGAGAAATCCACAGAGAGCCTGGGATATTAATATGAATGGGCTTATGACCTCTTTGGAGGTTGCTCGCCAGGAAAAATGTGCCGTCTTTACCCCTTCCTCCATTGGCGCCTTTGGACCTACAACCCCAAAGCAGTTTACCCCTCAGGATACAATTCAAAGACCTACTTCCATCTATGGAGTGACTAAGGTTGCAGGTGAACTTCTTTGTGATTATTACTACCACAAATATGACGTAGATACTCGTGGAGTTCGCTTCCCTGGAGTTATCAGTAACATGACCCCTCCAGGTGGTGGAACTACAGACTACGCAGTAGATATTTATTACGCCGCAGTGGACAAACATCACTACGACTGCTTCTTAAGAAGTGATACCTACCTGGACATGATTTACATGCCAGATGCCGTTAAAGCCGCAATCCAAGTGATGGAAGCTAATCCAGATAACCTTAGACACCGTAACGCCTTTAACATTGCTTCTATGAGCTTTTGCCCAGAGGAGCAAGCCGCCTACATTCGTAACCTTATTCCGGATTTTACCATCAGCTATGATATTGACCCTGTAAAACAGGCAATTGCAGATTCGTGGCCAGACTGTCTTGAGGATTATGCCGCAAGAGTAGAATGGGGCTGGAAACCAGATTATGACCTGGCAGCAATGACAGAAGATATGATTAAGACAATAAAACAAAGGAGGGGCATAAATGACTGAACAGCTCAAAAAGGAATTAAGGGATTTTCTAGATGGACTGGAAACTCAGGGACTTTCCAAGCAGGAAAGAGTAATTGTTTCAATGCAAAGCGGACTCATTAAGGTTCAAAACCCAGACGGCACTAGCTCAGAGGTTCTAAACTTCTGTGCTAATAATTACCTTGGGCTTGCAGACAATAAAGAGGTGATTGAGGCTGCCAAGAAAACCATGGATCAATGGGGCTATGGACTATCCTCGGTACGTTTTATCTGCGGAACCCAGAAGCTTCACAAGGACTTGGAGAAAAAGATTAGTTCTTTCCTTGGTACAGATGACACTATTTTGTTTTCCTCTTGCTTTGACGCAAATGGCGCAGTATTTGAACCTCTGCTTGGAGAAAATGATGCCATCATCAGTGATGAACTGAATCACGCTTCCATCATTGATGGAGTAAGGCTTTGCAAGGCAAAGCGTTTTAGATACAAGCACAGTAACCTGGAAGAGTTGGAAAAGTGCCTGAAAGACGCTAAGGCTTGTCCAAGAAAAATCATTTGTACAGACGGGGTGTTCTCAATGGATGGAGACCTTGCAAAACTGGACAAGATTTGTGAACTTGCAGAGCAATATGATAGCCTGGTAATGGTAGATGACTCACATTCTACAGGGTATATTGGCAAAACAGGACGTGGTACAGCCGAATATTACGGTTTAACGGACAAGGTGGATTTAATCACAACTACCTTTGGAAAAGCCCTTGGAGGTGCCAGTGGCGGCTGTATCAGTGGACGTCAAGAACTGATTGACTTGTTCCGTCAGAGAGCCCGTCCCTATCTCTTTTCTAATACTCTTGCACCGGCTGTTGCTGGCGGAACTATGAAGGTTCTTGAACTGTTAGAACAGGGCAATCCTTATAGAGAAAAGACCATGGAAAATGCAAGGCTTTTCCGCCAGAAGATGGAAGCGGCCGGCTTTGATCTGGTTGAAGGCAACACAGCAATAGTGCCAGTGATGCTCTATGATGAAGTAAAAGCAGTGAAAATGGCAGATGAACTTCTTCAGGAAGGGGTCTATGTCATTGGCTTCTGCTACCCAGTTGTGCCAAAAGGCAAGGCTCGCATAAGGGTTCAGCTTTCCGCCGTTCACACTCCAGAGCAGATAGAAAAAGCGGTCCAGGCCTTCATAAAAGTTGGAAAAGCCAACGGTATTATCAAATAACCACTAAAATTACTCTAGAAACCCAGTGCTCTTTGGTTTAGTATTTATAGCGAATCTTCATAACGAACCTTCATAAGAAGTAGCAAACACACAACTAAGGAGCACCTTTATGTCAGATAAACGAGAAAACTATCTCTCTTGGGACGAATACTTCATGAGCGTGGCAGTCTTATCCTCCATGCGTAGTAAAGACCCCAACACCCAGGTGGGCGCCTGTATTGTAAACCCCGATAAAAAAATTGTAGGCACTGGCTACAACGGCTTTCCAATTGGTTGTAGTGATGATGTCTTCCCCTGGGCTCGCACCGGCGTCCCTCTTGAAACCAAATATCCGTTTGTTTGCCACGCAGAACTCAATGCAATTTTAAACAGCATCTCCCGGGACCTCAGAGGCTGCACCCTGTATGTGGTCATGTTCCCCTGTAACGAGTGTGCCAAAGCCATCATACAAAGCGGCATCCGTGAAGTTGTCTATCAAATCAACAAATATCCAGATTCCGATAACGTTAAAGCCTCTTCTCTTATGCTCAAGGAAGCCGGAGTTGTTGTAAGACAGTACCAGAAAAAGGAAACCCTGGAGATAAACATCTGAAGATGGATTACACCACAATCAAGACGGCAGAAGAGCTGGAGACTCTAGTAGCAAAATGGACTCAAGAGAACGTAGGTAGTGTTGCAATGGACTTTGAAGAAGAGTCCAATCTCCATTGCTACGGAGAACACGTTTGCATAATTCAGCTTTACGATAAAGCCAACTATTACATCATTGATTGTCTGCAAATCATTAAGACTAAGGAAGGTCTGGCTTCGCTTAAAGCCTTTTTGGAAGGTCCAATTGAAAAGGTCATGTTTGCCTGCCAAAGTGATGCAGCCCTAGCCAGAAAAGCCCTAAAAATACAGCTGAAGAACATCTATGACATAAGGGTGCTGGCGCTTGCCCTAGAGCTTACAGGAAATCTCACATCAATAGAGGAGAAGTATCTTGGAGAAAAGGAAGGCTCAGAAGAGATTTCTGGTTCAAAAAAACGCTTTCAGACTGCCAATTGGATGCGTAGACCCATCCCAGATGCCCAAATTCAGTACGCCCTTGGGGATGTTCAGCATTTGTTTGAACTGAAACAGTTACTAGAACAGGATGTTGAAAAACTGCCAAAGACAAAAAAAAGAGAGATTCAAAACAGCCTGAAAACCTGTGCAGAGCCAAAGCATCCGGAAAAACCCGGCTGGGAAAAGATTTGCAACTTCAAGATGCTTTCAAAACAGGAAAAGGTTCTGGTCAAATATTATTTTCTTGCCAGGGACAGTGTTGCAAGAGCCCATAATGTTCCTGCCTCTCAGGTGTTACTGAAGCAGAAAATTGTTGCAATGGCTAAGGAGGGCACCTGGAAAACTCAAATTTCCTGTTGCAATCCTGTTTACAGAAAAGAACTTGAAACAGCAATGCAACAAGCCCAGCAAAAAGCTCTTCAATAATATTGACCAATTCCTCTGATATGCGAAAAATGAGGGCATAGGAGCAAAACAATGAAGAAAACTCGCTATGCACAAGTTGGAACTGGCGGAAGAGCCAGAATGTATTACGAAGCAATTGCTACAAAGTACAAGGACATTGCTGAACTTGTAGGTTTTTGTGACCTCAGTGAAACCAGAATGCGCTATGCAAACTCTGTCATCCAAGAGCTGGGCGTAAAAGAAGTTCCACAGTACCTTCCTCATGAATTTGAGAAAATGATAGAAGAAACCAAGCCAGATATTGTCATTGTCACTTCTGTTGACCGCACACATGATGACTACATTGTCAGGGCAATGGAAAAAGGCTGTGATGTCATTACAGAAAAGCCAATTACCATCAATGAACAGAAGGCACAGAGAATCATTGATGCAGTAAAACGTACCGGAAAGCATGTAAGAGTTACCTTTAATTATCGGTATGCCCCATATCACACAAAAATGAGAGAGCTCATAAGAGATGGCGTTATTGGAAGACCTTTCCAAGTCCATTTTGAATGGCTGTTAAATACTGTGCACGGTGCAGATTACTATCGCAGATGGCATAGCTGTAAGGTCAATAGTGGTGGACTTCTGGTGCACAAAGCAACCCATCATTTTGACTTGGTCAATTTCTGGCTGGGTACAGAGCCAGAGAAGGTTTTTGCCCTTGGCTCGTTGAATTTCTATGGAAAAGAAGCGGCTGAAAAGCGTGGCGTAGAAAAGTTCTATTACAGATGCCATGGCGCAGAAGCCGCTAAAAATGACCCGTTTGCCATTGATATTGAAAACAATCCAAAGCTCAAGGCTCTGTATTTGGATGCTGAAGAGGATAGCGGCTACATCAGAGACAGAAGTGTTTTCAGAGACGATATTTCTATTGAGGATACCATGAATGTCCTTGTTAAGTATAAAAATGGTGTTCAAATGTCCTATTCCCTGTTCTCTTATTCTCCTTGGGAAGGTTTTAATGTCTGTATCAATGGAGATAAGGGAAGAATTGAGTACACCGCTCTTGAAAAACCTTATATCAACGCTGGTGGAGAAAAAGAGAATGAGGGTGCAACCGTCTTCCATAAGATTCGCGTTTGCCCAATGTTTGGTGCCCCCTATGAGGTAGAAGTTGAGACCAAAGAAGGCGGACACGGCGGTGGAGATCCCGTGCTTTTGGACGATATCTTCCTTCCAAATCCACCTTATGATGAATTTCACAGAGCAGCAGACTACAAAGACGGCATTAAATCTGCCTTGGTTGGTATTGCAGCAAATAAGAGCATAGCCTCCGGACTTCCTGTAGAGGTAAAAGACTTGGTGGAGTGGTGACATGAACCAAGTCTTATATGACAATTTCTCTACCTTTCCGTTAGGAGCCTTCCCCTATGACAGAGATCATTCCGCCATGGGGGAATATCATTTTTATCCGGAGCCCGGCTACAAAGGTGGCTGGTTTGACCCTATAGCAGACTTTGATTTTCGTGGTCCTTCCTGGCTGGTAACAGCCCCGCTTTTGAATGGTCAGCACTTCATGGAACAAATGAGAATCAAGCCTCCAAAGGACAAGAAGGCGGTTCCTGTGCTGCGTAAGGGCGATACTCGCATGACAGACTACACCGTCACCGTCTCAATGCGCGCAATGAGAAAAGACGAGATCTGCGGACTTCTTTTTCACTATCAGACCAGCATGATGCACTACGGCTTTTACTTACATGCCAACGGTGTGGAATTTCACCGGGTAAACAAGCTGGAGCGCACAATTCTAGCCACAAAGGAAGTGCCTTGGAACGTGGGGGTTTTCCACAACCTAAAGGTGGTGTGCAAGGGCAACACTTACACCTGCTATCTGGATGATCAAGAGGTGCTTTGTGTCACAGATGAAATGTACCCAAACGGTTGCATTGCCCTTTCTGCGTGCCTGCCTGCCCAGTACGCTTCAGTTTGCGTGCAAATGACGGATGAAGAGCTTAAAGCCTTTGAGGATAAGCAGAAAGAGGACGAGCAGCGCGTTGCTAAAAAGCGGGCACATTTTCCTCAGATGCAGCTATGCAAGGTAATTGATTTGGGCAATTTTGGTGCTGCAAGACAGATTCGCTTTGGGCATCTCACCGGTACAAAAGAACTCTTTTTTCTTATTGCGCAGCATCAGCGCCGTGTCTACAAGGACAGGTATCCCTTCATCAGCTGCCTGACTGCAGTTAGCCTTGAAACGGGGAAAATCTTGTGGCAGAAGGGGACTCCCAACGACAACGAGGACGTTATCCAGCTTACCACGGACCTCCCAATGCAAATCTACGACATTGACAACGACGGCATTGATGAGGTTATCACCAGCTACGATTTTCAGCTTTTCATCCTGGATGGTCGCACGGGTGAGGTCAAAAAGAGCATTCCCACCCCGCAGAACACAGCCGATCCTAAGACGGTAACCGGGCTTGAATTTGGCAGGTATGCCTTTGACCGCCTCAACGTGGATGCCATTCGTATTGTCAACGTAACGGGCAAAGAGCGCCCCAGCGACATCCTCATTAAAGACCGATATTCTCGCCTCTGGCTCTATGACAAAGACCTCAATTTCCTGTGGACCTTCTCCAAGTACAACACCGGGCACTTTCCCTTCAGCTATGACTTTGATGGAGATGGAAAAGACGAGCTTTTCTCCTGCTACAACCTGGTGGATCATGATGGCTCGTTGAAGTGGTCTCTGCCAATAGATACAGATCACACGGACGAGATTATCTTTGGCAAATATGGCCCGGATAGTGAGCCTTGCTTGGCAATAGTATCGGGATGGGAAGGCTTTATGCTGGTTAACTTGGAGGGAAAAATCCTGCTGCGAGACATAAACGGGCATGGCCAACGCATTAGCATAGGCAATTACTGCCCAGAAAGAAGCGGGCTGGAGATTTGCACTACCACCTACTGGCAGAATAATGGCATCATCTATATGCATGATTATAGGGGACGCGAAATCTGGCATAGAGAAGCCGAGTGCAATGGCAATATCATTGCGCCCATTAACTGGGATGGCTCGGGACAAGACCTCATTTTGCTTAATGCATCGGTTGAGCAGGGAGGCTTGATGGATGGCGCTGGAGACGTGGTGGTGCCTTTCCCTGACGACGGGCATCCAACGTTGTGTTGCGAGGTGCTTAATACCCAGGGCGATAACCGTGAAGAAATTGTTGTATGGGATAGAAAAACTCTGTATGTTTATACCCAGGATAGACCAATGGAGGACAAAGAGGAAATCTATGCTCCAGAAAAATATCCAGAGTACAACGCTTCCAATTACAGGGGCGAATATTCCTTCCCAAGGTGGATTAAGAAATGAAATCAATACTGTGTTTTGGAGATTCAAATACCTACGGGGTGAACCCAGAGGATAATACAAGGTTTGCAAGAGACAAGCGTTGGACGGGGTTGTTGCAGGCAAATTTGGGTTCAGATTACTACGTGATTGAAGAAGGCTATTCTGGACGTACTACCTGTTTCAGTGATGACTCAGACCCCTTTAGAAGTGGCATAAAAATGCTGGATTTTGTGCTTAAAACGCACAGTCCGCTGGATTTGATTGTCCTCATGCTGGGTACAAATGATTTCAAAACCCAGTATAGCATGACAGCAAAAGTATCGGGCTATGCACTAAAGAGAATGGTGGAGAAAATTCGTAAGTATTACGGGGCAAACTGTCCTAAAATCCTTTTGGTTGCTCCAATTCAAATTGGTAAGGGAGTAGAAAACAGCCGCTTTTGGGAAGTAGATCAGCATGCCTATGAAGAGGTGCTAAAGGTACCTGCTGTGTATGCAGAGGTGGCTAGGCTCACAGCTTGTGCTTTCTTTGATGCTGCCACCGTTGCCTGTGCAGGTTCTGATTGCCTGCACATGACAGAAGCAAGCCATAAGGCGTTGGCACAGGCGCTTTGTGAAAAAGTAAAAGAAGTTCTAAGTTAAGTTTATTTCTGTGTAATAAAAAAGGCTGCCCTTTGTGAGCAGCCTTTTTGCTATGCTGTTTCTGATTACAGAAGAGCAACAGCTGGTCTGAGACCATTGACAAGAGGTTCCATGATTGGAACACAGGCAAGGAGAACACCAGCTGCAACAGCACTTCCAATAACACCAGAGACGTTTGGTCCCATAGCGTGCATGA
>CAVISO010000008.1:0-35019 GCA_963645435.1 Sphaerochaetaceae bacterium | reverse complement strand
AAAGGAATATGCCAATGCTACCGGCTATCTGAAGGATTGTGTAAATTATCTGCATGGTGAAACTTTACATTAAATTTACATAATAATCAATTATGATGTCATTATATTTTTTTATGACAAACCTTAATTTATCACATATTCTAATTGCTAGTTTATTTTCACAATAGTTGGTTTTAGTTATAATTTACTTATGCACGAAAGGATACTTGTCCATTGTTGCTGTGGGCCCTGTTCAACCAGCAGTATTCAGAGACTCTTAGATGAAGGCTATGAACCTGTGTTGTGCTATGGAAACAGCAATATTTGGCCTAAAGAGGAAAATGATAAAAGATACGGAGAACTGTTAAAGGTTTCTCAGTATTACGGAGGGCTTGAGGTGGTTAGACAGCCGTATGATCACGAATGTTGGCTTTCTTTTATCAAAGGCCTTGAAAAGGAACCGGAACATGGAAAAAGGTGCTTAAAGTGTTTTGAATTTAATCTGGCACAAGCCTATCAAGAAGCAAAAAAACTTGGCATTGACAGGTTTACGACTACGCTAACTGTTAGTAGATTTAAGAAAAGTGAATCTATCTTTTCAGTAGGTCAGGCATTTGAAGGGTTTACAAAGATTGACTTTAAAAAAAAGGATGGCTTTGCAAAGAGTGTGAAAATGTCCAACGAACTGGGGCTTTACAGGCAGCAGTACTGTGGTTGTGAATTTTCTCTTGCTTCGTTTGATAAAAGCCAGACAGTGGGAGGCCAAAACCATGGCGAATGTGACAAAAACTAAATTGAATAAGGGATCTTTAATTGCCCTGCTTTTTTTCTTACTTATTGGATGTTCCTGTCTTTTACCTATTCAATGGTACTTTAAGGTTCTCCTTGCAGTTGCTTTAATTGCAATCTTCCTCTTCATCAGACGCGGTTTTATTATTTTTTACAGGGCTGCGGTTAAACTTCAAAAGGGTAGCACTCCTAAAGTTTGGCAAATGATGAAGCAGGCTTTGGCTGCTCATGTGGATGAAGAAAGAACGGTTCTAATTGCTACTGCCTTTATTCAGCAGGATGATGTTGCTTTTGGGGTAAGTACATTAGAGACTTTTATTGAAAAATGTAAGGATCCGCACTGGAAGGGACAGGCAATAATTGCTCTTTCAATGGGCTACTGGATGCAGGGTAAGTTGGACAAGGCAATTGAAATTCTTCAAGAACTTAAAAACAGCGGTTATGTTGATAATAATCTTCAAATAAACCTTGAAACTTATCTTCTTGAAAAGGGAGATCTAAAGGAAGCAAAGAAGCTTATTACTGAGTCTAGAAAACTGGGTCCTGAGTCAAATGGACTGTTGGATAACAGGGGACTTTACTACCTGCTTACCGGCGATTGGTCAAAGGCAGCAGAGGTTTATGATGAGCTTATCAATGAGCGTCAGGCAAAGTTCCCGGAGGCCTATATTCATGGTGCACAGGTAAAAATTCATGAGAAGAAGGTCTCAGAGGCTATTGACAGGCTAGGTTGGGCACTTTCCAAACGTTTTATAAATACCTGTACAATCAGCAAAGCTTATGCAGAAAAATTGCTTGCTGGGCTTGAAGATTCTGCTAATGGTCTGGCTTTTGCAAAGGCCATGGAAGAGAACGTAAAGGCAGTTGCACTTGGCAAGCCTTTCTCAATACTTGAGCAAGAAGAACTTGTGCAAGAAGCACATGGGCAAGAAAACGTTCAGCAAGAAGAAAAAGAGGAGCCTGAGGAACCGGAGCTAGAAGTAATGGAAGAAGAGGCAATAAATATCGGGCTTGAAGAGGATGAGGATAGAGAGCCTAATACAGACCTCACGGAGGAGGATTTAGTTGACTTGAATACTGACGACGGTGAAGTTGAAGAGCCTGAGTATGACGAGGATTTGCCAAATACAGATGTAGATGATGATGACCGTGAACCTAATACTGATTTGAACGAAGAAGATGAATAAATTACTGAAAAAATATCTAGGGATGTACAAGATTCAGGTAATTCTTGTGCTGATTTTTGTAGCGTTTCAGGTGGTGGGCACGCTGGCGCTACCTACAATTATGGCTAATATCGTGGATGTTGGGCTGCCGGCTGGGGATATGAATTATATTCTAAAAGAAGGTGCTCTCATGCTTTTGATGTCGCTCTTTCAAGTGGGTGCCATGCTGGGCGTAGGCTATTTCAGCAGTAGAGTATCGGCAGGTATTGGTCAGGCTATGCGACACGATATCTTCGTGAATGCGGAAACTTTTTCCTCAAGCGAGATGGATAAAATTGGCGTTTCTTCCATGATTGTGAGAAACACCAGTGACGTTACCATGATGCAAAATTTCTGTGTTATGATGATGCGAATGGTCATTGTTGCACCGGTGATGTGTGTTGGCAGCGTGATTTTGGCCCTGAATATCAACAAACAACTTGCAGGAATTCTGTTGGTATCAATTCCACTTTTGGTGCTACTGTTTGTGCTGATTATTCTCTTTGCTACAAAACTTTTTGATGATTTAAAGAAGAAAAATGACAGGTTAAATCTTTTGCTTAGAGAACATATTTCTGGTACTAGAGTTATCAGGGCTTTTGTCAATCAGAAGACGGAACAGGAGAAGTTTGAAAAAGGTAACCAGGAGTTGTTTAAGGTGTCTTTGAAGGTTCTCAGAATTACGTCTTCAACTATGCCAGGTATGATGCTCATTATCAACATGTCTACCGTTGCCGTTTGCTATTTTGGCGCAATTCAAATTGAAGCAGGCGGTCTGCAGGTGGGACAGCTTATGAGTTTCATCCAGTATGTGACTCAAATTCTATCTAGCCTTGGCATGCTGAGTATGCTCATGGTAATTCTTCCACGAGCCAACATCAGTGCCAAGCGAATTAATGAGGTCTTAGACCTTAAAACTGTGATTTCTGAGCCGGTACAGCCAAAAGTTCCAAACCTTGATGCCTCTATTACTCCCGGAACGCTTCAATTTAAAGAGGTTTCCTTTACCTATCCCGGTAGCGATGCACCTGCTCTTTCCAACATTAGTTTTACTGCAGAAGGCGGGAAAACTACGGCGATTATTGGCTCAACGGGGTGCGGAAAGAGCACGTTACTTTCTCTTATCCCAAGGCTTTACGACGTCACAGAGGGCTCTATTTTACTTGATGGTATAGACGTGCGGGACTTCTCCGTCAGCGACCTGCGTTCTAGAATTGGCTACATTCCGCAAAAGGGCTATCTTTTCACCGGAACCATTGCGGACAACGTGCGTTTTGGCTGTCCTGAGGCTACAGATGCCCAGATAGAAAGCGCCTTGAAAACTGCCCAGGCCTGGGATTTTGTCTCACAAAAAGAGAAGGGCATCAACGAAGAGATTTCCCAAGGCGGCAAGAACGTCTCTGGTGGACAGAAACAGCGCCTGGCCATAGCCAGAGCAATTATCCGCAACTGCGAACTTTACAGCTTTGATGACAGCTTCTCCGCCCTGGATTTTGAAACCGATTCCCGCCTGCGTGCCGCTCTTGCAAACGATTCCAGGCTGGGAAAGGCCACCCGCATAATTGTAGCGCAACGTGTGAGCACAATCATGGATGCCGATACCATTGTGGTACTTGATAATGGAAAAATAGTAGGACAGGGAAAACACAAAGACCTCTTAAAGAGTTGTCCTTTGTACTATGAAATTGCCTCAAGCCAGTTGAGCGAGGAGGAATTGAACAAATGAGTAGAAGAAAACCTCCACGCAAAGGCGAAAAAGCTAAGAACGCCAAACTTGCTAGCAAAAAGCTCTTTACTAGGATTAAGCCCTACCTGCCACTCTTTGTATTAGCCTTTTTCTGCGCCTTTGTAGGTGTTATGTGTACCTCCTTGGCTCCAAAAGTTTTAGGAAAGGCAATTAACGTTATCACAGACGGGGTGCAAAAGGGCACCTTTGACTGGGTTCTCATAGGAAAATTCATACTTATCCTTGTGGCTTTGTATTTGATTAACCCTCTATTCCGGTTTGCGCAGCATTGGATTTTAGCTTTCCTGTCTCAAAAGATTTCCAGGGGACTTGTCAGCGAAGTCAATGCAAAGCTGGATAGACTGCCCTTAAGTTATTTTGATGGAAGAACTCAGGGCGAGATTATGAGTAGAGTCACCAATGATATTGATGTCATTGACCAAAGCATTCAAGAAGGTCTTAGCCAGGCGATTGTAAGTTTCTTTACAGTTATATGCGTGCTTTCCATGATGCTTTCCATCAATGTAGTCATGTCCCTTGTCTGCCTTATTACCATCCCAATTGTGGTTTTAATTGTCTCTGTTGTAGTGAGATTTACTCAAAAATACTTCTTGGCAAACCAGAAGTATTTGGGCGAATTAAATGGACACGTTGAAGAGCTTTATGGCGGACATTCCATAGTTAAAACTTTCAACCATGAAAATCAGGCAATAAAAGAGTTTGATGAAATTAATAATGAACTGTATACGGCAGGCTGGAAGAGTAACTTCTATAGTTCTGTTATTCATCCTCTTACTAACTTTGCTGGAAACCTTGGTTATATTCTGGTAGTTGTAGTTGGTGCCTCACTTGCGGCAGTTGGAAAACTTGCCATAGGTGATATTCAGGCTTTTGTTCAATACGTTAAGAGATTTAATATGCCAATTCAGGAAATAGCCAATATCTCTAACGTGTTCCAAAGTACAATGGCAGCGGCTGAAAGAATCTTTGAGATACTTGAAGAAACAGAAGAAGTGGATGAAGGAACCCAGAGTTCTGTTCCTGCAAAAGGCAACATTGAATTTGACAAAGTGAGTTTCAGCTATGAGCCCAATAAGAGCTTAATTAGAGATTTCAACCTTAAGGTTAATGCTGGCAGTAAGATAGCAATAGTAGGTCCAACTGGAGCAGGAAAAACCACTCTTATAAATCTTATTATGAGGTTCTATGATGTCAACGAAGGCTCAATTAAAGTGGATGGCATAGATGTTAAAGATTGGCCTCGCGATGTCCTGAGAGACCAGTTTGGCATGGTTTTACAAGATACTTGGCTGTTTGAGGGCACTATTGCTGAAAATATCGCCTATGGAGCAGGTTCTGGAGAAGTGGATATGAATAGGGTAAAACGTTGTGCCCAGCTTGCCTGTGCAGACCACTTCATTGAAACCCTTCCAGGTGGTTATGAGTTTAGAATTAATGAAGAAGCCAGTAATATCAGCCAAGGTGAAAAGCAGCTTATTACCATAGCTAGAGCCTTTATGAGCAATCCAAGAATCCTTATCTTGGACGAGGCTACCAGTAACGTTGATACTAGAACTGAAAGGCTTGTCCAGAAGGCTATGGTTAACCTCATGGAGGGCAGAACTAGCTTTATCATTGCTCATAGACTTTCTACAATAAGAGATGCAAGTCTTATTCTTGTAATAGACAAAGGAAACATTGTTGAGCAGGGAAGGCATGATGAACTATTGGCAAAAAAGAGTTTTTATTACAATCTATATGTTAGTCAGTTTAAGGGTGCTGCGGAGTTTTAGTTCTCAATGCGTAAGTTTTTAAAGTTTATTACAGGTAGATTGGCATGGACCTTCCTCTTTTTACTACTACAGGCGGTGTTCCTCTTTGTCATGCTAAGATATGCGGAAAGTTTCTTTAGCCTTTCACTTTTCAATTTTATCCTGGGTCTTGTAATATCCTTTGCAATCTTTACTAGAAACGATGCCCCAGAATACAGACTTTCTTGGATTCTCTTAATTTCAGTTTTTCCTGTCTTTGGTTGTTCCATGTATTTCATTTTTGGAAATAAGAAGAAAGGCAAATGGGAAAGAAGGAAAATTGAAAGTTATCAGGATTTAATGAGCGCACATACCATTGGCGAGTTCAGTCTTGTCCCAGTAAACGCCCAGGGAATTCAGCCTCCAGAAGCAATTTTAGGTTTTGAAGAGCTTCCCTCGAAGGATATCAGACTACAAAATTATTTAAGCAGAGTCACAGGAAGTGTTCCTTACGCTTCAACAGAGGTTTCCTACTATCCACTTGGAGATTTTGTCTATCCGGTAATGCTGGAAGAACTCAAAAAAGCCAAAAAATTCATTTTTCTTGAATATTTTATCTATGAAAAGGGCGAATTCTGGGACAGCATTTTGGCAATTCTTAAAGAGAAAGTAAATGAAGGCGTTGATGTCCGGCTTATGTATGATGACATGGGTAGCATTAATACCCTCCCATACAAATACTATCTAACTTTGCGCAGGTATGGCATAAAAGCAGTAGCCTTCAATCCCGTAAGACCTAGGTTAAACCCAAGATTAAATTACAGAGATCACAGAAAGGTTTGTATCATTGATGGCAATACTGCAATCAGCGGAGGCATAAACCTTGCTGATGAGTACATTAACCGCACAATCCGCTTTGGACACTGGAAGGACAACTCCTTTATCCTAAGAGGTAGCGGAGTTTGGGGCTATACCTTTATGTTCCTTCAACTGTGGTTGTTTGCAGCGCCCAAGGAATACTATATTGAAGATTTCTCTGCCTTTTATCCAACCCTGAAAGGAAAGAATGATGGTATTATTCAAACCTTTGGAGACAGCCCGTTAGATGACCTAAACGTGGCAGAAAATGCCTACATTCACCTGCTTAACACCGCAAAAAGATATGTTTGGATTAGCACACCATACTTGATTTTAGACAGTGCAATGACTAATGCTCTAATCCTTGCAGCCCAAAGCGGGGTGGACGTTCGCATCATCACGCCAGCCATCCCCGATAAAAAGATAGTTTATGCTTTAACCAAAACCAACTATGTCCAGCTTTTGGCCAATGGAGTACGGATATTTGAATACACCCCGGGCTTCATTCACTCCAAGATGTTCGTATGCGACGACCAGCGCGCCATAGTAGGCACCACCAACATGGACTTCCGGTCTTTCTTCTTGCACTTTGAAAGCGGCTCTGTGTTTTACGGGGGCAGCATGGTCTCTTCCGTTAAAACCGATTTTCTTGAAACCTTTGAACTGTGCAAAGAAGTTTCTTTGACTTCTATGAAAAAACGTTCCTGGCTCATGAAACTTACCGGTCAAGTTGCTAAACTCATTGCTCCCTTATTGTGATATAATTGATTTAATTTCTGGTGAATACGGAGGTCTTTTATGGACGATAATCTTCAAGAACTAATAGATATTTTTGCTCGTACCACCGACAAGCAGAGTATGAGAAAACTTTTTGAAGAACTTTTCTCCTCAACGGAAATTACTGACATAGCTAAGCGCTGGTATATTATGAAGGAATTGTACAGAGGAACGCCACAAAGACGAATTGCGCAGGAAATGGAAGTAAGCCTCTGTAAAATTACCAGAGGCTCAAAGATTCTTAAAGATTCTGAGTCAGCCTTTAAAGCCATTCTCAGTGATATGTATGATGATCAGTATCACCTTTGATTTATATTGAGAACAGTTTAGCCAGTGCGTCTCTTGCTTTTTGGGCTGCTGCTTCCTGCCTGGAATTGTCTTTAGCCTCTGCGTTCTTAAGTCTGAAATAATCGCAAAAATTTGCACTTTCTTTATCCCAAATTGCTTCTTCAATAGTTTCTCTGCAGCCATAGTGGGCATCCGGGCTATAAAAAGCGCAACATTTGCAGCTGTGTAAAGGACGAGCACAAGAGGGGCATTCTGTTGTTCTTGAGATTTTATCTGGAATCAGGTTGTTGCAGTAAGGACAATTTGCCATTGTAAAACCTTCTCAGTTTAGCTTGAGGAGCTCTCCCAGCTTCTGTATTTCTCCGTCTTCATACTTGTCATGAAGGGCAAAATACTTTCTTCCGTCATTGGCATAACGAGGCACTACATGAACATGAATATGAGGCACTTCCTGCCCTGAAGCGGGGTTGTTGTTGATAAAAATGTTAGATCCCTCGCTTTTTAGGACATTGTTTTGCTTTTGGTCAACACGCTTGGCAACCTGAATAAGGTGTGCAAGCACGTCATCTGGGCAGCTTGCCATGTTAGGATAAGGCTCTCTACTTATTACAAGGGCATGACCCTTAACAACAGGATTGATATCCATGATTACAAAGCAAATATCATCTTCGTAAAGTTTAACACTTGGGATTTCTCCCTTTCCAATTTTTGTAAACAAAGTTTCCATACTTCTAGAATACTACCTGTTTCTTTTACCTTCAAGACTGCCTTTGGTTCTTTTTTCATCTCTTCGTCTTGAGCTGTTACTTTTCTCTCTAGGGCGTTTTTCACTAGAGCGTCTTTCATTAGAGTGCTTTTCGCTTGAGCGCGTTCTGCCTTTTCTTGCAAGAGGGGTGAATCTTGGTTTCTCTCTGTCAAAGAGATCTTGAATTTCGTGATATTTCCCTTTGTCCAAAGTATTGCCGTACCTTTCTGCCAGCAGGGCTGTAATAACGTTGGTGGGATGATGGTCCGTGCAAAGTTTTTTTGCCATGGAGTAAAGAGAATCCTCATATAAACCGGTTTCAGCTTTCTTGATGTTATCGTATAAATCCGTTTGAAGAAGTTTGCGTTTTTGCGCCATAAGTTCGTCTATTGAAGGAATGCGAACCTTGATGATATCGGACTTGGCAATGCGTTTGATGAAGAGGAATTTTCTGAATTCGCGCGGGGTGACAAAAGTGACAGCCAGACCCTCTTTGCCTGCTCTGCCGGTGCGACCTACTCTGTGGATGTAGCTTTCTGGCTCGTCTGGGAGGCTGTAGTTGACTACATGGGTCATGTCTGGAATGTCCAGACCGCGGGCTGCTACGTCTGTGGCTACAAGAATGCTGATTCTGTGCTCGCGCATTTTGTGGATGATAAGCTCGCGTTGTACCTGGCTCAGGTCTCCGTGAAGGACTTCTGCGTTGTAGCCTGCGGAGATAAGTTTAGAGCCAATCTCGTCGCACTGGATTTTGGTCTTGCAGAATACAAGCCCATAGAAGTTGGGAGCCATGTCAATGGTCCGGCACAGGGCTTCAAATTTGTCTTCTTCTAGTAATTCGTAGTAGACCTGGCGGGTGAGGGTACTGGTCATGTCCTGAGTCTGAACTTTGACAATCTCGTAATCCTTCATGAAGTTTTCCGCCAGCTTTCTAATAGGTTCTGGCATAGTGGCAGAAAAGCAAAGCATTTGTTTATCTTCAGGCATCTTAGAGAGAATGTTTTCAATGTCTTCAATAAAGCCCATGTTGAGCATTTCATCGGCCTCGTCCAGGACGCAGAATTTAACGGTGTCAAGGCTAAGAGTTCCACGTTCCAGATGATCTTGAATTCTTCCTGGAGTGCCCACAATGACGTCAGCACCTTCTTTTAGTCCCTTAAACTGAAGGTTGTAGGAAGCACCGCCATAGATGGCTAGGGTGCGGATGTTTCTGTTTTCCCCCAGACTTTTGATTTCATCACAAACCTGAATGCAAAGTTCTCTGGTTGGAACCAGAATCAGGGCACCTGTGGTATGATGAGCGCTACCTTTTTTGTCCAATTTTTCCAGAATTGGAAGAGCAAAGGTTGCGGTTTTTCCAGTTCCTGTCTGAGCCTGACCAATAAGGTCTTTTTTTTCTTTCAGTAAAATTGGGATACATCTTTTTTGAATTTCCGTTGGATGTTCAAACCCTTTTTTTGCAATTGCTTCTAAACTTTTTTCTGAAAGACCTAAATCAATAAATTCTTGTATGTATTGCATATATTTTTTTTCCGAGTATCAGTGTATAGAGAGCAATGGTTTCGTTCAAGTACAAAAGCGTGAAGGATTTTGAAATATTTTTTTGTATTACTTAATAGAGGGTATAAGGAGGAACTGTTATGGATGAAAAAGTTAAAAATCCGTTGGAACACGGGGTCTGTCCAAATCCATTATGTAAATGGCATCACAAGGAAAACCTGCCAGTTGGGTTCAAGTGGTACCAAAGTCACGGTTATTATGAAAGCAAACAACATGGCAAAGTTCCTAGGTACGCCTGCAGAAATTGCGGACGTACCTTTACCTTGAGAACCGGAGCTAACAATTGGCACCTGAAGGACGATACTCTTGACCTTAAAGAACTTGGAAACCAAAGAGCCAACGGCTATACCATAAGTGAACTTGCTCTAAAATATGGAGTAAGCCGGCAAAAGGTTACTACGCGGCTTAAACGTTATTCAGATTATAGCAAAACTCATTGGGAAGGCGGGTTGAGTCTTGATTAGTCTTAATATTGGTTGAATACTTTTTCCGCAAAAGCAGGGAAGTCTTTAACCTCAACCACTGTCTTGTCATCAAGAATGGCTTTGCCTGTAAAGTATCCAAAAACCTGGTGTTGGTCTGTTTTGATTATACCAAAATTCATCTTGGAAGATCTGTCTACTGCAGGCTTAAAGTCCATTTCAAAGCGTCCATCTGAGCTGGTAAACGTCCAGTTTTTCAGGTAGTCCTCTTCAGGAAGGTTAAAAGTAATGTCATCAAGTTTGTGAATTTTATCGTCATAAAAAATAACGTTCTCACTGGCAGGGGTTCTGTCTGTAAAACCATAGCCAAGGTTAAAGCCAAATTTATGCCCCTCCACTAGGCCGCTTCCTGAGCTCCAGTACCAGGTGTTCTTATAGGTCCAGCGCCCGCGCCCCCAGTCTAAAACGCCAAAGACATCGGTATTATGTAGGTCTGTGATGTCCTTTCCTCTGCGAATTGAGCCTTGTGCAGGCATGCAGTTGACTTTTTCGTTAAGGTAAAAGGCTTTTCTGTTTTGGGCCCAGCTGGTGGCAATGTTCATGCTTTCTGCCTGGTAACCCTGGTGAAGTATTGCGGTCAAATCAAGGCCTTTTCTTCCGTCCGGAAGGATCATGCTTGGTGCCGATATCATCACGTGCCTGCTTTCTCCTCGTTTGATGAAGGTGAGCCTTATATTCTTGCCTACGTACTGACAACTGCTATCTTCCTGTGAGGACTGCTCTAAGCCCAACTTACCAAAGGTGAAGAATTTCATCTCGTCTGCCTGCGAGAATTTTCCCAGCTTGTAATCTATATAGGAGACCGATAACAGAGCGGCGTAGCCCAAATCACTGATGGTTCCACACACTGTCCATCCCTGACTTTGGCTGGTAATGGCGTAGTAGTCCCATTCTTTTATTTTTAAAGCGCTAGCTTTGATGTCTTTTCTTTCGTAGGCCCAAACAGGGCTTCTAGCCCAGCCTTCTTCAATTATGCGGCCTTCTTTGTTTAAAAGTGGCTGCTGCGTTGTGACTTCATGATTTCTCTGTTTCATTCTATAAGAATACACCACATTGAGGATGTTGTGTAATAAAGTGCAAAAAAAAGCCACCGCAAAGTGCAGTGGCTTGGGTTTTTCTTGGTCTTTCTTAGTTTGAAACACTTGAAGAGAAGAGCTGTGTCCAGAACTGGGTATAGAAATTGTCTTCAAACTTGTCGCTAAGAAGAATTGCATAGAACTTATCGTTCAAAGCCTGTGAAGAACCGTAGTAGTTGTAATAAACATTGATAAGAGAAGACATGGTTGAATCTTCCTCATTAACTTCAGTGACCTTAGCAAGGATGTACTTGCTGTCGCTGGAGATTGCACCGGTTATATAACCTTCCTCAGCTGTGAAAAGTTCTCTAGAAATGCTCTCATCCTCTGCTGCGGTTGCAAGATAACCTTCTGTATCGTAGCTATCAATGCCAAGGAGATACTGGCTTTCGCCAATGTTATTAGAAACAGAAGTAATGCTCTGAACTTCAGCGTTGTACTTTTCAGCTGTTGCTGTAAAGTCAGCCTGAGCCTGCTCAGCAATGCTTGCAATTTCAGCCTCAATATAGGAAGTAATAGTTTCTGGCTCATTGTTGTTGATGTAAGACTTAACATCAGCAAGAGTTTCTTCATTAGTAAAGTCAGCAGGAACAACCTTAGAGTCTACCTTGTAAATAGCCCAACCAGAGGTGGTTTGAATTGGCTCTGAATAGCTGCCCATTTCAAGAGCAACAATCTTATCAAGATCAGCAGAATCGGCAAGAGTTGCTGCAAGAGCATACAACTTGATTTCACCTGCAACGCCACCTTCTGAAGCATAGGCGTCTGTTGAATAGAGGGTAACTTCATCAGCCCAAGCAAGACCAGAGTTGAGGTCTGCATAAGCCTGCTTTACTTTCTCTTCATCAGAGTTGGAAATCATTGAAAGACTTAAGCCCTTAAAGAGGTCTGCATTTGCCTTTCCGTACTCTGCTGCAAGATCATCTGGATAAGCATTGTAATCAACAACAAAATATTCAAAGGATCTTGTTTTTTCAGCCATCTCAGAAACAAAGTTCTTTTCTGCATCTGAGAGAATG
Source organism: Sphaerochaetaceae bacterium (assembly GCA_963645435.1). Lineage (GTDB taxonomy): Bacteria > Spirochaetota > Spirochaetia > Sphaerochaetales > Sphaerochaetaceae > UBA9732. The sequence continues at coordinate 22,764 of CAVISO010000008.1, read as the reverse complement.
ACTGAGTAGTAGTCTGAAAGAACTACCTGGTAAGGATAGATGCTTGTGTAGTAGGAATTGATGAGAATTCTTGAGGACTCAGCGGTTGACTTGTAGGTCTCTTCACTGAAGTTGCCGTCTTCATCATTGTAAACACCAGAAGAAAGGATTAGGTCATTAACCAAACTCTGTGGTGCAGCAATCTTTGCAGCCTCTGCATCCTCAGTAATTGCGTTGAAAAGTACCTGCTGCTGATAAGCGCTGTAATAGCTCTGCATGAGAGTTGAATAGTCGCCGCTTGTGTAAGCAGTCTGGAAATTGCTGTCTGACATGAGCGTGTTATAGAACACGTTGTTAGTTTCAATCTTTATTGCTTTGCCGTTGTAATAGCCCCAAGCATTAGAGTCTTCACTCTTGCTCTGGGAAATCATAATGATGATGTAATAAAGACTTCCAATCATCAAAAGGGCGAGAATTGCAATGATAACTGTTGTAAGAATTCTCTTAACTGTCCAAGGTTCGCTGTTTTTCTTAGCTTTTACGGGTTTTATTTCCATTTCCTTCCCTTCTGAAGGGACATTCTTATCTGCCATGGAAGACCTCTTTTAATTATAGTTTTAGCGTAGTCCAAAGATGGACACCTCATACAAAAATATCATTACTTTATGTATAGTGTCAATCAAAACTAGCATTGACAGGGCAAATCAAAAAGCCCTATAGTTCAAGGGCTGAGAAGCAAGAAATGTTCGGGTAGTAGCGCAGGGGCTAGCGCACTTGGTTCGGGACCAAGGGGTCGGTGGTTCAAATCCACTTTACCCGAGGACAGAGGTTCTTCTAAAAACTAGCGCGAATAGTTTTTAGAAGAACCTCTTTTAGTTTATGAAAACTAGCGCGAATAGTTTTTAGAAGAACCTCTTTTAGTTTAGAAGTTTTTGTCTATGTACTCACTGGCATAGTGAGCTGCAATGGCACCATCTGCAGCCGCGGTGACAATTTGTCTAAAAGGAGTGTCTCTTACATCTCCAACTGCAAAAAGCCCGGGAACACTTGTCATCATTTCTTTGTTGGTTTTGACATACCCAGCCTCATCCTTTTCACAGAAGGGTACCAGTTGCGTTTGAGGGTTATTCCCAACAAAGATAAATACTCCGTCAAAGGCTTCTGTGAACTCTTGTTTTGTTTCCTTGTTTTGGAAGGTTACAGACTTAACTTTGTTGTTTTCTCCATTTATGGAAAGAACAACAGTATTCATGAGAGTTTTAATCCCAGTGGTCTTTTCCATTGCTTTCACAATTGATGCCTGAGCGCGAAATTTATCTCTTCTGTGACAGACCGTGATATCCTGTGAAAGTTTTGCCAAATACATAGCCTCCTGACAGGCACTGTCTCCACCACCACATACAAGAATTTTTTTGTTTCTGAAGAAAGGTCCATCACAGGTGGCACAATAGCTGACCCCGTGTCCCGTAAGTTCAGTCTCTCCTGGAACTCCAAGGTTCTTGTGCTTTGCGCCGGTTGCAAGTACAACAGCCTTTGCAGAGTACTCGCCATCATTTGTCTTAAGAAGGAAAGACCCGTCAACCTGCGGTAGGATTTCAGAAACAGAGGCATAAACCGTTTCACAACCAAAGGCATTTGCCTGGGTTTCAAACTTTTCTGCAAGTTCATAGCCAGTAATCTTGCCAAGACCCGGATAGTTTTCAATTTCATCAATTATCATGGTTTGTCCGCCAGAAGAGAGTTCTTCAAGCATTATGGTATCTCTTCCAGCTCTGGCGCTGTACTGACCACAGGCAAGACCCGCAGGTCCGGCTCCAATGATTATCACATCATGACTTTTTGTCATTGTTTCTGCTCCTTAAGTTTTTCTCCCAAAGCCAGCTCTGCATCAGTCAAAGTCTGCACTGCAAATAGGTCTTGCTTTGGCTTTAAGTTTTTCTTCTAAAGCCAGCTCCGCATCACTCTTTCTTAGATAGACTGGACCCTGTCCAATATCATCTGTGCCCTTGGCTTCATACTGCTTGAGCCCAAGCTCCAAAATTGCATTTGCAATAGCCTCATTTGCCATTGTGCTAGTAAAAATTTGCTTATAACCCAGCTCAGAGGACATTGAATACACGTTTTTAAGTATCTCGCTAAAGGCTTTAGCATCTGGTCCAACTACTAAAATTTTGTTGTATTTTGACAAGGCTTCAATTAAATCTGCTTCAGTGCCATCCGTATCTGGTGTAAGCCTTGTAAGGGTGCAATTTCCCTCTTTGTCTATGGTCTGCTCAAAGGCGGCAAGATACCAGCGTTGCTTCTTTGCATCTAAAACTGAGACAATAGCGCCTTCGTAGCCTTCTACACAAGAGGCATAGGCTTCAAGCGTAGAAACCGAAACAATTGGTTTTTTTAGAGCAAAAGCCATGCCCTTAAAGGCTGCCATTCCAATTCTAAGTCCGGTGAAGGAACCAGGACCTCTGGTACAGAGCAAAAGATCTATCTCTTTTGTGTCTAGGTTTGCATCCTTACAAAGTTCTACCACAGTTGGAACAAGTTTTTCTGAATGCTGAACGCTTCTTCCTTGAGATCTTCTAACTTCAGAAAAAGAGTCCGTAAAAAGCCCTACAGTGAGAGCTTGGGAAGAGGTATCTGTTACAAGAATGTTCATTTTAAGTCTCCCGTGCTGTCAATTGTGACGGTTCTGCTTTGATCTGGATTTACAGTGATATTAATGAAAATAGTTTCTTTTGGAAGCATTTCATTGATGACTTCGCTCCATTCTATGAGACAGGCTCCATTTGAGTAGAGCAGATCTTCGCCGCCAATCATCTCAAAGTCTTCCTGTGAGGTGATTCTGTATAAATCCATGTGATACATTGGAAGGGAGCCCTCATATTCCTGAACAAGGGTGAAGGTTGGACTGACTATGGCTTCTTCTATGCCAAGGGCTCTTGCAAAGCCTCTAGCAAAAACGGTTTTACCTGCTCCTAGGCTTCCTCTAAGGGAGATTACCATTGCTGGTTTTGCAAGTTTTCCAAAACGGTTGCCCAATTTAACCATGTCTTCTTCAGTTTTGCATATTATTTCTTCATGCATACTTAAGCTTCCTTAAATTTCCTTGTGTTTTTTCTTAAGTTCATCAATTTCTTCATCTGTATAGACTTCTTCATTGATGACCTCTCCAATCTTATCTCCAGTTTTTCTCTCATATTCTTGAATCAAGAACTTTAACTGAGGGTCTTCTGCGTCAAGAGTTCTGGCTTTTTCAAGCAGTTCTCTGCATTCTGCGAATTCTTCATCAGCCAAATGCAGGAAGGCAAGATTTACAACATAAACAATGTCTTCTTCATCCAGGTCAACTGCAATTTGCAGATAGTTTTTTGCCAGTTCTATATCCCCATGCTCGCGGGCGCAGATGGATAGTTCGTTATAAACCTCTGCACTGTTGGATTCCAGTCTAAGGCTTTCCAGAAGGTCTTTTTGTGCTTCCTCGTAGTCTTCAAGAGTTCTTTTTGCCCAGCCTCTGATGAAGTAGGCTTCCCAGGATTTCTCGCCACTGGCAAGATACTTGTTGATAGCGGTTATGGCTTCATCAGCACAGCCCATCATCATTTTGTCATAGGCGTACATAATCTGGTCTTTACTGTCCAACATCCTGTTGAAATTGGCTAGTGTTTTTTCTGCGGTTTTGCGTTTCTTTTCGTCTTTTTCAAGACTTACATACTTGGCTATGTTGTCGCGGGCGCTTTCAATATCGCCATGTCTCATGTGAAACGCTGAAATTTCACTGTAGACAGGTGCATAGTTTGGATAGGCTTCAATGCATTCGTTGAGCACTTCAATAATCTTGTCATCATACATATCGGCCTTGACGTGATCGTTTTTGTTGTGTAGTTCTACCGTCATCTGGGCGTAGAGTACCGCAAGATTGATGTAGCTCTCTGGTGCCTTAGTGAGATTTTTGACTGCAAGCATAAGTTCAAGCGCAAAATCAAATTCCTTTTTCTTGCTCTTGGAGATGGCTGCAAGGTTTAGTTCCTGAGCCACATTGGGCTGAAGGTTAAGCAGAATATCTCTGTAGTAGGCAATGTCTTTATTGGCAGAATCCCAGGCAATGACTTTAATTAAGCCAGCTACAATGCTGTTAAAATCAATGTCTTCTGGTTTCTGTCCTGCTTGGAATTGGACTGGAAGAGGCGTATTGCCTTTAAGTACAGTATCTCCAATTTTTCTGTCACCTGGTAGGGTAATGAATTGAACATCTTTAAGTTTTTCTATCATACTTGTAAATATATATCTTTTTGGCGTGTGGATAAAGGGCATTTGAGCGTGCTTTTGGAGGTTGTTATGCTGCCATATTTTGATGAAGAAGAGCTGTTAAAGCCTAGTGCTATTGTCAGTGAACGCAATAACCTGCCTGAAACTGTAATTATTATGTGGTCTTTTAGCTTATTTAATGCCTTAAAAGACTCTCAAAAGTGTACAACCCTTTCTACTTTTAAGTGTGGGGTTCGGTGTCCTGTTTATGGCTTTAAGTATAAGGGAACTGAGATGGGTTGTGTGCTTTTACCTATTGGGGCTCCTGTGGCGGCGGGTTTTCTTGAGGAATATATTGTTAGGGGGGTAAAGCGGTTTGTCTGCATTGGTAGTTGCGGCTCTTTGTCCTCTGAAACCAAAGGAAAACTTGTTGTTCCAACTTATGCCTATAGGGATGAAGGAACCAGCTGGCACTATGCGCCGCATAACGAAAGCTGGATTAAAGTTAAAACTGCCTTTCAGCTTTCTGCTATTTTAGACGCAATGTCTGTTCCTTATGTCTGTGGAAAAACCTGGACAAATGATGCTTTTTACAGAGAAACTCCTTCTGCTGTGAAACTTATGAAGGAACAGGGCTGCCTTGCAGTTGAAATGGAATGTGCTGCCAATATGGCGGTCGCTCAGTTTAGAGGTGTTTCTTGCTATCAAATGCTTTTCCCAGCAGACCTTTTGGAAGATTCTTATTGGAGCGCTGGCTCTATGGGTAAACGAAACAAGTCAGTCAATGACAAACTTGCAAAAATTACCCTTGAAGTGGCTGCAGCTCTAGATTTTTAAGGATTTTTCCATTTATCGCAGAGGCTTTGGAAATCGGTCTTGTAGAGAGCCAGGCGAGGTTTGACCTCTTCTGATAGGACGCGACCGCTGGTTTTGTAGCCTTTTTTGATGTAGTTGCGGCCTTTGATCTGTTTGACAGTGAGGTTTTTGGTGTAGAAGCGCTCTACGCCCTCTTGTTCTGTGCGGTCCTCAATGAGAAATTGCATTCCGTAGAAGAGAACGGACATGTTGGGCATGGTGTAGATGGGGTAGCCAAACAGCCAGCAGCGTACGCCAAAATCTATAGTCTGCCAGTAGGTGCCGGAAATGTTGGTGTCGTAGCCTCGCAGGCGCTGGAAGAGGGCGCGGTCGTAAATGCCAATTCCCAAGAAAGGATAGAGGGTGCTGTCACAGTTGGAGTAGGGCATGAAGCTCATAGGGTCAATTTCTTTGCCGGTGAGGTGTGGAGATCTGATGGTAGGAATCTTTTCATTGCTTTTGTTGAACATCCACGGGCAGATGACTGCGGGGTGAAGTTCGTCTTTCAGTTTGGCTTCTATTGGTTTCCAGTCAAAGGACATGAAGGAAGTATTGCTTTGTGTTACAATGAAATAAGTTGTCATGCAGACGTTGGCAAAGGCGTTGATTTTCTCTGCTAAAGAAGGGGCTTTTGGAAAGACAATGAAGGTGACGTCAGGGAAGTTGGATTGAGAAAGGTCCTGGGCAAGACGGTCTGATTGAGTTATGACATGCAGGCAGTAATTGAAATTATTACTGAACCAGGTTATGGCTTCAATGAGGTCGTCCTTTGTACCGGTGTCCATAATGCCAACTGCTAGAAATTCCTCTCTGTGAAGCTGGTTGATGACTCTTCCTATATCCTGTTTTCTACTGATTACCTGATATTTTTGTTCCAAAATAGTGTCTCTCCACAATCTTACTTAATAGTACAAACAAAAGAGCCATTTGGCAATGTTAGTGATGGAATGCTTTTGCTCAAAATGCTATCATTCTTCACAAATGAAGATAAACATTGTTCTGTTTCAGCCTGAGATTCCTCAAAATACCGGCAACATTGCCCGTACCTGTAGTGCTACAGCCTGCGCGCTCCATTTAATTCACCCTCTTGGGTTTTCTTTGGATGAGAAACATTTACGCAGGGCGGGACTGGATTACTGGGATGGACTTGAGATTTATCAGTATGAGAATGACGAGCAGTTCTTTGCACTACACGGCAGTGGGAAAGACTATGAAAAAGACTATGAAAAAGCCGGGGACAAGACTTCAAAAATGTTTTTCTTGTCCCAAAAGGGCGGGCATTCTCTTTGGGATATAAACTTTGCTGAAAATAAAGATGAAAACGGAGAAATCTGGCTTTGTTTTGGAAGAGAAAGCAGAGGGCTAGATGAGGCCTTGCTGGAGGCTAATTTGGACAAATGTGTAAGAATCCCAATGCTTGCCGGAAAGAGATCCTTAAATCTTTCTAACGCCGTTGCCGTTACCGTTTATGAGGTGCTGAGACAACTGGGAGGGCTTGGACTCAAAGAACAGGGAAAATATGGCAAAGACCTGGCTGGAGAAAAGTAATGCGAAGGCTCCTGGTTTTTCTTGCGGTTCTTGTCCTTGCACTTGCTTTTGTTTATTGTGAAGAGGCAGTTGACAATTACTATTACAACCAGCTTTCCAGCTCAGAACAGGTGGCTTATCAGGCAATGTTTGATTGTATCACCACCTTGGTGGAAAAATGGAACTGTGGCTCAATTTCGCAGGAAACCCTAAAAAAATCGTATGATTGTTTGATTTTAGACCATCCCGAGCTCTTTTGGACAAACAGTTTTACCTACGTTACCAGCTATGTTAATAATGTGATTTCTGGACATTATGTGGAGTTTGACTACACTTTAACCCGCTCTGAAATTGAACAAAAGAACAAGGAAATAGAGCAGGCTGTAATTGAGATTGTTCAGAGCACAGGAACAATAGAACCCTCCTACGAGACCGTCAGAAGAATATATGTTTGGATGGTAGAAAACTGCCAGTATGACAAGAATAATATGGACCAGAGCCTGTACTCGGTTTTAGTAAAAAGAAGTGGAGTGTGTGCCTCCTTTTCAAAAGCCTTTGAGTTTATTCTCCAGTGCTTGGGAATTCCCTGTGTGGCGGTTAACGGAAAATTGAAACAAGGCTCTGGGCTTTTAGGCCTATCCAATTTGGGTCATGAATGGAACCTGGTGAAAATTAACGGTAGCTGGACGTTTGTGGATATAACCAGTGCAATTTCCCTTTATGAATCTACTGGCAGCCTGAATTACGATTATTTCTGCTGTACAACGGAATTTTTGCAAAACACACACCTCATAGATAACGTTGTTGCTATTCCCGTATGTGAGGATGAAAGTCTAAGTATTTTTAAGTATTACGGACTTGAACTTTCTGAATACAACGTAGATTCCAGTCTTGAAGCTATAAAGAATGCCTTTGTTCAAAGTGCAAAGCTTGGAATGCTTCCAACTGTCAGGTTTTCCAATTACAGGGCCTTTTATGATGCAAAAACAGACTTAATTTCCAATGCAAAACTGTTTGATGTGGTTTCTTTACTGACAGGAGAGACGGTAAAAACGCTAAATTATACCCTTGATGAAAATCTATTATCAATTTCAGTAATAATATAAAGCAATAATATAACCGTTGAAAACAATGCCCATTGGGAGTATTATTGCGCACATAGGTATCCGCATAAAATAAAAGTTTAGACCTACGGGTGCACTTAAGGAGATATCAGAAAAATGATTGACTACAGAGAGCTTAAGACAAGACGTGATGAAATTGCTGCCAACATCAAAAACCGTAACATGAAGGTTGATGTTGATGAAGTTATTGCTCTTCAGGACAAGAGAGCCGTTCTTATGCATGATGCAGAAGTTCTTAGAGCTTCCAGAAATGAGAATGCCCTAAAAATGAAGGGCAAGCTTGAACCAGAAGCCCGTCAGGTTTTGATTGCTGAAGGTCGTACAATCAAGGAAAAGATTGCAGCGGTTGAGTCTGAACTTGAAGAAGTTGAGAAGAATTACAACGCACTACTGCGTCAAATTCCAAACTATGCACATCCAAAGGCTCCTGTAGGAAAAGAAGATAAGGACAACACCGCAATCAAGTATGTTGGCAAGCCACCAGTATTCAACTTCAAGCCTCTAGATCACGTTCAGATAGGTGAGAAGCTGGACTTGATTGATTTTGATACAGCAACTCGTGTAAGTGGACCTAAATTCTACTATTTGAAGAATGAGGCAGTTTTGCTTCAGATGGCTCTTGAAAACTATGCAATGAACATTGTCCTAAAGCATGGTTTTACTCCAATGATTACCCCAGACGTAGCAAAAGAAGAGATTCTTGAAGGTATTGGCTTTAATCCACGTGGAGCTGAGAGCAATATTTATACTGTTGAGGGCACAGGCACAGCACTGGTTGGCACCGCTGAGATTACTTTGGGCGGTTACTATTCAGGCATGACGCTTGCAAAGGAAGCTTTACCAATCAAGATGACTGGACTTTCCCACTGCTTCAGACGTGAGGCCGGCGCTGCAGGACAGTATTCCAAGGGGCTTTACAGAGTCCACCAGTTCTCCAAACTTGAAATGTTTATTGTGTGTCTGCCAGAGGAATCTGATGCCATGCACGACGAGCTCTTGGCAATTGAAGAAGAAATCTTCAGCGGACTTGGACTTGCCTACCGCGTAGTAGATACCTGCACCGGAGACCTTGGTGCCCCTGCTTACAGAAAGTTTGATATTGAAGCCTGGATGCCTGGACGCGGTGATAACGGCGAATACGGGGAGGTCACTTCTACTTCCAACTGCACGGATTACCAGTCCAGAAATCTCAACGTCAGATTTAAGGATACCGATGGTAAAACCAAATTTGTCCACATGCTCAATGGAACGGCTGTTGCCCTGTCTAGAGCCATGGTAGCAGTTCTTGAAAACTATCAGCAGGAAGATGGCAGCATCAAGATTCCTGAAGTACTTGTTCCTCTTATGGGTGGAAGAACTGAGATTAGAAGATAAGACTTGAGAAATTTAAGGAGACTTGACGTGGATATTTCTGCTCTTACAACTGACTTTTACGAACTTACAATGATGCAAGGTTATTACCTTAGCGGAGAAAATCCACAGGTAGTCTTTGATATGTTCTACAGAACCAACCCCTTTGAAGGTGGTTATGCTGTCTTTGCAGGACTTGGGGAACTACTTCCCCAGTTGGAGAGTCTTAATTTTAGTAAGAGTGATATTGCCTATCTCAGATCTCTTAATATGTTTGACGAAGGCTTTCTTGAATATTTATCAGACTATAAGTTTCATGGCGATATCTATGCAATGAGAGAGGGAACCACGGTGTTCCCAGGAGAACCCTTAGTGAGAATTCATACCTCTCTCATGGATGCCCAGCTCATTGAAGGACTTTTGCTTAACACCATTAATTTCCAGACCCTTATTGCAACCAAATCCATGAGAGTATGTTCCGCAGCAAGGGGAACTGCAGTAATGGAGTTTGGACTTAGAAGAGCACAGGGACTGGACGGTGCCTTAAGTGCTAGTAGAGCAGCCTACATTGGCGGAGCCAAACTTACCAGTAATACCATTGCAGGAAAGGTTTTTGGCATTCCAGTTGGCGGAACCATGGCTCACAGCTGGGTAATGGCTTATAACAGCGAACTGGAAGCCTTCAGAGAATTTGCCAAGATTTATCCTACTAATTGTGTCTTGCTCATTGATACTTATGACACTCTTGGAAGTGGAATTGAGAATGCAATCATAGTTGGTCTTGAGCAGAAGGCAAAGGGCTTGAAAATTGGAGTCAGGATTGACTCTGGAGACCTGTCTTATCTTGCTAGAGAAGTTCGAAAAAAACTTGATGCTGCAGGGCTTGAGGATGCAACAATTTGTGTATCCAATGATCTTACGGAGCAGATTATCAGCACCTTGGTAACTGACGGGGTTCCAATTAATTCTTGGGGCGTTGGAACTTATCTGGTAACTGGCGGAACTCAGAGTGCCCTTGGAGGAGTTTACAAGCTTAGTGCAAAGCAGCTTCCAGACGGTACCTTCAAACCCACAATGAAGATCAGCAACTCCTACGCAAAGACAACAAATCCTGGCATTAAACAGGTCTATAGGTTTTATGATTCAGAGGGTCTTGCAATAGCTGACTTAATTTGTCTTGATGAAGAAGAGTTCACCACTGGCAAGAATCTCATTTTCTACCACCCCTTCAGTGATTCCGATTTCTTCCAGCTCAAGGCTGACAAGTACACCTCTTGTGAGAAACTGCTGGTTAAGGTTATGGAAAATGGCACCTTCTTGAAGGAAAAACGTCCTCTTAAGGAGGTCCAGGACTTTGCTCAGGAAAGTTTCTCTCACTTCCATAAAAGCTACAAGCGTTTTATCAATCCTCATATTTATAAGGTTTCTCTTTCTGAGAAGCTTAAGACCCTCAAGCATGATTTGATTGTGAAAGCTAAGCTTTCAGAAGAAAATTAAAGTTCAGAACATTAAAGTTCAGAACATTAAAGTTCAGATGCTTTTTTTAGCGAATAGCCCTTGGCGCCCAGTTCATGGATGGTTTTGTCGAGGGCTCTTTTTTTATGCTCCTCCTGAGAAAAGAGGCTGTCTTGTAGTGGTTTATCTCCCTTATAGGTGTTGTAAAGACCCAGACCAATAAGTCTTATTCCTTGGCCGGGCTTCCACTTTGAAGCAAGTAGCGTTTTGGCAATAGAGTAGACTTTATCTGCATTAAGGATTGGCTCGTCTGGAGAAGCCTGAACGGTGATGGTTCTAAAATCTCCCCACCTTAATTTAAGCCCAATGGTTCTTGCAATAACGCCCTCATCCAGAGACCTTCCTATCAATTCATGGCTCATGCCAAGCAAGGTTTGATGGAGGGTTGCTTCATCAACAATGTCCTGAATGAACGTTGTCTCTGAAGAAATTGAGTGACTCTTGGCTTTTTGGGACATTGTTCCTGGGTCTATGCCTCTACAGGCTTTGTATAAATATTCGCCAAAAGAGTTGCCTAGAAGTTTCTGAAGAGCAGCAAGGGAAAAGCTTCTTGCCTGTTGGGTAGTTTGAATTCCTTTTGCCTTTAAGGTGGCTTTTCCACTCTTTCCAATGCCCCATATTTTTTCAAGCCCTATGGCATCAATGAAGATCTGTTCTTTCCCTGGTGATACCGCGCAAAGACCGTCAGGTTTGTTATAGTCGCTTGCCATTTTTGCAATAAACGGAGTTGTGGCAATGCCTACGCTCATGGTTACGCCAACTTCCTCTTTGACTCTTTGTTTAATTTTTTGTGCTAGTTCTCTGGGAGGGCCAAATAGCCTCTGGGTTCCAGTCATATCTAGGCTGGCTTCATCAATAGAGCATTGTTTCATGTCTGGAGAATATTGGCGAAGAATGTTCATGACCTGCCGGCTTACCTGAGAATATAAACTCATGTTACCTGGAACGAAAATTCCATTTGGGCAGAGCCTTTTTGCCTGAGTGCTGGGCATGGCGGAATGAACCCCATATTTTCTTGCTTCATACGAGCAGGTTGAGACAACGGATCTAGGTCCAGTGCCTCCAATAATTAGGGGCTTTCCTTTGTACTCTGGATGTTCTCGTTCTTCTACGCTTGCAAAGAAGGCATCCAGGTCTACATGAAAGAAAACATTGTGCTCAGACATGTTTTTATTATACCACTTATTGGGGCACATCGTGTGGATATAGGTTTACTTTTCTGTTATATTTTAGACATGAAAAAAATTGAATACAGACCAAGTGGCATTTGTGCCAGAAAAATTACAGTGGAACTGGATGATCAGGACATTGTTCAGAAAGTGGAATTTGAAGGTGGTTGTGATGGCAACCATAAGGGTATTGTTTCTCTTTGCAAGGGAATGAAGGCACAGGACGTGGTGGAACGCCTCAAGGGAATCCATTGTGGTCCAAGAGATACCTCCTGTCCAGATCAGCTGGCTAGAGCATTGGAGACCAGATAACGGGTGAAAGCTTTTAGGAAAGCCGTTCTTTTACTTCTCTTTATTACAGTACTGATTCCAGTCTTTGCTACCTTTGATGATGCTAGGCTTGAGGCCATGGGCTCCATTGGTATTGGGGTAAGTGACAGCCGGCATCCTACCGTAAAAAACCCGGCTTCGCTTTATTTTTTTGAAGAAGACAGGGCTTTCATTATAAACGGGCAATATCTGGATGCTTTCCTTCCTAACAGCGGGGAGACTTTTCCAAGTTTGCCCAGTGCCGGGTTCAACGCCTCCTTCTTGGGAAAGATGATTTCTTTCACCCTTGGTTTTGATTATTACACAGAAGCCAATGGAACAATAGACGGAATAAAGTATTACAACATTTATCAAGAGACAGAGATTAAGCTAAATCTTTCAGCGGGTTATGGAATGTTTAGCGCAGGGATTGGAATTTCCGGAGGTTCCAGCAAACAGAGATCCGGTGCTGCAATTCACAATAACACGGCTTTGGCTGATTTTTTTATCCAAACCTTTTTGACTTCGTATGAAAGACTTTTGGACAGTGAGTATCTTCAGATTAACTTAGGTCTCATGTTTAAATCTGGTGGGCTGTCAATTGGTCTTATGTGTGACAATATTATGGACAACGATGGCTCAAAAACCACTATTAGCTGGGATTCTTTCATGTCTGAGGCCGGAATAGGCATCTATTATGCTTTAGATGAGTATGGCAAGAGAGGAAGATTGAATCTGTTTAACTTTAGCGTTGGGGCTGAAGTGGATAATATTTTTACGAAAGAAACGCGGGCTTTAAATGCAGGTTTTGAACTGGCTTTTATGTTGGCAAAGGACTATTGCTTATATTTCAGGTCTGGCTATAAGGCATTGTTTAATGACTTTGATTTGGGAACCCATTCCTTTGGATTTGGTGCACAGCTTAATAATGTTGAGTTCTATGCAAATGCTTATTTTCCTGTTTCTCTCTATAAAGGGCTGAATAATGGCGATAGATTCAGTTTGGCTCTTTCTTTTGAAGTACGGATTTGATGGCGTTTATTGACACAGAGCCTTATGACGGCTAAAATCAACAGAAGTGGCAATCCACAAACTTAAAACTGAAATACATTTATAGGAGAGGCGATATGTCAAAGGCACATAGAGGTACAGGTATTAGAGAACAGGTTAAGAGCGGACGTGGCGAATGCCCAGTTTGCAAGAGAGACGGAATCAAAGTTCTCTATGAAGCATCTGTTGATGGCGAGACAAAGAAAGTTTGCAAGCAGTGCAAAGCAAAGCTTGGTAAGTAATTCTACAACTCGTTACTGATTAAAAGAAAAGGGCTGCCTTCTGGCAGCTCTTTTAGTCTTGAGGTGCTAATATGAAAAGTATGACTGCCTATGGGTATGCAGAATACCAGACAGAAGCCTATCTGCTTACCATGGAGCTTAAAAGCTACAATAACCGCTATTTAGACATTAGTTATAATGCCCCTGCAGTTTTAAATTGTTATGAAGCAGAAATCACTGAGTTAATTAAAAAGTATGCCCAGCGTGGACATTTGGATATTTCAATAAGAATTAAGAACCTAAAGAGCAATGCAAAGGTTCAGCTGGATGAAAGCCTGGCTAATTCTTATCTGAATGCAATTGCAAAAGTTGAGCTGCTTGCGCGGGAGAAAAACCTGGCGGTTTCTATCCAGATGTCTGACATCATTTCCCAAGACGGTGTCCTGAATAGCATTAAATCCGACGATTTTGAGGTCTATAGAGAAGGATTAGACCATTGTTCTGCAATTGTAATGCAGCAGTTTGAAGCCGCAAAAATACGAGAAGGTGAGGCAACCTGCAAAGATCTTTGTGCCATGATTGATAGCCTTGAGACTTCTTTGAACAGTATAAAGTCCAATGTTTCCAAGCTGGATGAAATGGTTAAAACCAACCTCCTAAACAGAATTCATGAGATGCTGGGAGACCAGAACTATGATGAGAATAGAATTCTTACAGAAGTTGCTGTCATGCTTAACAGATTTACCATCAACGAGGAAACTGTAAGACTTACAACTCATATTGCAGAATTTAGAAAGCTGTTGGCTTCCTCTGAGGCGGTGGGTAAGAGAATGGACTTCCTTTGCCAAGAAATGAACAGGGAAATTAATACTATCGGGTCAAAAAGTCAGATGGTGGAAGTAAATTTGCAGGTGGTAAATATGAAAGACTGCCTTGAGAATATTCGGGAGCAGGTGAGGAACATAGAATGAGAATTGCAATTTCTGGAAAGAGTGGTTGTGGGAATACCACCGTCTCTACAATGTTGGCCAAGCGTTTAGGGTATGACCTTATCAATTTTACGTTCAGACAAATGGCGCAGGAACGCAACATGGAGTTTTGGGATTTCTGTGCGCTTGCGGAGAAGGATGATAATATTGATAGAGAGCTGGATCAGCGGCAGGTTCAGATGGCAATGGAAAAAGAAAATTGCATTTTAGGTTCTAGACTTGCAATTTGGATGCTTAAAGATGCTGACTTTAAGGTGTATTTGAAGGCATCGGATCAGGAGCGGGCTAGAAGAATTACCAAGCGCGAGGGTGGCTCGTATGAAGAGCGCCTGAAGCAGACCCAGGGACGTGATGGTCATGATAGTGCTAGATATAAGAGAATTTATGGCATTGATAATGACGATACCTCTATGGCTGACCTGGTAATTGATACTGAAGGTAGAACGCCTGAAAGTATTGTTGACGAGATTGTAAAGGCTATTGAAGCTGTTAAATAAATGCTGTTGAGGTTTTTGCAAAAACCTTTGTTCAGTTAATTTTTTTTACATATTTAACTGAATTCAGTTATAATATGGCTATGAAAATAACTCAGTACGTAAAAGAAAATAAACTCAAGGTTTCGCAAATTGCTCAGGAAGCAGGACTTCTATGCGTGACAAGAGTTTTGCGATAGACACTGTACAAAAAAATTGAAAAAAACTATAATCACAACACTGTGCTGATTAAATCAGACGAGGAGAAACATCTTGAGCATTCCACTTGATACACTTATTGATAAAGACGCTAATGTTTACGAAATGACATGTGTGGCCATCAAGGAGGCTGCAATCATGGCTGCCAACAAAGAAACTGAAGAAGAACTTGAAAATAACCATGAGAAGATTGTTTCTGTGGTCTTAGAGAAAGTTCTCAACGACGAAGTTGAATACAGCAAGCCAGAGTGACAGTAACCAAAAAGTAATATTCCTCTTTGGTCCTACGGCAGTAGGAAAAACGCAGTTGCTTTGCGACTGCTTTTCTGATTATTCAGAAGTGGTTAACGCAGACAGCGTTCAAGTCTACAAACATTTAGACATTGGCTCTGCTAAGGCAGATGCTGCTACTGTAGCAAAGATTCCACATCATCTTATTGATATCCTGGAGCCCTGGGAAAACTACAATGTTGCAGATTTTATACGCTTAGCAGATGAAGCGTGCAAAGAGATTTGGTCTAAAGGTAAGATTCCAGTAGTCTCCGGTGGTACTGCTTTTTACTTTAAGCATTTTTTATATGGGCTTTCAGAGGCACCTAAAAGTGATCCTCTTATAAGAGAGGAGGTTGCAAATTACCTTAAGACCGTTGGTCTTGCTGAGGCTCATAAGTATTTATGCTCTGTAGACAGGATCTCTGGGCTGCGAATAAATCCTAATGATGGATATAGAATCTCAAGGGCTCTTGAGGTTTACAGGACTTGTGGTAAACCACTTTCTAGTTTCGCCCTCCCATCTGTGCCTAGAAACAATATGAAAGTTTTAAGCATTGGGCTTTGCAGGGATAAAGAAGAACTAAAATCTCGCATTGGACTGAGGGTTAAAATTATGCTTAAGCAGGGACTATTGGAAGAAATACGAAGTCTTCTTGAAATGGGTTGTTGTCCCTCTTGGCAGAGTATGCAGGGCATAGGGTATAAAGAGTTCTTAAACCATATTTGGAAAGGGGACAAGGAGTCCTCTTTGGCTGCTTTTGATGCACTTAGCGCTGAAGAAATTAAGGCTATTTTGGGCGAGATTGAGATGAATTCTATTCATTATGCAAAACGGCAAATGACCTTTTTCAGAAGTTTTGCCAACGTTCAATGGATGTCGCCTCAAGACCCTCAGAATATTGAGTTGGTTAAAAGTATGGTGGACTCAGAGGAGTCCTTCTCCTTGTAAGGTACCTCGTAGATTTCTTGTAAGGTACACTCAACTTCCTTGATGCCTGAGATTTCCAGCCAGGTTTTATTGGTGACAAAAGTGAAGTCTACCACCTTTTTGTACTTTGCAATGAGAGTAGAGGTTGCTTCTTCATAAGGGTCGTAATCCTGTGATTCGCTCTTTCCCTCGTTCTCTTCTTCGTTCTCTTCTTCGTCATACGGGAGGTAATAGTCAAAGGTGGCTCTTACAGTGTCTTCAGAAAGCTCTTCAAGATTAATATTTGTAACTCCATAAACCATCCCTCCTGTAACCAGCGCAGGTTTTCCCTCATCAAGCCATTGCTGAGGATTCATCAAAACATTTAGATTCTCATAGGCCTGTCTTGTCTTAGTAGAAACGTAAAGGGTGGTTATCTCCTGGCTGTCTGGGCTTTTGCAACCGCGAGCAAGAGAATCTTCAAGATTTGTTATATCCAGGTCATTTAGGGCTTGGTAATACGTCCTAACTATCTCTTCTTTTGTATACCCGGCAGTCTGCGGCGGGGCTATTGCAAGGGCAATGTAATACCAGACAATAGCAATAACCACAATTACAGCCACAGCAATTGCTGCAAGCACAGTTCCTTTTTTTCTAAGAAAAATGTTTCTATTTGCCTTCTTGTTTAGCTTTAGTAAGTAATCCTCACAAACTATTGAATTTGTTTGCAGATAAGAAGATGGACTGGATTTCTCCATTGCAACTTTTAGGCTCTCCTTAAAGTATTCATAAGGATTGCTAACTCTATACATGTCCTTTCTTTTCAGCTTGAACACTTGTTCAATGTCTCTGAGTAATTGCTCACACTCAGCTGGTAGCTTGCCTTGATTATTCTTAAAATAAAGCGATACTGGTACAGGTTTAAACCCAGTATTTCGTACATCTTTTAAGCCATAAGGCTTAATTCCAGTCAGAGAATAATACAACAATTGAAATAGGAAGTTTGCCTTACCAAAGTCATTTGCCTGTTCATGCACATACCAGGCTTCTCGGTCTGAAAATCGGTCTTCGTCTGTAGTCAGGCTGTCAATTAAATCCGATGCCTTTTGGGGAAGAAGGAAGACACTGTTGTCTGGTAAGAAGTAAAAACTAGACAAGGGTAAGCTGTAAAAATTCCAATCAAGAAAATTCTTCAGAGAAGGATTCTTATCAATCAGATCAAGCGCACTGGCCAGATTATATAACAGTTCAAAACTCTTGTTCCTAAGACTTAGCGATAGTTCAGAAGAAGGAATTAAAAGTTGTTGCTCATTGGCTGCTTCAAAGGGCTTTTCATCAAAACAGAGACACCTTTTGTCATTGATAAGTCTCAAACCAAACCAGGGAACATCAACAAAGGTACCGTTCTTGTATAACATTGCAGGAGTTCTCTCTCTAGTAAAATCGGCTCCCCGTACTTCCATAGAGGAAGAGGCAATAGCAATGCAAAGCATGTTATCTTTTCTGAAAATATCGCTACTTTTAATCATTTGTCTTATCTCTTTCATTGTCCATTTGAAGACATCCACAAATGGGCACAATTTGTTTCTTGGTTGTTACTGAGAAATATAATGGAATTGGGATAAAAACGTCCAATAATTGAGGTAATTTCACATATTTCTTCAGCTTCATTTGTTGTTAGCAATGGTGCTAGCAAATAACAAATATTAGCATTAGGCCAGCATTTATAAATAAAAGGAGCAAGAATCTCAAGGCTGTGCTCCTCCGTGCATACATCATCATTGGCCTCTATGAAATGTAATTCTTTAATTTCTTGCGGCGTATTTAGAGCTATTTGCCAGTCTGAGCCTCTAAGCCTTCCATCTTCAGGACAGTAGACCTTAAAGCGCTCATCAAAAGCTATTGGTCCCTTGTGCAGGGGAGCCAATACAAAGAGTGTTGAAACCTTCTTATGTTGCTCCAAGAGATAAGAGAAGGTATCTTCCAGTTCTTCTTTGCAATACAGCCAGGCTTTGTGTGGAACCTCAATTGCTTTTTGATTTGAACCCAGGATTGAGAGTTCTCTTGGTGCAATACCTAGAGGCTTTAACTTTATTTGAGAAGTTGCGTTTATTGGATAGAGGACTCCCTCACAGGCGTTTTTCATTGGTTTTCCTTTGGCAGAAGCCTTGATATTCGTTGTGGATCAGGATTAATTGTTAGATTCTTTTCCTGAGTAGGAAGAATAAGACCTGTTTTTCCTTCCTTTGGTCTTCTCAGGTATTTGACCTGTGTATAGTACAAATCTACTGATTTTGAGTTCTTGCCCTTTGAGTATAGAACTGCAATATTGGCAGCATCTAAAAGTACTTCAAGTGGTACTGTTTTGTCTCTTCTAAACTTTATAAAGACATAGCCTCCCGGAAAGTCTCTGGTATGTAGCCATAGGTCGTTACCTTTTGCATGATGGCGTAAAAGTTCTTCGTTTTCCTTTGCATTTCTACCTGCAAGAATCAAGAAACCGCCACTTGTGCATCTGATTCCAGGACCCTGTTGAAGTTGTTGCTGAGGTACTGCTTTGTCTAAGATAGCTTTAAGTCTGCGAATTTGAACTTCTTCATCTTCTGTTTCTTCAAGAACCTTATTGTAGCGGGCTTGAGTTTGTTCATATTCCTGCTTTAGCTTTTCAACTTCAGAAAGTGCATTTTCATAGGTTCCTTTGGCCTTTTGGTATTTGTCATAGTAGGCTTGAACGTTGGCTCCTGGTGTCAGACTTTTATCCAGTTGTAAGGTGATGGTACTGTTTCCAGTTGGGTCTGTGACCCAGTCCACCAATGTAATTTGATCCATGCCTTTTTTTATCTGATAGGAGTTGGCAGAAAGAAAATCTCCATCTTTTTTTAGCTCAGCATAATCTTTGTTGGCTTCAAGCGCTTTCTCTGCACTTTTGATAGAGGTGCAGAGTCTGGAAAGTTCATGGTCTCTTCTTGCCTGTACCTGTTTTATTAATTGAGATTTAAGGTCTTCTGTTTGTTGTTGTGAAAAGCTTTTTTCTACATATTCATTGAAGGAAGAACCTTCGTAGGGTCTTATGGTAAATTCTTTAGTTTCCTCTGTCTTGGTTTCCAGCTCCAGGACCTTACTGCTGGTTTCATCTCTTCCAGGACGTCTAAGCAGCAAATCCTGAATAACCAGATTTTCATCTGTGACAATTATGTTGGCTCCAGGTCCACTGTAAAGTCTTATGATAACCTTAAGTTTTCTTCCATGGTTGTCTAAATCCCAAATAAGAACTCTGTCATAGGGCATTTGGTAGCATTTAATTATTGTGGAACCTTCAAGATTTTTTCTGGCGTATTGTTCAAATCTTTGCAGCTTTTTTGTCTTCTGCGGCTTAGAATTTACCGAAATTAGGTTTATTCTGCTAGATTGTGTGCCAAGTTCGGAATAAAAACTAAATCTGCCCCTTTCTCTATTATAAAGCTCCCAAGTCACAGCATGAAAGGAATTCTGAATTACTCCTTGTATCTTGCTTCCTTCAAGATTTGCTTCCTTTATAATTAATTCCATTTCTTTCCAGTTCAGGGACATGTTAAACCTCTAATGCTTCTTTAATCACACCAGCCAGATAAAAAGAGCCACAGGCAAGAATAGGCTCTTCCTCTTTGGTAATTTGAACAGCCAACGTCAAAGCCTCCTTTGCATCGCATTTCAGATATATTTCTTTATTATTATATGCTGGATTTTCAGCTTTCTTGGATGAAAGTAACTCGTATAAGGCTTCTGGATCACTTTTTTTAAAGGTGCCTGGTCTACAGACAATTATTTTATCAAAACAGCCCAAAACTTCATCACACATTGCGCTATGGTTTTTACCGCTTACAGACCCAAAAATGCAAACTCCTTGAGTGGTTACCTGCGGGTACATTTCTTTGAAGGTCTCAAGTAAATGTCCCATGCTGTTTTGAGTATGGGCGCCATCTAAGTATAGTGGACGTAACCAATTAATTCTTTCTAGTCTTCCTGGTATCTGATTTTCCTCAAAGGCCTTTTCTGTAGCGCCTCTTAGGTATAAACCAAGACTTCTTAGAACCATAAGGGCAAGTGCACTGTTCTGGGCCTGAACCTTCCCCCACATACAGAGGTCATAACTTGTGTTAAAGCCGTCTGAAAAAACAACCGCAGTATGTTGTTTGCCGTCTTTGTAGCAGGTTTCTAGGTTTTCAATCTCCTGGTCAAACTCATGAAGCATAGAATGTTGAGCGTTTGCTTCTGCTTGAAAAACCTTAAGAGCCGCAAACTGCTGGGAAGAGGTGAAAGCGGGAACGCCAGGTTTAATGATTTTAGATTTTTCCGTGGCAATTTGCTCTATAGTGGAGCCCAAAATTTCTGTATGTTCCAGCTCTATCGGGGTGAGAATGCTAGCTTGGGGAAGAAGAATGTTGGTGGCATCAAGGCGCCCTCCAAGACCTGTTTCAATGACAGCCCACTGGCAACCAATTTCGTGAAAAAGAAGGAAGGCAAAGGCAGTATAGAGCTCAAAGGTTGTGGGTTCGTTTTCGCCTAGATTATCACAAAACTTGAAGCCTTCAAGCATGTGTTGCAGTTTATTTCCTGTTGCTATAAGAAGTTCGTCTTGAATAAACTGACCACAGAGGGTGAAACGCTCGCGGTAGTCTGTAACGTGTGGTGACATGTAAAGACCAACCTTGAAACCGGCGGCTTTTAGTCCGCTTGCCAAGTAGCTTGCAGTGGAACCCTTACCCTTGCTGCCCGCCACGTGGAGGGTTTTATAGCTGTTTTGGGGGTTGCCTAAAGCCTGCATTAGCGCCTGCATACGGTCAAGCCTGTAGGTGCGCACGCTGTATAGGTTTGTTTTTTTCTCCAGATTTGTAAAATGCTCCATGTAATTTACAATCTGGTCAAACGACGTAAACTCCATATCAACCCCTTTTATTCTTGAAGGTATTCTATTTATTTGAGCAGGATATGTCCATTCTATTGTTTTTTTGACACAAAACTGCTATGCGTCAGAAAAGTATTGCAAACGATGTACTACTTTGATATATTCATAATGTTAGACCTATGTTAATTTTTATTAACTTTCACTGACTTTAGGGAGAATAAATTATGGGTAAAAAACACAACCCAATTCCATGGGATTTTTTGGACAATTACAGAGGTAAGTATTTTAATGGCGATTGGCCAACACTGGGCGAAATGTTTGAAATTACTGAAGCCCGTTGGGGTTCTAGAAAGTGCTTTGAAGCCTTCTCCCCAAAACATATTTGCTTTACCTACACCGAGGCAAAGGCTCAGATCATCAAGCTTGCAGCATGGCTTTATTCAAAAGGAATTCGCAAAGGCGACCGTGTTGCAGTAACTGGCAAAAACAGTCCTGAATGGGCAGTTGCTTACATGGCAATTGTTTATATGGGCGCAATTGTTGTTCCTGTTGACTATTCTCTTTCCGACGCTGAGATTCAGCACCTAGTTGATTTTGTTGAAATCAAGGGTCTGTTCATTGATGGCGAACGCATTGACAGAATTGGCAAAGACAAGGACTATCTCTTCAAGGTCAGCCTGGAAGAAAAGGGCTTTGAAGATAACTACATCTTCAACCTGCCAGACGTAGGCACCCAGCCCTTTGAAAAGCCAATTGCAACAGACCTTGCCGCCTTCCTCTTCACCAGCGGCACCACCGGCACCCCAAAAGCCGTCATGCTCACCCATCAGAACCTCACAGGCGACTGCTACAGCGCACAAAGCCAGATGAATATTTATGAGACCGATGTCTTCTACGCCATCCTTCCAATCCATCACGCTTACACAATGCTGGCAGTTTTCATTGAGTCTATGTCCGTTGGTGCGAACGTTGTCTTTGGTAAGCGCCTTATCATTAAGCAGATTTTTAAAGAGATGAAAGAGGGCGGAGTCACAATGTTCCTTGCTGTACCAATGCTCTACAACAAACTCATTTCAGCCATGATGAAGGGAGTTGAAGAGAAGGGCAAGTTTGTAAGCGGATTGATTCATGCAATGATGAGCTTCTCTGGCTTTGTAAAGAAGGTCTTCAAGGTAAACATTGGCAAGAAGATGTTTGGCTTCCTTCTTAAGAAAGTTTCTCTTGATAAGAACAGAATTTGTATCTCTGGTGGTGGACCACTTCCAGCCTCAACCTTCAAACAGTTCAACCAGTTGGGCATTGACTTTGTCCAGGGTTACGGCTTAACAGAAACCAGCCCAATCATTACCCTTAACCCAACCTTTGACTATGAAGAAACCAGTATTGGTAAAGTTCTTGCCAACATGGAAGTTAAATTCATTGACAAGGACGAACAGGGCAATGGTGAAATTTGTGTCCGTGGTATTAACATCATGCAGGGTTATTACAACAATCCAGAGGCAACCGCTGAGATTATGACAGAAGATGGCTGGCTCAGAACCGGCGATATTGGTTACATGGATGACCGTGGTTTTGTCTATCTCACCGGACGTGCAAAGAACATTATTGTTACAGACGGCGGAAAGAACGTCTTCCCAGAAGAGATTGAAGACCACTTCCAGCTCTACTACGATATTG